>JAPOJD010000235.1 GCA_029978585.1 Actinomycetota bacterium
CCGGCCGAGCGAGGTGACCTCGGGCAACGGGCTCACCACGTCGTTCGAGTACGAGAAGGCCGCGACCAAGCGACTCGTGACGCGCACGACACCCGGCGGGCTGGAGCAGACGACGGCGTACTGGCCGCAGACGGGCACCGCGAGCCTGCCCCCCGCGTGCGGGGCAGGGACCGCGGTTTCCTCGGGGCAGCCCTCCACGATCACGCGGCAGGACGGCACCACGATTACCCGGTACTTCGACGCGCGCGACCGTGTGCTCGCGACCGTGGTCGGCGATGAGACCACGTGCGTTACGTACTACCCCGATTCCACGATCAAGACGACCGCCGTCTACGTCCCTGCCGGCCTGCTCGAGCTCACCGAGTACGTGCGTGCGGTCGACGGGGACCCGCGCGTGGTGTCCCAGACGATCACGCACGGCGAGGCCGCCCCGGTCAATCCGGGCGCGTCGGTCACCTCCACGACGCGCCTGGACCTCCTCGGTCGCGACGTGGAGAGCACGAGCGCCGCGGGAGTCCTGACGAGCACGACCTACGACATCCTCGGCAACCCGTCCCGCGTGGTGCAGACATCTCCGACCGGAGCGGTTCTCACGTTCGACTACTCCTACCGTGCCTCCGACGGCCAGTTGGAGACCCAGAAGATCAACGGCGTCACCGCGGCCACCCTGGCCTACGACGAGCAGACCGGGCAACTCGCATCGGTGCGCTACCCCGATGGCGTGCGAGCCTCCTTCGGCTACTTCGGCAACGGCCAGCTCGACTCGGTGAACGTCGGCACCACCGATGCCCGGTTCACCCGCATCTCGCATGCACTCTCCCGCGCCGACTCCGGGCGTATCTCGGGCGAGTCCCTCGTCGTGCAAGGCACGGAGGCGACGAAGGAGACACGGCGCTACACCTACGACTCCGCAGGCCGACTCACCAGCGCCCTGATCGTCACCGACGGGACGCGATCGACCTTCGACTATGGGTTCGGCACCCCGTCACCCACCTGTGGGACCTCCTACCAGGCGGGCAAGGACAACCTGCGCACGAGCGGTGCGCGCGACGGTGCCGCGTACTCCACCTGCTACGACGCCTCGGGGAGGCTGACCGCCACCACCGACCCGGCGCTCGGTGGAGAAGCCAAGGTCACCTACGACGCCCGCGGGCGCGTCACGAACATCTCCGGCGCCCGGGCCCTGGCGATGGCCTGGGCCGCGGGTACGACGGTCGCGCGCATCGACGAGACGCGTGCCGACGGCTTCGTGCGGACGACGTTCGACACCTATGACGGCGGCGTCCTCGACAAGACGGTCACCACCAACGACGGTGCGTCGACCGTGCGCTACGCGGGACCGTTCCTTCTCGGCGTCGCCGACGGCGAGGTGACCGGCGTGGCGGCTACCCAGTTCGCCCTCGCGGGCGGTGCCACCGTCATCGCCGAGGCCGGGGAGCAGGCCGTCCTCACGATCCCCGGCGCCGACGGCTCCGCGCTCCTCACGGTCGCTGTGCCCTCCCTCGGCGCCGGCACACCGGCCCCGACCGGCCTGACGCCGCGCTTCGGGCCGTACGGGGAGCCACTCGTCGCGCCCACGTCGACCAGTCCCATCCCGGACTACTCGTGGCGTGCCTCGAGCCGGCAGGAGACCCTGCCCGGCGAGAGCAGCATCACCCTCCTGGGCGCGCGTCCCTACCACCACTGGCTGGGGATCTTCCTCGCCCCGGACCCGGTCGTCGACGCGGGCAACAACATGTACGGCTACACCCACGGCGACCCCATCAACCAGCGCGACTCCACGGGCAACGACTCCGAGACCCTCGACTGGATCGCCCGCGGCCTCGGGATTGCCGGCCTGCTGGTCGGCCTGGGCGGCGGCTACCAGGCGTTCAAGCTCTCGAAGGCTCCTGGCCTCCTCGCCGGAATGAAGATGGGCAACGTCGCCCGATGGACGGGTCTTGCCGGAGCCGTCCTCGGGACTGCGTCCACCGGGGTGCAGATCGCCGCCATGGCGACGCAGAGTGGATCGATCACCGCCGATCAGTGGGTCGTCGCCATCGGCAGCGGCATGGGGGCGCTGGCGTGCGTGGGGGCCACGGTGCAGGGGTTCAAGATCTACCGGAGCGAAGCGCGACAGTACGCCGCCCGCCTCCGAGCCAAGGAGAATGCTCGTGCCCAGTACGAGGCCTACGGCA
>JAPOJD010000157.1 GCA_029978585.1 Actinomycetota bacterium
GCGGCGATGAGGCCCGCCTGCACCCGGTCGTGGAGGACGAGGGCCACCTGCCGGCGCACCTTCTCGTCGGCGGCGAGCAGGGCCTCGGCCTGCTGCTGCAGGGCCTCGACCGCATCGTCGGCCCTGTCCACCTGGGCCTGCAGGCGACGCTGGGAGGCTCCGAGGATGGCCAGGAAGATGAGCACGAACGGGATCGAGCGTGCCCACGTGGCGACGAAGTTGGCCAACGGGGAGAAGTTGGGGAAGGTCAGCATCGTGTCGCTGAGGAGCCGCACCGCATTGCCCGCCAAGGAGGCGAGGGTCACTGCTGCCAAGTAACCCTGGAGCGCTGTCACGGCGTGAGGCGCGAAGCGGCGCGCCAGCCAGAGGACCGCTCCGCCGCACGCCCCCGCCGCGATCGCGGCGGCGATGTTCCGCGGAGCGGTCGCGACCGTGAGTGAGTACGAGGTCGTGGCCATGGCGAACACGGCCGTCAGGACACCGATCGCCAGCGGACGCAGCGGCCACGGCCCGATCCACTGCCACCAGCGCATGGATCCATCCTCGTCGATCAGCGGCCATCCACGGAGTCATCCTGGCGAATCAGGTCGAGGTAGGCGAGGACGGCCAGTGTGCGCATCTCATCCGACTCGGGATCGGCCTCCGGGATGAGCAGCCGGTAGGCAGCGGACAGATCCTGTCGCACGGCGTCGTGCGAGATTGACAGGCGCTGCGCGATCCCCGGAGCCTTCACTCCAGCCGCCGCCATGCCCATCACGGCCCGCTGTCGCGTGGTCATCTTCTCCAATGGACTCGGCGACTCCGGCTGGGATGGCATGTGCACGCGGGTGACGCCCTTAGCCGTCTCGCGCAGGATGCGCACCAGTTCGTCGATGTCGAGGGAGCCTGACTTCGGGAGGGTGGACCACCCGATGAGAGCAGCGGGAGGCACGCTTCGCGCGACCGTGTCGAGGCGGTACTGGGAGTGGATGACGACCCCGATGTTGTCGTTGAGCTCGCGCATAGCCAGGCCGAGGTCGATGCCGTTCATCTGGGCCGTTCCCAGGGCGAGGTCGATGAGCGCCACGTCAGCCCTCTCCACGAAGCGCTGGTCGAGGGCCTCATGGGCGATGCCCGTCGCCAGAATCAGGTCGATGTCAGGCGACTCATCGAGCAGGGAGGACATGATCCCGCGCAGCGCAGGGTCGTTCTCGACGTAGATCACACGCGTCGGGCGCACGCCGCAGTCTTGCAGCCGAAGTGCACGGGCCTGAAGCCCGCTCACAGCTGTGACCCCGGCGGTAGGGTCGCCTTTCATGCAGCGCGTGTACATCCCCCTCTCCGACGGAGAGCGCCTGTCGGCGACCCTCTTCATCCCGGACGGGACGCCGGCCCCCTGCATCCTCGAGGCGCTGCCCTACCGCAAGGACGACATGACGTCGGGCTGGCGTCCGGAGTACCAGCGCTTCTGCGACGAGTTCGGCTTCGCGGTCGCCCGCATCGACGTCCGCGGCACCGGCAGCAGCAGTGGCCGGGCGACTGACGAGTACCCCGAGGCCGAGCAGCGCGACCTGGCCGAGGCCATCGCCTGGCTGGCGGGCCAGGAGTGGTGCACGGGCCGCGTCGGCATGTTCGGCACGTCGTACGGCGGCTTCAACTCCTTCCAGCTCGCCTGCGAGCGTCCCGCACACCTCGGCGCGATCATCCCCATCTACGCCACGGATGACCGCTTCACCGACGACGTCCACCGCATGGGCGGCGCCCTGAAGTGGATCGACCAGGTCGACTACTGCGCCTACATGGCGGCCATCAACGCCCTTCCGCCCGTACCGGAGGTCTGGGGCGATGGCTGGCGCGAGGAGTGGATGCGGCGCGTCCAGGAGCACGAGCCCTGGCAGCTCACCTGGATGGCGCATCCGCTCGATGATGAGTACTGGCGCCACGGCTCGGTGCGGCTCGGTCCCGATGGGGAGGGAGACGACCGCATCGAGATCCCCACGATGATCATCGCGGGCTGGGCCGACGGTTACCGCAACACCAGCTTCCGGACCGTCGAGCGTCTCGCCGCGCCGACCCGCCTGCTCGCGGGCCCGTGGTCGCACGCCGCGCCCACCTCCAGCGCCCCCGGCCCCCGCATCGATCACGTGCCGGAGATGGCGGCGTTCTTCGCCGAGCACCTGGGCGCGCCCCCTTCCTACGTGGCCTCCGGAGCGCAGTGGCAGATGCCGCACGCGTGGTACTGCCGCTTCTCCCACGCCCCGTCGCCCGTGCTTGACACCGTGCCCGGGGAGTGGCGGGCCGACACGTGGCCCAGCCCCCGCTCGAGCGCGCGCGACATCGCACTCGAGGACCGACCGCCGTACGCCGTCCGCCCCGACGTGGGGATCGACGCGTGGATCTCCTGCGCCGGACACCTGCCCTACGGCCAGGCCGGCGACCAGCGCGTCGACGACGCCAAGTCGTTGACCTGGGACTTCCCCGTGGACGAGCCCCTGGAGATCGCCGGGAACGCGCACCTGCGGGCGCACGTGACCGCGACCTGTCCCCATCCGATCCTCGCGGTGCGGCTGTGCGACGTCGCCCCCGACGGGACGTCGACGCTCGTGGCCCGCGGCACGCTGCTCATCGGGGCCGACGGAGATGTCGATGTCGAACTCGAGGCCACGGCGTACCGCTGGCTTCCCGGGCGCACCCTGCGCGTGAGCGTCGCGGGCGCGGACTGGCCGAACGTCGTCGCGCCGGGTGGACCCGGCTTCCTCACGTTGCGCGACGCCGTGCTGACGCTGCCCGTCTACGCGCCTGATCCCGCCGCTCCGGTCCCGCAGTTCGCCCCGGGCAACCCAGAGTCCAGCGAGGACACCGAGGGCATCACGTGGCGGATCGAGCGCGACGTCGCGCGGCGTGTCACCCGCTGCGTCGTGGGCTCGGAGTCGACGTACGAGACGCCGTTCGGATCGGGCACCGAGCGCTACGACGGCTGGGTGAGCCTGGACGAGCGGACCTTCGCGCAGCATGCCCACTCCGACGTCGAGTTCACGCTGCGGTTTCCTGAGGTCACGGCTCACGTCCGGTCCGTCATGGATCTCAGCACCGACCTCAGCACCAGGGACGACGAGTACGACATCCGCATCCACCTCACCGTGCGCGACGGCCAGACGGTCATCCGTGAACGCACCTGGGAGCAGTCCTACCCCCGCGCCTAGCGGATGAGCCGAATCGGCACCAGGTCCTCGAAGCGCAGCCACTCGCGGTCGGCCGTGAGGACGGGGAGGCCTGCATTCAAGGCGGTCGCGAGGCAGCATCGGTCCCCGAGGGACAGTCGGGCACCGAGACGCCTCTCCGCGGTATGGACTTCGACAACCCGTCGCGAGCATGCGAACGTGAAGTCGACGACGTCCAGACCGAACTCCAGCACGTCATCAAGTACGGGACCCGGATCTATGCCGCGCGCCCCGATCCGAACCGCCACCTCACTGAGGTTGACGCTTGACATCACCGCGCGATCGAGAACGTCGTAGACCTCGTCGGCTCCCGGCTCATCCTGGAGGTAGGCCAGGAGCGCGGATGCGTCCAAGACCAGCGTCATGCGTCCTCGCGTACAGCCTCGGCACGACGCTCGGCGAGCAGCTCATCGACCATGCTGACCCCGGTCTTCAGGGGCGCCATCCGACGTCGGATGCGCTCCCTGACGGCGTCGCGCGTCTCGAGGATGATCATGCCCTCGTCCCCGACGCGAGCCGTGAGGTCAGCCCCCGCGGGGATGCCTGCGGCCGAGAGGAGCTCTTCGGGGAGCGTGGGGCGGCGGCGGTCGTCGAGGCGGACCTTCCAGTGGGTGGATGATGTCATCGCCCCACGATACAGACAAGCGTGGGCAGAATGAGATTCGTACCCATGGCGCCCCGCCCCCGGTGGCCGATGCGGCAGGATTCCCCCATGGAGGCCGCCCTGTCGCGCGAGCACTACGTCGACCCGGGGATGTTCACCCGGGAGCGCGACATGCTCCGCCACGAATGGACCGCCCTCGGCCGCCTCGATGAGCTGGGGCTCACGGAGGCAGGCCGGGTGGCTGTCGTGGACTTCTGCGGGGAGTCGGTCCTGGTGACACGCGATGCCTCGGGACTGCACGCCCTCGCCAACGTGTGCCGGCACCGCGGCTCGCAGATCCTGCCTGAGGATGCTCCGCCGTGCGCGGCCAAGGTCCTGCGCTGCCCGTACCACTCGTGGACCTACGCACTGGACGGTGCGCTCATGCACGCGCCGCACGCGGATGACATCGACGAGGCCGACTTCGCGCTGACTTCACTCGCCGCCGATACCTGGGGCGGCTGGCTGTGGGTCGCCGACGCCCCGCGGACCACGCTGCTGGAGCAACTCGGGTCCATTCCCGCGCGGGTGACGCGCTACCCGCTCGCCGAGCTCGTCGTGGGCATGCGCTTCGATTACGACGTCCGCGCGAACTGGAAGGTCATCGCGGAGAACTACAACGAGTGCTACCACTGCGGCCCGGTGCATCCCGAGCTCAGCCGACTGGTCCCGGCGTTCGCCGGAGGCGGCCAGGACATCCCGTGGGAGGAGGGGGTGCCGCACCGGGAGGGCGCGTGGACGTTCACGATGAGCGGCACGACCGA
>JAPOJD010000167.1 GCA_029978585.1 Actinomycetota bacterium
GGGAGGACGGCGGGCCCGCGGGCCCGCCCCATGACGACGCGGGGGGGCACCGCCAGCGGCCCGACCGCCGATGCCACCGGCACGGCACCCCAGCGATGCACGAGCGGCGCTGCCAGGGGCCCCACGACGAGCCCGCCAGCGGTGCCGATCGCGAGCACGACTCCCAGTCCCGCGTCGTCGAGTCCGAGGCGAGCCTGGATCTCCGCGAGGCGCGGGACGAAGGCGAACCCGAGGATGCCGTTGATCGCGAAGAACGCGGTGGCCCCGACGCGGGACCTCTGGAGGGGGGTCACCGACCTGCAGCGACGCTCATCCGACGCACCGCCTCGGTGAGGATCTCCGGGGTCGTGGCGAGGTTGAGGCGGACGAAACCCGCTCCCTGAGCACCGAAGTCAGTCCCTGGATTCACCGCGACGCGGCCTCGATCGAGGAAGACGGTCGCAGGATCGTCGCCGAGACTCAGCTCGTGACAGTCGAGCCAGGCGAGGTAGGTGGACTCCCCCGGCACGTACCCGACGGCCGGAAGGTGCTCGACGAGCAGGCTCGACAGCAGGTGGGCGTTCGCATCGATCCGCTCGCGCGTGGCGTCCAGCCAGGCGTCACCGTGACGGTAGGCGGCAATCGACGCGATGACCCCGAGATGTCCCGCGGAGTAGGTCACCTCGATGGGCAGGCGCTCGGTCAGGCGTCGCATCGTCTCGTCGGATCCCGCAATGACCTGCGCGGCCTTGAGGCCGGCGAGGTTGAACGCCTTGGATGCCGCGACCAAGGCGACATCCGGGCCGGTGAGGTCCTCGCCCAAGCTCAGATACGGCGTCATCGTGCGCCCGGGCATGGTGAGCGGAGCCCAGATCTCATCGGAGATCACGAGGACGTCGTGTCGTCGGGCGAGGGTCGCGATCTCCACGAGCTGCTCCCGCGACCAGATATCCCCGGTGGGGTTGTGCGGATTGCACAGCAGGAACGACGTGACGTCGGGTCGCGCGAATGCCCGGGCAAGGCCGTCGAGGTCCAACCCCGCACCGGGGACGAGAGGCACCTCGACGAGTTCGCGCCCCACGATGGTCGTGGCGACGTGGAAGAACGGTGGGTACACCGGTGGCGTGATGACAAGTGCGCCGTCCGACATGCGCCGCACCGTCTCCGCCATGCCGACGAGCACGTCACCGAGCAGCATGATGCGACCCGGATCGGGTGCCCAGCCGAGGCGCCGCGCACTGAACTCGGCGTAGGCAGCGGGGAGATCCCCTGCCCAGCGGTATCCGGTGTCGGACCGATCGATGGCGTCGTGGAGCGCAGCAGCGATCGGCTCGGCGAGAGGGAAGTCCATCTCGGCGACCCACAGCGGGAGCACGTCGGGCGGGTAGGCGCGCCACTTGGCACTGGTGCGTGCCGGGAGCTCGAGGGTCACGACCCGAGCCTAGGCGAGGAGGAACCCCCTACGCGTGGGCCCCGCTGCGCTCGGAGTGCGACCGCACCGCGGCACGAGAGGCGATCCACGTCCAGCCAGGCTCGCGCTCTGGCGCCGGCGTGGACTCGATCGCGAAGCCTGCCGCTGCCGCATTGCCGAACATGTCGTCCACGAGCACGACGTTGTCGAAGCCCTCGTGCTGGAGCAGCGACGTCACGGCTGCCGCCCGGTAGCCCGAGCCGCAGTAGACGTACACCGGGCGTTCGCGTGGGATGTCACCGAGCCGGTCCGCAACCTCGTAGAACGGGATGAAGTGAGCACCGGCGACGTGCCCGGCTTCCCACTCGAGGATCTGGCGCGTGTCGATGATGTACGGCGCTTCCGCGCCCTTGACCTCCTCGGCCAGGTCGTGGAAGGCGACCCGTCGCAGCGTCGCGGCATGAGCCGGGTCGTCCAGCCAGAAGTCGGGGCCGCCGACGGCAGCACCCGTGAGCTGGTCGATGCCCACGCGGACGAGCTCGCGCTGCGCCTGCGCCACCTGCTCGGGCGTCGCGCCCAGGAGCGTGACGGGGGTGCCCCACGGCATCATCCAGGCGAGGTAGTTGATGAAGGCCCCGTCGAGGTCGAAGTTGACGGCACCGGGGACGTGGCCGGAAGCGAAGACCTCACGCGAGCGCAGGTCGACGATCCACTCGCCCCGCTGCACGCGGGCGCGCAGTTCGTCGGGATCGACGAGCTCTGGCTGCTCGAGGTTGACCTCAGCGGGACCCGCGACATTGGCGGGCCCCATGTGGGCGTAGTAGGCGGGGAAGACGTCGAGCCCGGCGAGGGTCATGTCGACGAAGGCCTGCTCGGACTCCGTGAGGGCGGGATTGATGACCTTCTCGTTGCCGATGGTCGAGGAGACTCCCTGGGTCTGCGTGGCCGAGCAGAAGGACCCGAATCCGTGGGTGGGGAAGATCGCGGTGTCATCGTCGAGATGGTCGGCGAGCTTGTGCGCGGAGTGCCACTGGTCATGCGCCTGCTTCACCGCGAGGTCGGGGGCCACGAGATCCGGTCGGCCGACGCTGCCGTAGAGCAGCGAGCCCCCGGTGAACACCAGTGCGGGCGCATCGCCGCGGCGCACGGCGTAGGACATGTGGTGCGGCGTATGCCCGGGCGTGTGCAGTGCCTCCACCGTCAGGTCGCCGACTTCGAAGGTGTCGCCATCTTCGACCGCCGTCGCGTCGAACCCGAGCTCGACTCCGCCGGGGACGACGTACGTCGCACCATGCTTGCGGGCGAGCTCGAGGCCGCCGGTGACGTAGTCGTTGTGGACGTGGGTCTCAGCGACATGCGTCACCGTGAGGCCGTGCTCGGCGAGGAGCCGCTCGACCCGGTCGATATCGCGCTGCGGATCGACGACGAGCGCGGACTGCCCGTCGTGGACGACGTAGCTGCGATCGCCCAGACCGGTCGAGTCGAGGGTGAGGACGTGCGGGCTACCGGTGCCGGACATGGCGCTCCTCTCGGGCGGGCTGGGCCTCAGGCTATACCCCCAGGGGTATCGTCCGCAAGACTCGGTTGGCCGCCTCCGACATGAGGGCGGCGGCCTCCGGCGTGGGGTGCAGGCCGTCGACGGTCATCCCCTTGTTCCAGCCTCCGCCGGGGGCCCGCAGGGGTGCGGCGGTGTCGAGGAGGATCACGCCGTTGGCCTCGGCCCAGGCGACGATGGCGGCGTTGACGGCCACGGCGCGAGCCTCGGTCTCCGGCTCGTCCCGCGGCGGCAGCGTGCACACAGCAAGGCGCATCCCGACACTGGTGACGATGCTGCGGATCTCCTCGAGGTTTGCCACGACGGCGGCCGGCTCGACCTCGCCGGAGACGTCATTGGTGCCGCCATGCACGACGACGATGTCGGGGGACATCTCCACGGCGTTCCACGCCTGGTCGGCCATCCAGTCCGTCGTCATGCCGTTCTCCGCGATGGTGCCGACGTAGGAGAGGACGCCGTTCGAGTCGTCGATGACGCCGTAGAACCACGAGTGGTCGCCGACCTCGCCGGAGGA
Organism: Actinomycetota bacterium; assembly: GCA_029978585.1. Taxonomy (GTDB): domain Bacteria; phylum Actinomycetota; class Actinomycetes; order S36-B12; family S36-B12; genus Mxb001. The sequence continues at coordinate 3,460 of JAPOJD010000167.1, forward strand.
GGGCTCGGTCATGCCGCGGGTGATGGAGTCGCCGAGGAAGACCGCGCGCAGCCGGCGTTCGACGGGGATCGGGCCCAGCGGGATGTCCTCGGGTGACAGGGATGCGGTCGGAGTGGGGCCGGGCGTCGCGTCGACATCGGCAGCAGGCGCCTGGGTGCCCGCCTCCCCGGCGGAGGTGCGCATCGGCCCGGTCGTCACCGCGACGCTGAGGGCCAGGAGCACGACCAGGGCCGCGAGGGCTCCGAGGAGCCGCCAGACCCAGGCCATGGCCCCATTGAACAACGCGGGCGGCGCAGGTGACGGATCACCCGGGTGTGACGCGGGCCACGCCCCGCTGTGAAGCCGGCCACCCGGCCGGACCCCCGGCCTCCTGGAAGTGGGGGCGGCCCCCGCATGGTGGAGGGGAAGACCCGGGGCGCGAACGCCGCCCCGTCACGAGGAGTGAGACCCATGGTGCAGTTCGGCACCGTCTTCGCGTCCCTGCTAACCCGTTCCCTGCCCGAGAACCCCGAGCGCCCGGTGGGCGAGGGCTCGCCGAGCTGGGCGGCCTGGCCCGCCGGCCGCCGCCTCCGCCACGACGCCTAAGCCCCCCCGGCCCCCGTCTCATCGCGTCAAGACGCGCAGTGGGGTGTTGCCTAGGGTGCTGGCGTGAGCCTGCGACTGGACTGCCCC
>JAPOJD010000064.1 GCA_029978585.1 Actinomycetota bacterium
GGAAGTTGCGGGCGTTCTCCTTGCCCTGACCGAGCTGGTCGCCCTCGTAGGTGTACCAGGCGCCGGACTTCCGGACGATACCCGCGTCGACGCCGAGATCGATGAGACTGCCCTCGCGCGAGATGCCCTCGCCGTAGAGGATGTCGAACTCCGCCTGCTTGAAAGGCGGGGCCATCTTGTTCTTCACGACCTTGACGCGGGTGCGATTGCCGACGGCCTCGGTCCCGCCCTTGAGGGTCTCGATGCGGCGAATGTCCAGGCGCACGGAGGCGTAGAACTTCAGCGCCTTGCCGCCCGTCGTGGTCTCGGGCGAGTTGTGCACGAGAACGCCGTCAACGAAGTAGTTATGCGTGCCCTCAACCTCGATGTCGAATCGCTTCATCGAGCGCGTCGGAGGCTTCACGCGGACATCGCGCACGATTGCGGGGGCAGGACGCAGGCGGGGCTCGACGAACTCTGGGCTGACGGCGAACTGGCCCCGGAAGCGCTCCAGCAGTTTGTAGTCCATGCTCGGGTGGATGTAGGGGGCCACGATGTCCATGAACTTCGCTGAGGACTGCGTCGTGAAACTCAAGATGGACACCCCCCGGCTTCCTCGATCGCCGAGGCGTACGTCCAGTCCCCACGTGTGGCGCAGGTAGTCGGCCAGTCGTCCGCGTGAGCCCGCCGTCAGCGCCTCAACGCAGAACTCGATGCGCCCTGACCCGCCGAGGGTCCGCTGCTGCGCCCCCTTGGAGCGCAACTGGAAGGAACCGTCATCCATGAACCAGATCGCAAGCGCAAAGGGAGTGAGCGCCTTGAGGTACTCCTCGCTGATGTGCTTCCGGCCAGGCACCGCGTAGACCACGTCGTGAAGTTCCGCGATCTCGGGCAGCGGGGTGGTGTCAATGAACGACTGACCCTTGGCATTCGTATGTCTGGTCATGGGGATGTTGCCTAGCAACCCGGCCTTGTAGTCCAGGTACTCCTTCTGGCGAGCACCATGGCCCAGTCGGAAGCGCGTGCCTCGTGATCTGCGCGTGCGCGACAGCGCACCATCGCCCAGAACGGAGCCGAGCACCACCTGCCATTGCAGTGCACTCAGGCGATGCACCTCGTTGACCATCACGCGGTCGCCCTCGCAAATCTCCCCTGCCGGCCGCCATCCCCCGGGGGTGCGGACAAGGTGGTTCTCGGTGGCCGCGAACTGCGCCTTGCCGTTGCCCGAGGGCTTCTCCACGGTGAATTTCAGGAACCGGTCCGCATTGCCGTTGTCGAACCAGTTGCGGATAGGGCGCGCGACCACCTGGTCGGTCTCGGGATCGTAGGTGAGCACATCCACCTGCCGCCGCTGGTTGACCAGCTTCCCGATCTTCTCCTGGGTGCCGTCGGCAAGCGTGACGCGGGTGCCGTAGGAGAAGCACCCGAACATCACGCCGATCTTCTCGCGCAGCTGGTTGATGAAGATCGCGGTCGTGCCGGTCTGGCTCAGCGCGCCCGCCATCTTGCGCAGCGCCTGGCTCATGAGCCGTGCCTGCAGGCCGACGTGGCTGTCGCCCATCTCCCCCTCGATCTCCGCGCGCGGCACGAGCGCGGCGACGGAGTCGATGACGATGAGGTCGATGGCGCCGGAGCGCACGAGGGTGTCGGCGATCTCCAGCGCCTGCTCGCCCGTGTCGGGCTGGGAGACGTAGAGGCTGTCGAGGTCCACGCCCAGGCCCGATGCGTAGGTGGGGTCGAGCGCATGCTCGGCGTCGATGATGGCGGCGATGCCGCCTGCCTTCTGCACATTGGCGATGGCATGCAGCGCGACCGTGGTCTTGCCGCTGGACTCCGGGCCGTAGATCTCCACGATCCGGCCGCGGGGCAGGCCGCCGATGCCCAGGGCGACGTCGAGGGCGATCGACCCGGTGGGGATGACCTCGACGGGGGCACGGCCCTCTTCGCCGAGGCGCATGACCGAGCCCTTGCCGAACTGTCGCTCGATATGGGCGAGGGCGGCGTCGAGGGCCTTCTCGCGGTCGGTGCCGGGGTTGCTGCTCTCCTTGGCGGCCATGGCCACTCCTCCTGCTCGCCGCCGGGTGCCTCCCGGACGGATCCGTGTGGGTCGGGATCGACCGTAGGACCGGGGTCCGACAGTCGCTCCGGGCGCCGATGGGGCTGTGGAGAGCGGCGCCGTGGCCCACAGTATGGCGAACACGTGTTCGAAGTCCTGCGACACGCCGGAGCTGGGGGCCGATGGTCTCCGGGCATCGGACACAGTGGCCCTCCGGAGGTGGGCCATGGACAGCTCGAGCAGGTTCGGGGGGAAGACCGCGGTCGTCACCGGTGCCGGTGGAGGCATCGGCAGCGCGATCGCGGCGCGACTGGCGCGCGAGGGCGCGCACGTCGTGGTGTGCGACAGCGTCGCCGCGTTGGCGCAGGCCACTGTCGATGCCATCACGGTGTCGGGAGGCAGCGCCTCGCCCGCGGTGTTCGACGTGGCGGACGCCGACGAGGTGGCCGCGTTCGGACGCGAGGCCCTGGCCCAGCATGGACGCGTCGACATCCTCGTCAACAATGCCGGCATCAACCGGCGCGGCCCGCTCTTGGAGTTGAGCGATGAGGACTGGCACACCACGATGCGTGTCAACGTGGACTCGATGTACTACATGTGTCGCGCATTCCTCCCGGCCATGGTCGAAGCCGGGCGCGGCGCCATCGTCAACACCGGCTCGCAGTGGGGCATGCATCCCGCACCCGGGCACATCGCCTACAACGTCTCCAAGGCGGCCGTCATCGCCTTCTCCCAGAACCTCGCACGCGACTACGCGCCGATGGGCGTGCGCGTCAACGTCGTGTGCCCCGGGGAGATCCTCACGCCCATGGTCGAGGCGGGCCTTGCTCACCAGGGAATCGCGGTCGCCGACCTTGCCGCGAAGGTGCCTTACGGCCGACTCGGAACGCCCGAGGAGGTGGCGGCACTCGTGGCTTTCCTGGCCTCCGACGAGGCGGCGTACATGTGCGGCTCCGTGGTGGAGATCACCGGAGCCCAGGCAGTGTGCTGACGCGTCCCCGCGGCGACGCTGACCCTCCTAGCCCAGGGCGATGATGTCCTGGTGGACCAGGCGCAGGCCCTTGGCACCGCTGCCGGACACCCCGCCATCCGTGCGCCACTCCTCGTACTGCTCGACGACAAGGCGATGACGACCTCCGCCGACACTGGAGCCGAGACCGATCTTGCCGCTCCAGCGCCCTTCGCCTCCGGAGTAGCGTCCGGCCGCCTCGACGCGCGTGACCTCCTGCCAGAGCACGGCTCCCGGGCCCGGCGTGTCGTCGTCGCTGAGGCGCTCATGCACGAGGAAGGTCCTGCCAGGACCTGCACCCAGCCGGTTGCGCAGGAAGGTCGGCCCCGTCAGGGTGACGTCGGCCTGATAGCCCACTCGCGGCGCACGGCGCAGTGCGACCGTCGCTGTGCGTGCCGGATCCAGTTGCACCACGTCGAGGAGCGTGACCGGTGAGAGGCGTAGATCTTGGGCCGCACCCGCCTGATAGCGGGCGAGTGCGAGGCGCAGGAAGGGCCGGTAGGCGGTGTCGATGTCGACGTCGATGTCGACGTACCACTGGTCCCGCTCAGCATCCCACCCGGTGAGAGCGCCGTCAGCGGCCTCGCGGCCGATCTCGTAGCGCACGAGGTCAACGCGAAGGGACGACGCTTCCGCCAAGCGGACTCCGGAGACCGTGCCGGAGGCGTTGGTGAAGTCGATCGCCCGAGGCCACGACGCCGGTAGGCTCCCGCCCCCCGTCACGGCGGGGTCGCCCCCCCACCGACTGACGTAATCGCTCACCGACGCCCCACCGGTCCGCGGACGCAGCAGCACCGCGAGGTCCTCCTTGAGGCCGGACGTGAACCAGGGACGTTCGAGATAGACCCGCAGGGATGCGCTGGATCGCGTGGACGTCACGCGTCCGGACGCGCTCGTCGCCGTGGATGCGGCGTTCCAGGCGAAGGCGGGCACGACAGCGGCCACATCGGGTGGCTGCGGACGAGCGCTCGCCGGAAGCACGAACTCATGCGCCTGGGCGCCGGTCGCGGAGTCCGTCGTGGAGAGAGTCACGGGCGTCGGGATGCCGGAGACGACGATGCTGCCCCCGGGGACGGACGCCGCCGGGGTGATGGTGCCCTCCCGAGGCTCCTCGGTGAAGTCGACGCCGACGGTGCCGGTGACGACCTGCCCCCCGCTGCTCCACTGCACGCGAGCGCTCCCGGGCACGATCGGCAGGGCCGCGCCTGAAGCGTCGGTCACCACCGCGATCGGCGCCGTCGACGCCGTCGGATGATCGGCCTTGCGCAGCCTGCGGAAGTACTCCGCGTGGCGTGAGTACGCCGTCCCGACGAGGGACAGGTCGTGGCGACGCGTGTCCTGCAGTTGCACGGTCGCGTCCATGGCGTAGGACGTGCTGCCCACGGGACCGCCGGGCGCGGGATTCGCGACGTTGACCGAGCCGATGTCACCGACCGAGACCGTCGCGACCGTGGGCGCGGGCGATCCCGGCCCACCGTCGATACCGCTGGTGAGGGTGCCCGTGAGCGAGACGGACTCGGTCGACGGTTCGTCGATGGTCATCGACCCGCTGATGCGGCAGGGCACCTCGCTGGGTGCGCGCTCGCCGCTCCAGGTGTCGCCACCGGCGAAGTACGGCGCACTCACGGGCTGCTGGGTGGCGTGAACGATGGTCATGGTGCGGTAGGGGCTCAGTTGCCAGAAGGCTCCCTTGGCCGCATCCGCCGCGGAGGCGGTCGACTTCACACGGTCCCACAGGTCGAGCAGACCCAGGTCCGCCGAAGGGATTGCCGAAGACACGCGCACGCGCTCGGTGCGACCCGGCGCCACCCGCATGTCGACGGTCTGGCCGGAGACCGTGGCGCCCGGGGTGCCACCGGCGACGTCGAGGCGGATGGGCACGAGGTCCGGCCACGTGCCACCGAAGCTCGCGCTCGCCTCCGTGGGCGTGCCGCTCGAGGTGGGCACACCGCGCAGGAGTGCGCCCGAGGTGAGCGGGTCCGGGTAGAAGGGGGTCGTTCCCTGCGACGGCGTGGTCCACGCGAAGCCCACGACGTCGCCCGCTAATTCGTAGCCGGCGGTTGATGGCCCGTAGAACGCCGCATCGCGCGCGGCGATCTGGGAGTACTTCGCCGGATCGGGCCTGCCGCCTGAGTCCAGTCGGCCGTGCTGCTCGACGAGCCACGGACTGACACGGGTCGGAGTGAGCCAGCGGGTTTCGACCTCGCTCGAGTCGACGGCCGCGCCATTGCCGCCACTGCGGATGACCACCGTCTCGGGAGACTGTGCCCACGCCACCACGGCCCCGGCGTAGCTCTCGCCCGGGATGTCGCCCACGTCCACGATCTGGGACCCGATCGCCCCGAGATAGGTCACCGGGCTCATCACAGGCTCATGGCGCAGGTAGTCGATCTCACGTCGCGCGGTGCGCGGCTCGACATCACCGAGTTGCTTGGAAGCGCCACCGAGGTAGACCGCGCGCAACCGCAATTGGTACGTCGTGCCGAAACGCAGAGTCGGCAACTGGGCGCCGCCCGGAGGGGCGACGTAGTCGATCGTGGCGCCAAATCCAGGCGGCGGCGGAGACAGCGGATTGATGGAATGGGCTGCACTGTCCTCGTCGATCGACTTGCCCGGCCGCTCCAGGCTCTGGCTCCAGCCGGTCCACACGCTCACCGCCTGCGCAAACCGGAACTCGTTGCCGGCGTTGCCGGTTGCACCGGCACCTGCCGGCTCGGTCCAGCCCTCGTCGACACCAAGGTCAATCGTGCCGGCACCGTAGGTGTCGGGACTCGCACGCCACAACCCGTTGCGGAAGTTCAGACTCAGCCAACCCGATGCACCCGCGGGGCGCACGTCCATGCGGTAGCCGATGATGAGATCGCTGGCACTGGCGATCTGGATCCGACGTCCGGCGATATCGACGGACTTCGCGATGTTCCACTGGCGATCGAAGTCGCGATGGACGCGCTCCGCCAGGCGCGGGGCGAGCAGCGAGATGCCCGTGGTGGATCGCGCGGGCAGGGTGAGGGGCACATAGTCCTCGTCGCCGAGCCGCTCGGTGACGGCGCGCTGGTAGCCCGAGGCGAGGACGGTCGTGGCGGCGATCTCCGAGCCAACCTCGCTGGTGACGATCGGCCACTGCTGGCCATCGAGTCCGATGTCGATGAAGCCCGCGTCCGTCGGGCCCGTGCCGGAGAACTTGGGCGCGAACACCGCACTACCGAACGTCACCGACGCACCCTGGGCGATGTCCACGGCGTTGGCCCCCGGCGAGTAGATCGTATTGATCCACATGTCGTACGCGCCTGGCGCGAGAGTGGCAGGACCTGTGCGCGGGGGTGACTGACGGAAGTCGGCCGGATCGATTTCGAGGTCGATGACCCAGCCCATGAGCCGCAGCAGTCGCGGGTGGCTGTCGAGGACGGAGAACTTCTCGTGGAATTCCCACTCGGGCCACGGCACGACGTACGACGGCTCGAACATGTCCGGCACGTTGGCCGTCGTGTCGAGCGGGGCGATGAACTGCCGCATCTGCACGATGGCCGTCTGCACCCCCGACTCGGACGAGGTGTTCGGCGGTGACGTGAAGAACTGCTTGGCGAGCTCCTCGTCCTGGGCGCGCGCGATCTGATCAAAGGCACCCTGATCCAGGGTGAAGCCGGCGAGCGGCTTGCCCGGTCCGACGAGCGTGCTCGTGGGCGGTTGCACCGCGCGCGACGCGGCAAAGACCTGTTCCTGAAGGGCGTCTAAGGCAGCGCTCAGGCCCGCGGTGTCGACACCGCGGATCTTGGACTTCGAGTAGTCGTCCGCGACGTAGGACTTCACCTTCGTCGAGTCGGGGAACATCGTCTGGAAGACCTTCGGATCCGGGTCCGGCGACACGCGCTTGGCCGGTGCCTCGATGCGGCTGGCCGAGCCCCCGCCGGGCGTCTCGAACACCGCGAGGAACTCCATGGGAGCGATGCCGGCGCCTCCGTTGATCAATGCGCACCACGCCCCGCTCGCCATGCTGGGGTAAGCCGACAGCGTGGTGTCGGATGTCGTCGTCAGTTGCGGGGTCGCGACGAGTGTGACGCGCAGGACGCCATCGGTCCTCACCCCGGAGGCGATCGGCGTCCAAATGACCGTGCGATTCGTGCTCATGCGAAGGCTCCGCACCACTCGGACCAGTCGGCCTGCGTCATGACAAAGGAGGTGGAACCATTCCCCACATCGCCGAAGGTGATGGGCTCAATGGCTTCGGCACGGCCCTCGATGGCCGATCGGCCGCTGCGTGTGCCGGGCACTTCGGGCATCACGCCGCCGGTCACGGTGCGACGCACGGTGATCCGCACGGACTTCTTGATGCCGCAGACCTTGACCTTGACGGTGCAGGTCGCCTGCCCGATGAGCTTGAAGCGCTCGCCCGGCTCGGGGATCGGGAAGGTGAATCCGATGCACAGCTCGATGCCGATCGTGACGATGCCGAGCACCTCGACGCGGCCCTTGATGCACAGGAACGCCGTAAGCGACATCTCGGTGTCGCGGCCGACGCCGCTGATCTCGTACTGCAGCCCGAAGGAGCAGCTCACTCCGCCTGCCGCGACGCCGAGGTCGAGCTCGAGCGCCGCCTTGATGAGGGCGCCGATATTGAGGTACTCCACCCCGTCGAGGCCGACGTCGAGGCCGAACCACCCGCCGCCGCCGATGCCCATGACCGTGACGGCGAAGGGGTCCGACGGCGAGGAGAAGCCCAGTTCGAAGCGGACCGGGTCGCGGCCGAAGGGCAGGTTGATCGCAACGCGCGTCGCGAGGCCGCTCAGGGTGACGGCGCCCAGCCCGATCTCGGGTACCGCGAGGCTGAAGCCCGTCGTGATGGAGTCCGCGTCGATGTCGAGGATGGGTCCGTTGCCGCTGCCGAAGGACAGGAAGCGCGACATGGTGGACAAGAAGGCGAGCGCGTCGCCGAACTCGACATCGCCTATCTCGACCTGCATGTCGCTCGCGCGGCCCGAGCCGGCGGTGAAGCCGATGCGCTCGAGGATCACGTAGGCGAAGACCTTGGGGCCGAAGAAATCGATGCGCAGATTGGTGAGCGCGCCTTCTGCCTTCCAGTAGGCATCGAGCTCGAGAGCGCTCGCCTTGGCCTCGACGAGGATGTAGAACTCAGCCTGTTCCGCGGTGGGAAGAAGGGGATCCAAGTTCCTGAGTTCGGGGCGCCACTCGTAGCGGACGAAGACTTCGGTCGGGACATCCGGAAGATTGACGTCGAAGGACCGATCGGTGAGGAAAGCAGGGGCCTGGGGATTGGGCAGACTCGGATCAGGGAGCCCGTCATCACCTCGCTGGAACATGTCGATATCCGAAGGCAGCAGGTCCGCGAGGGAGATGCCTCCGAAGAGCATGAAGCCCTTGAGCATGTCGCCGGGCTTGATCTGGGGCATGGCGCCCCCCGTCCACGTCAATGGCCAGCCGCTCTGCCCGTCGGACGGCAGGGCACCCGTGGCGCGACCGAAGCCCTTGACGCTCATGCTCGGCGCGCTGATGCCACCGCCGCGCTGGGCCCCTGCACCGACGTCCTGGCTGCCGATGCCCTCGAGGTAGATGCCAAGCTTGGTGCCATCGATGCCACCGCTGAGGTAAACGTCGGGGAAGGAGACATCGACGTACTGCGAGTCGCCGGCCATGGCGGAGACACCATCCACGTTGATCGTGGCGCGATGCATGCGCGGGAAGGAATAGGGGCGGCGTTCACGAGCCAGATCGCTGCTCGATCCGCGCGGCGTCCCTATCTCGAGGTGCCAGTCCAGGCTTGCGGTTGGCATCGAGGTGGAGCCGTCCGCTCCGCCATCGGGAGCGAACGCGACGTAGACCCCGCGCATGTTGGCGCGGCGCTTCGCCTCGGGCAGGCCGTTGAAGTACGTGCGCAGGGCCCGCGACCCCGTCTTCGTGAAATTGGCGCGCGCCGAGCCCGAGGGCTTAAGGCTCACCAATGTGTCTTCGGCGAAGAGCATCGGAGTGTCAAAGGTGATCGATCGGCCGGCACGATCGCGACCGGTGACGGTGAAGGCGAAGGGCTCACCGCCGGGAATCTCGGGCACGAACACAGTGACCCCCCGCCACTCGCCGGTGAGGGGGGTCGCCACACCCGTGATCGGCGGCGTCGCTCGCGTGCGGAAGATGACGCGCGAGAACGGTGACCCGAGGCCCCCGTGCGGCACGCCGTCCGCGGCGTCGAGATCGATGGACGGAACGTTGATGATGACCCGCTGGCTCAGTCGCTCAAAGGCCCTCACGGTCCCTGAGCGATCGGCGAGGAACTCGCGGGTCACCTCCTCCACCAGGGTCGCCGGAGCGGCGAACGGGTAGACGAAGCCGGTCCTCGTCGTGCGGATGTAGGTGTCGCGGCCATCCCAGGTGCGCTGCTGCCAGGAGGTGAGACTGGAGACGCCCGGCTCGTTCCACTCCCCCGACGCGCGCATCGTGCCGCCGAGTGCAGAGAGCGCGAGGTCGACCTCGACCGGCTCGGCTACGCCACCTCTGAGAGCAGCGCTACCCGCAGCGTTGGAGGTCATGCCCGTGAGGCGCCCGATATCCGAGCGATCCTGCGGGTTCGGACGCATCTCGAAGGGATAGTCATCAGCCCCCGCGGTGCGGACGATCCCGGCGGGCGTCGTGCCCAGCATGCGCGCGGCCTGCCTGTCGCGAAGCCAGACCACGCGCACGGTGTCGCTGGAATGGTCGTAGCCGGTCGGGGCACCCTTGTCGTCGAAGGTGCGTGTGGCCAGGCGTGTCTGCCACACCTCCGTGCGCCCGTCCCGTGTGGGGCCCGCCAAGGGGTGCTCCCAGCCTGATTCGTCGCTGGGCGATAGGATCATGAACCACGGGATCTCGATGGCCGTCTGCACGGCGGAGGGGTTGCCGTAGCCGACGTCGGCCGGCGGGATGCGCTCCCCTGCTGGGTAGGCGCCGAGCGAGGTGACGCGCGGCTCGCACTCCAGCCAGGTGAGCAGACCGGCGCGTGTCGCAGGCAGGCCGCCGGACGGGAGCGTGAAGGCGAGGCGGCTCGGCTGAGCCAAGCGCGCGTCCACCGGAGTCGCTGGACCAGCCGCCGAGGTGATCTGCTCGATGAGGGCCTGCGGCCCCAGGTCGATGACCATGGTGGCCGGACGGCGCCCATCGGCGACGATCCGTCCGCCGCTGATGCGGGCGTGCGCAAAGGACAGCGTGAGCCGCTGCATGCTCTCGCGGTCACGGACTGAGAAGGTGAGGGAGCCTGCCCGGCTCGTGATCGCCCGAAGCGCGGCATCAGCCGTACCCGGGATCGCCAGCGCGGCCGCGATGACCCCGGCCCCGCCCAGCACCGCCCGTCGGGACAGGTGCGGCGCATGGCCGGATTCCTGAGGCGTCACCTCGTCCGGCACGTGCGCGACCTCCTCGATCGGGTTGGCGAGGAGACTAGCCCCTGACGGCCGCCCGTGTCCTACGGATCGGCCGGCCGTCAGGGGTTGGGCCGCCTCCCCCAGGCCACCACCAGCGCGGCCAGGGCGATCACCGGGACCGCCGCTGCCGCGCACAGGACGGCGTACGACGAGAAGGCCACGATGAGACCCGCTACAGCTCCCCCGACGGCCCCCGCAGCGTTCATCACGAGGTCCGACAGCCCCTGCACGGACGGCCGCTCCACCGCGCCCACGTCGTCGACCAGCAGCGTCGACCCGGCGATGAGGGTGCACGACCAGCCCAGGCCGAGCAGGAAGAGCCCGATGCCGAGGAGCACCACCTGGTCGCCCGCCGTGACCCCGGCGAGCACGCACGACACGAGGAGGAGGACGATCCCGGCGACGATGACCGGCACCCGGCCGAAGCGATCGACCGACCACCCGACCACCGGCGAGAACGCATACATGCCCGCGACGTGCACGCTGATGACGAGCCCGATCAGCGTGAGCGTGACGTCGACGTGCGCCATGTGGATCGGCGTCATGACCATCACCATGATCATCGCGACGTGCCCGATGGCGATGGCACTCATGCCGAGCAGCGCCCCGCGGTTGCCCTTGAGGTGCTCGATGCCGTCGCGCAACCGGGGCTTGGCTGCCTCGAGGCCTGCCGCCGCGTCCTGCTGAGCGCGCAACCGGACCGCGAGCCGGTAGGGGTCCGGGCGCAGGAAGATGAGGAGGATGAGCGTCGCGCCCAGCAGCGCGAGGCCGCACACGACGTAGGGCCATGCCAATTGGGGCAGGCCGAGGGCCAGGCCCAGCGAGCCCGACGGCCCGAGCAGGTTGGGACC
>JAPOJD010000014.1 GCA_029978585.1 Actinomycetota bacterium
ACGGCGTTCTGGGTCGCATCCCCTGCGATTCAGCTCGCTCCACGTCCGGGTGGCGGAATTGGCAGACGCGCTAGCTTGAGGTGCTAGTGCCCGCAAGGGCATGGGGGTTCAAGTCCCCCCTCGGACACCGTTGTGACGTCCCTGTACGCCGACAGGCGGGCTAGCTCTTAATCGGCCGAACCTCCTGAGGCCATCCGCAGGCTTCCGCGATGCGGCCGGCCCACAGCCGGGCAGCCTCCGCATCCGGCACGCTGACGATGGTCAGGCCCCCCAGCCACTCGTCGCAGTCGCTGTGGCGACCTGATCGGAACTCCACGGCGCCGGACGACGCGTCGGCGGTGAAGACCTCGTCGAACTCCTCCACCAGGCCCCCGGCGTAGACCAGGACTCCCGCCACCCTCATGTCCTCGACCACCGCCCGAGCGAGCGGACCCCGGGACGCGAACCACTCCTCGCTGTGGTCGCCGACCCACTGCTGGTTGAAGTAGATGAGGTACTCCGCCATGGCCACTCCCGGATGAAGGTGGCGGCCCGAAGGCCACCACGGCGATGGTCGGGCCATCCTGGCACCCGCGGATGCAGGCCCACGCGCGAGAGTCGCTCTCCACTTCAATTACGACCCCTCCCTCGGTGACGGAAGACCCGTAGGACCCCTACCGTGTTCGCATGAGTGCGCGCTCCACGACGAAGGTGGAACTGACACCCGACCAGCGCCGGATCGTCCTCGGTTCATCGATCGCGCTCGTGGGCATCCTCACGCTGGCGGCGAGCTTCAACTACATGCTTCCCGACATGCTCGCCGACCTGGGCGCTTCCGACGAGCAGTCGTCGGTCATGCGGCAGATATCCAGCCTCGGGGCGCTGCTCGTCGTCTTCCTCGCGGGGGTCCTCGGCGAGCGACTCGGGGAGCGTCGCGTCATGATCGCAACCGCAGCGCTCTTCGCCCTGGGCTCCCTCATCGTCACTGTCTCGCCCAATGTCGAGATCGCCAGCGCCGGCCTCCTCATCGCGAATATCGGCAAGTCGGTGATGGCCGTCGTCGGCATCGCCTACGTCACGGTGATGATCCGCGACAAGGCCGGGCGCGCCACCGCCTTCTCAGCGGTGTCGTCAGTGCAGCCCATGGCCTACCTCGTGATGCCCCTGCTCGCCGGCCTCCTGCTCTCGCTTGCGACATGGCGCACGGTCTCCCTGGTCTGGGTGCTCGGCGGTCTGGCGGCATTTGGCGCGGCGCTCTACCTGTTCCCCCGCGACGAGGAACGAGAGCGCCTCCGCGGTGAGATGATCACCCCGGCGCTCGCCGGCCTCGCGCTGGCGATCTTCGTCGACCTCTTCGGCACCCTGCGGGGAGAGGGACCCAGCACGCGCTTCTGGGTGTCTTTCGGCCTCGGAGTCGCCTGCATCATCGGCCTCATCGTGGCCTACCGCCGCCTGCGGAATCCCACGCTCTCGCTCGCCCCCCTGCGCCACGGCGGCCTGGTCGTGCTGCTCGTCGTGGTCATCCTGGTGAGTTTTGCCAACCTCTACTACTACTCGACCCTCCTCTTCGAGATCGTGTACGGCTACTCGGCACTCGGCGCGGCCGTGCTCATGGTCCCCACCCAACTTGCCGGCATCACCAGCGCGGTCGTCGTCCGCAAGATCCTCCAGCGCAGAGGCGTGACCTTCACCGGCACCCTCATGATCGGCGCGCTTGCCTTCACCCTGCTCCTCTCCACCATCGTCCGGCCGGACTCGCCCATCATCGTGCCGGTTGTCATCGTCGCCCTGTATGGCTTCGCCTCTCTCGGTGCCATCATCACCATGACCAACGCCGTCATGGACCTCTCCAAGCGCGGCGACGAAGGCGACACATCGGCCTACAGGAGCGCTGCCAGCAACATCGGGCTCGCGGTGGGCGTCACGATCATGACCGTCGTCGTCACCACCGCGGCCACGGCCTCCATGTACACCCAGTTGGACGCAGCCGGGATGTCGAGCTCCGACGTCAGCGCACCGGCCCAGGACCTCCTGTATGGCTCCGCCCCCCAGGACGTCGCCGACCAGTACGGCATCCCGCTGGACGAGGCGACCGAGTTGCAGGAGATGGACCGCGTCGCCTACGTGCAGGCCTATCGCGCCCACGGACTCGTCGGCGGCATCATCACCCTCGCGGCGGCGGGCGTCTTCCTCCTGGTCCGGCGCCGCATGGACGCGACCGCGAAGGATGGCGACCCTGTCGCAGGGGCCGGGAAGCCGGGATCGGATGCTTGACCTGACAGGCGGCACACGTTGGCTGGTCACCATCGCCGCGCTGGCCCTCGTCGCGATCCCCGCAGGACAGGCCAGTTCGGCCTTGACCATCGCACCCAGGTCCGACACGGCCTCGGTGCCCAGCACCGATCATCTGTGCAACGCTGCCGTGCGCATTCGCAAGGGGCACACCGCGGACCTCTCGCGCGTTGCCGACGACGCTGTCGTCACGATCTCCGGGCGTGATTTCGCACTGGATTCCTGGCAGGGCTTCACCGACGAGGACCCGACCGTCAGTCAGTACTTCCACTCCAGCTCCTGGCTCGTCCCCCTCTACGACGACGACTCCGCGCTCGCCGTGTCCCTGCTCCTGGACCAGGCCGGGGCGTCGCCCGATCCCGGTGCCAGCGCGGGCCTGCAGGCGCTGCGCAGCACCGGATGGTCGGAGTACCTGGTGACCCTGAGGCTGTGGACCGGACTGTGCCTCTACTCGCGCTCATCGGATCCCCGTCTCGTCCCGGTCCTCGACGCCCTCATCACCGCGAACCTCGACGAGATGCGCTACTACGGGCCTCCTCGCCGGCCCCCTCACAACCACGGCGTCTTCGCCAACGAGGTGCTCCGCGCCGCCGGGGTCGCACTGGGACGGCCTGAGCTCGTCGACCGCGCGTCGCAGCGACTGCACGAGATGTTCGAGCGGGTCTTCGAGCCCTGCGGGATGGTGCGCGAGCAGTCCAGCTTCTACCAGGCCCTCAACATCCGTCTGTGGACGCGCAATCTCGGCGCGGACGCGTCTTCCGCCGACCGGGCCGTCCTCGACCGGGCACGACTCGCCCTCGGGGCCCTCATCAGGCCGGACGGGGTGCTCGAGCCCATCGGGGACGGCGTCGCCGGTGCGTGGACTCCCGACGAGCTCAGGGCAGTCGGGGCCTCGGCCGGGGGCTCTGCCTTCTGCCCCGAGACCGGCTGGGCGGCCGCTCATGTGAGCGCCGCGTCAGGCGATCGCCAGCACCACGTCGTCCGCTTCGGGCCGTCGACCCGGATGCACGGGCACGCCGACCACGGTGCGCCCACGTGGTGGATCGCCGAGAGCGGGCAGGACGGTGTACCGGTCCTGGTCGATCGCGGGCTGTACGACAACAGTGCGGACGCTCGACGACGCTGGGCCGATTCCGCGGAGGCCCACTCCGTCCTCAGGCTCGCGGGCGAGGACATCGTCGGGTCGACTCGCGGTGAGGACCTGGGCGGCGACCACTCGACGGCCTATCGCCTCACGACCTCGACGCGGCGGGGATCCGCGACTCGCGTGCTCACCTTCGACCACTCCTCGTTCGCGCTCGGGGCTTCTGACTCATTCCGGGTGTCCTCCGGGCCCGCTGCCCGACTTCTTCAGTCCTGGCATCTCGGGCCGGACTGGGTCCGGTCGGACATCCACACAGCCGTCACCCGCGATGGCACGCACACCCTCGACGTCTTCTGCCAGGCGGACGGCAGCCTGGCCCCTCCCGTTCTCCTACGCGTCGAGCATTTCCCCGCCTACCGCACGGCGGTGGACGCCCTGGTGGTGCGCTGCCGGGCCCCTCGCGACCGCGACACGCTTATCGAAACCATCCTGGTGGTCGATGAGCCCGGTGCGCGCGCTCGCGTGGCGCAGGGACATCTCGCCGTCGAGACATCCACCAGAACGTACGGCTTCGACGCTGGCGGCCGCCTCACCGTGGCGGTCGCCGAGTCTCCCCGCTGAGCGGCCGCGCCCACGGGCCAGCGCCTAGGGTGGTGACATGCTCGCCAGGCTCGCTCCGACGCCCAGCGGCTACCTCCACGAGGGCAATCTCGCGAACTTCCACCTGACCCGCGAGGTGGCCCGGGAGGCCGGGGCGGCCCTGGCGCTGCGCATCGATGACGCCGATGCGAGCCGCTATCGCCGCGAGTACGTCGACAACATCTTCGTGGTCCTCACCGAGCAGGGGTTCGACTGGACCATCGGACCCCGGGACACCGAGGACTTCGAGTCGAACTGGTCGCAGCGCAACCGCACGGCCGAGTACTTCGCGCGCCTGGTTGACCTGTCCCATGCCGGGATCCCGTCGTACGCATGCACGTGCAGCCGCACCGACATGTCCGGTGTCCCGCGCGGCGGCTGCCCAGGAGGCTGCCGCGACCGCGGAACGCCACTGGCAGCAGGCTCGAGCGCGCTGCGCGTCCAGGTGCCGGCGGGCACGGATGTCACGGTCGGGGACCGCGAGGTGCGACTCGACGAGGCTCTCGGCGATTTCGTCGTGTGGCGGCGCGACGGCCTGCCGGCCTACCAGTGGGTCTCGCTCCTCGAGGACGAGCGGCTCGGCACGACTCACATCGTCAGAGGCGAGGACCTGATCGCGTCCAGTGCGGCCCAGGCGTACCTCGCGCGAGCCCTGGGAATCGCCCATGTCGCCGACGCGACGTACGTCCACCACCCGCTGGTGCTCGACGCCCAGGGCCGCAAGCTCTCCAAGTCCACTCGGGCGTCGTCCCACGACCGCGAAGGAGCCCGTGCATGACCACCCCCACCCCGGAGATCGGCGAATCCGTCCTCGCCGCGGGAATCGTGACGAACCTGCACGACACGCGGGTGGACCCCGGCGGCGGGACCGTGCTCCTCATCCACGGCAGCGGGCCCGGCGTGAGCGCCTGGGCCAACTGGCGACTGACCATCCCGGCGCTCGCCACTCGGTTCCGCGTCGTCGCACCCGACGTGGTCGGGTTCGGGTACACCGAGCGCTCGGTCCCCGCGTATGACCTGCCGAACTGGACATCGCACGTCGTCGGCGTACTCGATGCGCTCGGCATCGAGCAGGCCCACGTAGTGGGCAATTCATTCGGCGGGACGCTGGCTATGGGCATGGCCATCGACCACCCTGACCGCGTGCGTCGACTCGGCCTCATGGGCGCGGTCGGGATCCCCTTCGAGATCACCCCCGGACTCGACGCCGTGTGGGGCTACCAGCCGAGCGTCGAGAGCATGCGCGCACTGCTCGACATATTCACCTACGAGCCCAATCCCGATGCCGACGCGCTGGCCGAACTCAGGTATCGCGCCAGCATCCAGCCGGGCTTCCAGGAGTCCTTCGCGGCCATGTTCCCGCCGCCTCGCCAGCAGGCACTCGACCGGATCACCCACGACCCGGCACAGGTCGCGCAGATCGCCGCGCCCACCATGATCTTCCACGGGCGCGAGGACCGCGTGATCCCACTGGCGGTGTCCTGGGAACTCCTGCGGCTCATCCCCGACGCGCAATTGCACGTGTTCGGCCGCTGCGGTCACTGGACCCAGATCGAGTACGCCGACGACTTCTCCCGGATCCTCGGAGACTTCCTCGCCGGTGGATGAGCCGCAGGACTGCCCTCACATCCGCAGGTACGACGCCCCGTTGAGGTCGAGGATCCCCCCGCTGGCCCACTCCGCCTCCGGCGACGCAAGGTAGGACACCGCAGCGGCCACCTCGTCGGCATGCGCGATCCTGCCGAAGGGGCTCTCGGCACGGCGGGCCACTCCCGCCTCCCCCGCCATCGCCTCGGTGGCCATGTCCGTGTCGACGAACCCCGGGGCGATGGTCGTGACGGCGATCCCCCGCCTGCCGAGGTCCTTGGCCAGGGACTGCCCGAGGGCCGCGATGGCCGCCTTGCTCGCACCGTACGCGGGGCTGTTCGGCTCGCCCCGGAATGCCCCGCGCGAGCCGATGTTGATGATGCGCGCGCCTGGACCCATGTGCCGGACCGCGGCCCAGGTGACGTTGGCGGGGCCCACGAGATTCACCTCGAGGGTCTCCCGCCAGATCTCCTGCCACGCGTCATAGTCGGTGTCGTCGATGGGGTGCGCGAGGAACACCCCCGCATTGTTGACAAGGACGTCGATGCCGCCCCATGCCTCGGCCGCCTCGTCCACGAGGGCGCGCGCCTGCTCCGGATCACGAAGATCCGCCTGGACCACGAGGTGCCCGTCGCCGGCGAGATCCCCGTGCACCTGGCGGGCGGATCCCCCGGACCGGGCGTAGTGCACGGCGACGCGGTAGCCATCCGACGCGAGTCGCGCGGCAACCGCCGCTCCGATCCCGCGTGACGCGCCCGTGACCAGTGCCCGACGGGCAGGGGCGGCACTCGGCTCGGTCATTGGCCCAGCCTATGCGCGCCCCGTGGACTTGCGCCCCCCGCGCCTCTGGCAGGGTAGGGGCATGGCCCACGCTGAGCGTGAACTCCCCACGCACCTCAACAACCATCACCTCGACACCCTGACGGTGATCTTCGCCCACCCCACGAGCCACAACATCCGCTGGCCCGATGTCATCTCCCTCCTAGAGGCGGTGGGCTCGGTCGAGGAACGACACGACGGGAAGTTCAAGGTGACCGTAGGCGACGAGACCGAGATCTTCGACCGTCCCCGTCACAAGGACATCGACACGCAGATGGTCGTGGACCTGCGGCGCATGCTGCGCAATGCCGGGTACTCCCCCAAGGCTCCCGGGAACGAGGTCTGACATGGCGGCCGAGAAGGACATCACCGACGCCATCGACCTTGACGGGCGCATCGCCGTGGCCGCCGTGGACTTCCACAGCACCCGCATCTACGCCCTGGACTCACCCGACCACTCCGCGCCGGAGAAGGTCACGGCAGAGGACCCCCGGAAGCGGTACCACAACGTCTACCACCATCACGGCAACGTGTCCGGCACCTACCTCGACGACTCCGATGCGTACTGGGGCACGCTCGCCCAGGCATTGGTGCCGGCGGCGGGGATCGTTCTGCTCGGACACGGCAAGGGCAAGGCCAATGCCAGCCATCACCTGGTGACCTACCTCGAGCACCATCGTCGGGATATCGCCGAGCGTGTGATCGCGGAGTACCGCGCGGACATCGATGACCTCACCGACGAGCAACTGCTCAGGCTCGGCCAGCACCTTGCGGGAATCGATCCCCTCAGGGATCACGGCGACAGCCGGCGCGGGGAACTCTGAGCCTGAGCGGCGTCCTGCTCAACGCCCCCGGACAGCGCGCTCGAGGGCTACAGTGACGGCATGACTGCAGCCCGCGCCGCCAGGTCGCTAGCGGCCGTGGCCGCCCTTCTGCTCGCCGCATGCACCGCGCCTACCTCAACACCGAGCAGTGGATCACCCTCTGTGTCGAGCAGTCCGTCTCCGGCGCCGTCGGGCAGCGCATCGCCTTCGGTCTCGAGCAGCGGGTCCGCCTCCGGCACGGGTGGCAGCCCTTCGCCCACCAACACCGTCGAGATGCCCACGGCGTCGTACAGCGCTCCCCCGGATGCCACCGTCACTCCCGAGGACCGCATCACCCTGTCGAACATCCAGCCCGACGACGGGATCGCCCCGGTCATCGAGTTCATCGAGTCGGCGCAGAAGTCCGTCGACATCTCCATCTACCGCATCGACTCGGACTACACCGTCCTCATCGACGCATTGAAGCGCACGGTCGACCGTGGTGTCCCCGTGCGTATCAGCATCTCGCGGCAGCTCGTCGGCCAGCCGAATCCCCCCGAGGGCAACGCTCAGCAGATCCAGGTCCAGCAAGAACTCGGTGCCCTGGGAATCCAGGTGGAGTTGAGCCGGCCGGAGTTCCACTACGGGCACGAGAAGTCGATCCTCCTGGATGCAGGCACCCCCAAGGCGCGGGTCATGATCGCGGACTGGAACCTGCAGGACTCCTACTTCGGCCCCAACGCCTACGGGCCTGTGGGTGCGCGGGGCATGGCGGTCCTCGACACCGACCCCCAGGATGTCGCGACCGTCGCCGCCTACTTCGAGGCCAACTGGCCCCCGTACGCGCCCTATCCGGTCTCCACCCGCGCCTCTCTCGTCTGGAGCCCCAGCGGGATCGAATACTCCCCGCCGGGCAACTCGGTGGCCGTCCTGACCGACTTCGTCCAGGGGGCGAAGGAGTCCCTGGACATCTACGCGGAGTACATCCAGGACGACGCCTTCCTCCTCGCCATGGTGATCGATCGAGCCAAGGCAGGGATCGCCGTGCGCATAATCGGGAACTCCGATGGGCAGACGCCCGCGATCGTCCAGCAACTGCGCGACGCCGGAGTGCAGGTGAAGTTCGATCCCATCTTCGACGGCAACACCACGACACCGATGTTCGTCCACACCAAGACGATGCTCGCTGACTCGGGGCTGCCGTCTCAGGTTGCGTTCGTGGGTTCGCAAAACACATTCATCAACGAGTCTCCCGAGGCCATCCTGGAGCTCGGCACCATCGTCAAGAACCCCGCCACCTTGGACCGCATTCGCGCGGTGTTCGAGCAGGACTGGGGCACTGCCACGGAGACCCAGGCCTCCCCGAGCCCCTCGTCGAGTTGATCTCGTGAAGGCATCGACGCGCGGCATGATGATCGCGGTGGTCGCCTGCGCGGCGCTGGCCAGCGCATGCTCCAACTCCTCGACCACAGCGCCCACCACTCCGGCAGGGACCCCGTCCTCCGCCTCCCCCACCGCCCCGGTGACCGCCGGCCCCCTGGACGTCGTGCGCACCGACACGATCACCCTGCACAGCATCCAGCCCGACGATGGCGTCGACACCGTCGTCGCCTTCATCGACTCCGCCAAGGAGACCCTCGACATCGCGGTCTACCAGATGAGCCCCACCTACCTCCCCCTCCTGGAGGCGCTCGATCGAGCGAAGGAGCGCGGGGTGCGCATCCGGATCCTGCTGTCCTCCACCATCTACCCGCCCGGCTCTGCCAATGACAACCCCCAGTACGCGGAGGAACTGCGCGGCATGGGATTCGATGCGGCCCTGAGTCGCCCCGAGTTCAGCTTTTCGCACTGGAAAGTGCTCGTCGCCGATGCCGGCACCGCGGCCGGGCGGGCCCTGGTCTGCGACTTCAACCTCGAGGTGGGGTACTTCGGCCTCGACCCGAGCTACCCCGACGAGGGTGCCACCCGCGGCATGTCCGTCCTCGTGACCGAGCCCAAGGACGTCGACATGATCGCGGCCACCATCGATGCGGACTTCCCGCCGTATAAGCCGTGGCCGGCCAACACCCGGCCCAACCTCGTGTGGTCCCCCAGCGACAGCACCTGCGACTCCGTGAGCTGCGCCAGTCCCTATCCGCTGGAGCCCGTGGGCAATTCGCGCGAGAAGATGCTCTCCCTGATCGTGAACGCCGACAAGAGCCTGGACGTCTACGCGCAGGCCCTGGCCAAGCCCTCCGTTCTGCTCCAGCCGCTGCTCGACGCCCTCGCGCGCGGGGTGCAGGTGAGGATCGTGGGCAATGAGGGCGGCATCAACACCGACGCCCTGCAGCAATTGAAGGATGCGGGCGCTGAGATCGTGCAGAATCCCACGGATCCGTCAGGGGACGGGAAAGTGATGTACATCCACACCAAGACGATCATCGCCGATCGGGGAACCGACAAGGAGGTGGCCTACGTCGGCTCCATCAATCCCTTCCTCGACGAGTCAGTGCAGACCGAGCGCGAATTGGGCGTGCTCATCACCGATGCGGCCTCGCTCAAGCGCATCCTCGCCACCTTCGAGCGGGACTTCGTGTCGGGGACACCCGCATGAGCGCCACCCGCCGCCAGGTGCTGGGCTGGTCCGCCCTCGGTGGAGCCGCGGCTCTCGTCCCGGGGCTCGCCGGATGCGGACTGGACTCCAGTCGTGCGGACTCCTCGAGTTCGCCGACGGCGCCGCCGCCCAGCCCCTCGGCCACCGGGGAGGCGACGAACGCCGAGGCGCTCGCCGCCCTTGCCCTGTGGACGGCGTACCAGGGCGAGGAGGCCGGCTCGTACGGCATCGGCGGCGTGCTGGTCGACAACGCAACCGGCACCGTGCTGCAGACCATGCCCAATCGGGTGTTCCGCACACTTCCATCCGGCAAGGGCTCGGAGGCCTCGCCGTCGGCGTCTGGTTCGACGGCTCCCCCGGCAACGTTCGTGCAGGACCCCACGGCTCATGGCGAACGCCAGCTCGCCTCCTGGTACCTCGCCAACCGCACCAGGCTCGGACTGCCCCCGGCCGACCGGCTCACCGTGGTGACCAGCCTGGACCCGTGCCTCATGTGCACCGGCGCGATCCTCACCGCGGGCTTCCGGGCCGGTGTCGTCGCCCTGGACGACTTCTCCGGGGTGAACTACACGGGCAAGGGCACGTTCACGGACCTGCCCGAGCCACTGCGGGCGCAGGCGCTGGACTCATTCGGCTACTACCGCGTCGACGGGGTACGCGAATTCCAGGGAAGCCCATCGATCGCCTACCACGAATCCGCCGTTCAGCAGGACACCTACCAGGAGTGCAGCGACGTCTACTCCCAGTCTGCCGACCGGGTCAGGGCGGCCCGCGGCACGGCGTCCGTGCCCCCGTCCAAGCTCACCAACCCCGCGTCTGACCCTGAATCGGTGAACATCCGGCGCGCCTTCGAGGTCGTCTACCCGGGCGCCTTCGACGTGAGCGTGCGCGATGGCAGGCGCCCGACGCGCGCCGTGTACAACGCCCTGGTTGCCCTAGTCGCGAGCACGCCAGGCTCGACCAATGCCGTGGGCTTCCTGGACCCCTTCGGCAACCTCATCGTGGCCGCTGCCGACCAGCCGACGGTCAGCCCCCTGAACACGGCGTTCGCCCTGTGCACCCGAGCCTATGCGCAGACCCGCTACGCCCTTACCGAGCGCGAGATAACGGCGCCGGTGGCAGCCCAGACCCTGACGAACCCCGGATACGGCACGTTCGTCTTCCTGCGCGCACCTGACCCGTTCACGCCCGAGGTGATCTTCGACTACGGCGCGTACGGCTCGACGCTCGCCTCACCCGCGAGCCCGTTCATCCCGAGCGCATTCCAGTACTACGAGCTCCCGCCCGGTGTGAGCGAACGCGAACTGCAGGACGTGGTTCCTGCGCTGCCGCCGCTCTACTCCCAGCACCTGGCGATGCTGCCCCAGCGCGTCGTCGAGGCGCCCTAGGACTTCGCGGCGGCTTCCGCCTGGCGCTGCCAGCGGCGCTCGAGGACGAACGCGATCACTGCCGCGATTATCCCCGTCGCCAGGATTGCCCACCAGCCACCGAGGTTGCCGAGCGCATTGGTGTTGGCGGGATCGTCCGGGCACTCGCCGAGCCCGCACTCGGGCAGGATGGACAGGCCGACGATGGACAGGTCGATGGTCACCCAGATCGCCACGACCAGCGTGATCCAGATGACGATTCCCGCGGTGATCGGCCGCAGGATGCCGGTATCGGGGTCGCGCAGCACGCCCCTGTCGCCCGCCTGGAACGGTGCTTGCCACATCAGCAGCAGAGCGCAGCCGACGGCTCCGAGGAGGAATGTGATGAACGCCCAGGTGTAGAGGTGCAGGCCGAGCACGGCCGGCCCGTAGCCGGGATCGTTCGGGTCCGCGATGTGCAGCAGGATCTGCCGCGTCGATCCCGCGGCACCCACCACCGCGGCCAGAATGCTCAGCGCGTAGTGGCGGGGGCTCATGCCCCACAGCAGGTTCATCATCGGACCGACCGCGAGGCCGATCATCCCGGAGCGCTGGATGATGCACAGCGGGCACGGCTGCTCCCCGATCCCGAACTGCAGGTGCAGCGAGCCGGCCAGGACTCCGATGAGGCCCAGCAGGGCGACGATGTTGATGATGCGCGACCAGAAGACCGCCCGATCGGGAGCCATGGCCCACCGGGACGGAGGCACGACTGCCGTTGTCGTCGTCACGTGGACCGCCTAGAAGTTGAGGGGGATGGGGTCGGTCATGTGGTACTTCAGAACGAAGAGGGTGTACGCGAGATTCACGAGGACCAGGATCGGCACCCAGCGCCACCTGCGGAAGATCCCGAGGAAGACAACCCCCCAGAGGACGAACATCAAGAACATCACGGCCCGAGGCTAGGACCTCGCCGGGGCGCGGGCAAGGACCGAGCCGCGCGCCGGATCGTCGAGCGGGACGGCTGGCCGGTCCGCACCACGACCCATAGGCTGGCCGGGTGACTTTTGGCGATTCCCTCGCGTGGCCCATTGGCATCGACCCCGTGCACCCCGTCCTCGTGGATGGCCAGCGGCGCCTGGGAACCCACGAGGTGCGTGTCATCGTCCGGCACGGCGACTGGCCGCGCGGGGATCTCACCATCGTGGCCTCACCGATCCTCGGCCTTCCCGCCGAGGGAGCGGCCGCCACCTTCCGTCACGGCCTGACCGAGCACGGCCTGATCGCCCGCACCTCCGACGGGCGGGTGGTCGTCGCCCTCGACGAAGCCGACCCCGCCTGGGGGGACCCGGCCCTCTTGCAGCTCGTGGCCCTGGCGGCTCGCGACGCGTCCCCGGCAATCCGCGTGGGCCTGCTCGGCTACGGCGCCATCGGCGCGGAGCATGCCCACGCCATCAGGGACACGGCCGGACTCGACCTCGTCGCGGTGTGCGACACGTCGGCGGCCCGCATCGACGCGGCTCTGGAGAGCGCTCCTGGCGCTCGCCCCTACCTGGACCCCGGGCTCCTGCTCGCGGATCCCGAGGTCGATGCCGTCATCGTGTCGACGCCGCCGGACAGCCACGCGCAGTGGGCCCTGGCGGCCTGGGCGCCGGGAAGCATGTCGTCGTCGAGAAGCCCATGGCGCTCACCACTGACGAGTGCGATGCGATTCTCGCCCGGTCTGGTGCCTCGGGTCTGGCCGCTCTCGTCTACCAGAACCGCAGATTCGATCCCGACTTCCGCGCTCTCAAGGAGGCTGCTCGCGCCGGGCTGCTCGGTGAGATCTTCCACCTCGAGGCCTTCGTGGGCGGTTACTCGCACCCGTGCAACTTCTGGCACTCCGACGAGGCGGTCTCCGGCGGGGCCCTCTTCGACTGGGGATCTCACATCATCGACCAGGTACTCGACCTCGTCCCCGACGAGGTCGAGTACGTGACCGCGCTGGAGCACAAGCGCCACTGGATCGATGTCACGAACGCCGACCACTCCCGCATGACACTGGTCTTTGCCGGAGGCCAGGAAGCGACGTTCATCCACTCCGACCTCGCGGCAGCCCTCAAGCCGCGCTGGTACGTCCTCGGCACTCGGGGTGCCGTCGTCGGCGAGTGGCGCAGCGCGAGTGTCATCGGTCGCTCACCTGTCGGCACGCTCGTCGAAGACGTCCTCGCCCCCGCGGACGCGCCCCCGACGATGACGCTCCACTCAGCGGACGGTTCGGTCACGCTGCTGTCGCCCCCGGTGGCCGAGCCGCATCCCTTCCACGCGGACCTGGCCCTGTGGTTGCGCTACGGGTTCCGCCCGCGAGTGCGCGGAGAGCAGTCGCGCAGGGTCGTGTCGATGCTGGAGGCGGCCCGCGAGTCGGCCATCCTCGGCGGCGCCGCCGTGAAGCCTTCATGACCGGCCCGGCGCCCGTGCGCTGGGCGCTCCTGGGCGCGGGGGGGATCTCTCGACGTGCGATCGCACCGGCGCTGCACTCGGCTGACGGCGCCATCCTCGAGGTCGTGGCGGCGCGGGACCCTGAGCGTGCCCGCGCACTCTCGCCACGGAGCGCGGCGTACGACGACTACGCAGCGGCGATCGAGAGCCCGGATGTCGACGCCGTCTACATCGCGCTCTCGAACGACGGCCACGAGCCCTGGGCGATCCGCGCGCTCGATGCGGGCAAGGCAGTCCTATGCGAGAAGCCGCTCGGCCGCGATGCGTCGGAGGCACAGGCGATGCGCGACGCTGCCGAGCGCACCGGCGGCCTCCTGGTCGAGGCCACCTGGAACCTGTGGCATCCCCGGACAGCCCGGGCGGCGGCACTGCTCTCCTCCGGAACGATAGGTCCGCTCCGGCGGATGTCCGGCGCCTTCCTCTTCGACGGTGTAGGCGACGGCAACTACCGGCTGGATCCCGACCGCGGCGGCGGCGCGCTCCTGGACGTCGGCTGCTATCCGCTGACTGCGGCGGCCTGGTCAGCGCGCTCGCCGGACTTCACCCTGCACGAGGCCCAGACCCTGCGTTCCTCCTCCGGGGTCGACCTCACGGCAGACGCCCGCCTCACCCTCGGTGACGTCGAAGTGCACATCCGAGGGTCCTTCCGCGAGCCTGACTTCCAATCGCTGGTGCTCGAGGGAGACGACGGGCTCATCGAGTTCACTGGCAACGACGCGTACGTCACCTGGCTCAAGGCCAGCACGCTGAGGGTGCTCGATCGCGACGGCGAGCGCGTCGAGCACTTCGCCCCCGTCGATCCGTACCGATTGATGATCGAGCATGTCTCGCGCGCCATCCGGGGGGACCGTGCCTGGCTGCCTGATCCTCGCTGGTCACTGACCGTGGCCCAGATCATGGACGCGGTCCTCGCCACGGGGTAGATCCCGGGAACCGGGCTTTGGTCCCTAGCGCATCGGGTGCCGCCGCCGCATGATGGGACGGAGTGAGGGGGCACCTCGGTGGACAGGCGTGAGGAGGTCGAGATGAGCGTGCATTCTGATGACCCCGCGGAGGTCGCGAGAGCGACCCAGGACGTCGTCGACCCGGCAGGTGACGCAGCCGACCAGGCCGAACGGCTCACCATGGTCATGGAGGCCGAGGCCCTGCGCGGTGCCCTGGCCGGAGATGGCTCCGGCGAGGGATCGCTCGACGGGTACGACCTCCCCCTGGAGGACACCGAGTCGATGCTCGCGATGGAGGACGCCGAGGATGCCAGCGATGACCCGGTGCACGCGGGTGGGCTGGACCCCGCTCCCTGGATTCCCGCGGAGCAGGCCGCCATGCACGTCGTGGAACGCGACGGCTCCGGGGAGTACCTCGACGAGATCCTGGAGGAGTCCGATCCGCTCGTGGATCCGTTCGACACCGCCGGCTCAGAGTTGACGGCCGAGGACGCGACACTCCTGGGCATCGACCCCTACGAGGCCCCCGAGGAGTAGCCCTCCGGGTCCCGCTGCCAGCATGGGCGCATGCCCGAGACCGAGGTGCTCGTCGACGTCGCCGACCGCGTCGGAACGGTGACGTTCAACCGGCCTGACCGGCTCAACGCGCTCACGGCGACCATGGGCGTGGCCTACGCCAACGCCCTGCGCTCCCTGGACGCCGATCCCGGCGTCCGCGCCATCGTTGTGACGGGGGCTGGCCGAGGCTTCAGCTCCGGCGCGGATCTCAGTGTCCTGGGCCAGGGACCCGAGGCCCTCGACGGATTCCTCGCCGACTCCGCGGGGGGCGACAGCCCCACTCTCGCCCGAGACATCGACACGCCCGTGATCATGGCGGTGCAGGGCGCCGCCGCGGGCCTCGGCTTCGTCATCGCCCTGTCGGGAGACGTGGTCTTCGCCGGGCCACAGGCACGCTTCATCTCGGCGTTCTCGCGACTGGGCCTCGTCGCGGAGTACGGGATCGCGTGGCTGCTCCCGCGACTCGTCGGGGGTGCCAGGGCGGCCGAGATCCTGCTGAGCGGACGCCCTATCGATGCGGATGAGGCCTACCGACTGGGACTCGTGTCTGCCGTCGTCGATGACCCCCTGGCTGCGGCGCAGGCCTGGGCTCGCGACGTGGCGACCTCGTGCTCACCGTTCTCGACCGCAATGATGAAGCGTCAATTGCGCGCCGCCTCGGAGTCCACCTGGAATGACGCGCTGGATCTCAGCCTCGGTCTCATGGGCGAGTCCTTCCGGGGACCTGACCTCGTCGAGGCGCTCACCGCCAAGGTGCAGGGGCGCCCCGCCGACTTCGAGGCCTGATCGACGTCAGTCCAGAACCCCGCAGTGGGCCAGGGCGAGGCGGACCAGGCGCCCCTGGCCGCCGGTCATCTCCGCCTGGAGTTCCGTGGACGCCGCCTCGAGGGGATCGACCCAGGTGAGGTCGAGGGCGTCCTGGGAGGGGCTGCAGTCGCCGTCGCACGGGACGACGTAGCACAGGCTCACCGCGTGCTGGCGCGGATCGTGGTAGCCCGTCACCGATGGGTCGGGGAAGTACTCGGCCACAGTGAACGGTGCCGGGGAGGCCGGCACCCGGGGCAGGGCCATGGGGCCGAGGTCCTTCTCCAGGTGGCGGATGAGCGCCTCGCGGATGCGCTCGCCGTACAGCACGCGTCCGGAGACGATCGCGCGGCTGATCGAGCCATCCGGCATCGCCCGCAGGAGCAGTCCCACGCCCGTGACCACGCCCAGGGCGTCCGTGCGCACAGGGACCGCGTTCACGTACACAAGCGGGAGGCGCTCGCGAGCCTGCTCGAGCTCGCCATCACTGAGCCACGAGCCGCGAATGTCGAGCATGTCGCTCATGCGCCTACCTCCCGATCCGGCCGAGTGCGTCAGCCGAGGGTAGCCGGGATGGCCGAGTGGCCGCCGGGGTCCTAGCCTGACGGGGTGGACGCGGAGAAGATGAGCGACGGAGCCACGCCGTTCCCGGTAACGCGCTCCGAGCAGGAATGGCGGGACGAACTCAGCCCCCTGGAGTACCACGTGCTCCGCGAGGCCGGGACCGAGGCGCCCTGGTCGGGTGAGTACGTCGCCACGAAGACCCAGGGCACGTACTCCTGCCGGGCGTGCGGCGAGGCGTTGTTCCGGTCGGATGCGAAATTCGACTCGCACTGCGGCTGGCCCTCGTTCTTCACACCCCTGGCGGGCGATCGCGTCATCGAGGTTGTCGACACCAGCCACGGGATGAGGCGTATCGAGGTCCGCTGCTCCTCGTGCGGGAGCCATCTGGGTCACGTCTTCGAAGGCGAGGGGTACGACACGCCGACGGACCTTCGCTACTGCATCAACAGCGTGTGCCTCACCCTCGACCCCGAGTAGACCCCGAGTAGGCGTGAGGGCCCGGCGTGTGCGCGGCCGCACTCCCCCCGCGGCGTCGTACCCTGCTGGATATGGCCAGTCTGGACCCGGAGGCACCCGGGGACTTCTCCAGCGCCCTCGCGAGCCTCAGGGCGGTGCGATACCGGCCTGAGTTGTGCGTGGAGGAGAGCCCGGCGCCCCAGCGGCTGGCGCCCCACGCGGTCGCCCTCACGGCCGAGTTCGTCGAGGATGACGAGGAACTCGCCAGCGGCCGCTTCGTCGTGCTGCACAACCCCGAGGGCGTGGAAGCCTGGGAGGGCACCTTCCGGGTCGTGACCTTCGTCAAGGCGGTCCTCGAACCGGACCTGGCCGCGGACCCGCTCCTCACCGGGGTGGCCTGGGCCTGGCTCCAGGAGGCCCTCGAGGCCTGCGACGCCCCCGCCACGGCCCTGGGGGGCACCGTCACCCGGGTCATGAGCGAGGCGTTCGGATCCCTCGGCGAGCGCGACGTGACGGGCCAGGTAGAGGTGCGCGCCTCGTGGACCCCCGCGGGTCCGCCGGATGACCTCGGCTGCCACGCCGACGCCTGGGCCACCCTGCTGGCCCAGGCAGCAGGCCTCCTGCCGCTGCCCCGCGGGGTCGCCGTGCTCGCGCCACCGCGACGGGGCCCGTGACCGCCGACCAGGCTCCCGTGCCCGCGGAGGAGGCGGGGCAGGATCAGGGCGAGGAAGACGCGGCCCTGCCGGTCCTCGAACCTCGACTGGGGATCCCGCCCGTCACCGACACACCCGAGGCGCTTGCCCGCGCCCTGGAGGCGCTGTCAGCCGCCGAGGGGCCGGTCGCGGTGGACGCCGAGCGCGCCTCCGGATACCGATACGGCCAACGCGCCTACCTCCTGCAGTTCAACCGCCAGGGCGCCGGGACCTGGCTGATCGACCCCATTGCCCTGCCCGACCTCTCGGGGCTGCAGGCCGCGCTCGGCACCGAGGAATGGGTCCTGCACGCCGCATCCCAGGATCTGCCCTGCCTGCGCGAACTCGGGCTGAGGCCCGGGAGCCTCTTCGACACCGAGGTGGCCGGACGCCTCCTCGGCCGCGAGCGCGTGGGCCTGGGTCCGCTGGTCGAGTCGGAGTTGCACGTACGGCTGGAGAAGGGACACGGCAGCGCCGATTGGTCAACCCGGCCGCTCCCCCAGGCCTGGCTGAGGTACGCCGCGCTCGACGTGGAGGTCCTGCTCGATCTACGTGACCGTCTCGCGGGGGACCTCTCGGCCGATGGGAAGGAGACATGGGCACGAGAGGAGTTCGCCGCCCTCCTTGCCGCCCCGCCCGCTCCGCCCCGGACCGACCCGTGGCGCCGGACCTCCGGCATCCACGCCGTACGCGGCCGACGTGGCCTGGCGGCCGTGCGCGAGTTGTGGACCGAACGCGACGCCCTCGCACAGCAGCGAGATACGAGTCCCGGGCGCGTCCTGCCCGACGCCGCGATAGTCGCGGCGGCCCGGGCCCTCCCTGCCTCGCGGGAAGCGCTCGAAGCGCTGCCGGAGTTCCAGCGCCCTGCCGCGCGACGAGCGATGTCGCGCTGGTGGGCGGCGCTGCAGCGGGCCGAGGCGATCCCCGACTCCGATCTTCCGCCGATGACACTTCCGGGCGACGGGCCTCCGCCGCCGCGGCTGTGGGCCGACCGCGATCCCGATGCCGCGGCCCGGCTGGCGGCCGCCCGCGGCTACCTCGCGGCGCTGTCCGAGCAGGTGGGAACGCCCGTGGAGAACCTCGCGCCGCCCGACGCCGTAAGGCGCGTGCTCTGGCAGCCACCCGCAGACGCGAGCCCCCGCGGAGTCGAAGCGGCCCTGCGCGACCTGGGCGCACGCCCATGGCAGGCCGCGCTCATCTGCGAAGGGCTCGCCGAGGCGTTGCTCCAGCGTGCCCCGGACAGCGCGTCAAGCGATGCGCCGACCGACCCCTAGCGCTGCTCGCCCGAGACCCGCTCGTCGCCCTCCGGCGCCACGGCGTCCGGAAGCAGCGCCGCCACCTCCTCGACGACGCGTCGGGCCACCTCCTGCGGGTTGAGCCCGCAAGCATCGAGCACCGCGCTGCGACTGGCGTGGTCCAGGAACCGAGCGGGGATGCCGAACGTGAGAACGGGAACCGCGCTCCCGCCATCCTCGAGGGCGGCGCGCACGGCCGTGCCGATGCCGCCGGCCCGGGAGTTGTCCTCGATCGTCACCACGGCGCGTGCACGGCGACCCCGGCGCACGACAGTCTCAGGGACCGGGAGCACCCAGCGTGGATCCACGACATCCACGCGGATGCCCTGGTCGGCAAGGCGATCCGCGACATCCAGGGACAGCGCGGCGAAAGCGCCCACGGCCACGATGAGGACCTCGGCGTCCCGATCCTCGCGCAGTACGTCGACCGCCCCGTCGCGGTGCAGGGCCGGGATCGGCTGCGGCAGCGCCCCCTTGGGGAAGCGCACCACGGTGGGACCATCGGCGACCGTGACCGCCTCGCCGAGTTCCTCGCGCAGCGTCGCCTCGTCGCGCGGCGCCGCGAGTCTCAGGCCAGGCACCACCCCGAGGATGGACATGTCCCACACGCCGTTGTGGCTGGGCCCGTCGTCACCCGTGACCCCGGCGCGGTCGAGGACGAAGGTGACCCCCGCTCCGTGCAGGGCGCAGTCGAGGAGCACCTGATCGAAGGCGCGGTTGAGGAACGTGGCATAGACGGCCACGACCGGATGCAGCCCGGTGAAGGCCAGCCCCGCCGCACTTGCCACCGCATGCTGCTCGGCAATACCGACGTCGAAGATCCGCTCAGGGAACTCGCGCGCGAAACGATCCAGGCCCGTGGGGCCGAGCATGGCCGCGGTGATGGCGACGATGTCGGATCGCTCCCGGCCAATGGTCACGAGCTCGTCGGAGAACGCACCTGTCCAGGTCGGGCCACCCTGAGTCAGCGGACGGCCCGTGTCAGGGTCGATCACACCGACGCCGTGGAAGCGATCCGCCTCGTCGGACTCGGCCGGCGCGTAGCCGCGTCCCTTCTCCGTGATGGCGTGGACGATGACGGGAGCCCCGAAGTCCCGGGCCCGCGACAGGGCATGCTCGACGGCCTCGATGTCGTGTCCGTCCACCGGGCCGACGTACTTCAGCCCCAGGTCCTCGAACATCCCCTGCGGAGCGACGATGTCCTTCAGGCCCTTCTTCATCCCGTGCAGGGTGTCGTAGACAGGCGGCCCGAGCACCGGCGTCCGCTGCAGGACTCGCCTCCCCCAATCGAGGAAACGCTCGTAGCCGTCGGTCGTGCGAAGGGTCGAGAGGTGGAATGCCACCCCACCGATGGTGGGCGAGTAAGAACGTTCGTTGTCGTTGACGACGATGATGAGCGGTCGGTCAGATGCGGCGATCGTGTTGAGGGCCTCCCACGCCATGCCTCCGGTGAGCGACCCGTCGCCGACAACGGCAACGACATGCCGGTTCCCGTCGGGCACGAGGTCCCCGGAGATGGCCAGGCCCTTGGCGATGCCGTCGGCGTACGACAGGGCGGTCGAGGCATGGGAGTTCTCGATGACGTCGTGCGGGCTCTCGCGACGGCTGGGATAGCCGGACAGGCCCCCCTCCTGGCGCAGGCGGTCGAACCCCTCGCGCCGACCCGTGATGATCTTGTGCACATAGGCCTGGTGCCCGGTGTCCCACACCAGCACGTCGCTCGGCGAGTCGAAGACCCGGTGGAGAGCGATCGTGAGCTCGACCACCCCGAGATTCGGGCCGAGATGTCCCCCGGTGCGACTCACGCGATCCACGAGGAAGGCGCGGATCTCATCGGCCAGGGCGGGCAGGTCCGCCGGATCGACCGCGCGCAGGTCTGCGGGCGAGTCGATGCCCTCGAGCAAGGTCACTCGCCCTCCTCCATCGTCTCTCGAAGTGTAGGTGCGATCCCCGTGCCTCACAGCCTGGGGCGCCACCGCCGACCACGCAGTGCCTCCGCCACGAGGTCGACCTCGCGCTCGAGGGCGAGCAGGCCCGCTCCCTCGGCCTCGAGGGCGGCGAGGGCGGCATCGATCTCATCCGCCGGCAGGTCCTCCGCGAGCTCTCTCCTCAGGCCCGAGTACGCCGCCCGCGCCGCGTCGAGCCGCCCGCGCACCTCGCAGCGCGCCCGGTAGGCGAGGGCCGCGGGGCTGTCGCGCAGGCCCGGCAGGGACCGCCACTCACCGGGGCCCTGGTCGAGGAGCCAGGCGACGGCCGCGGGGGCGAACTCGGGGTCGTCCGGGTCCGCGAGACGGTCCGGCCATCCCGGGGGGCGGGCCATCCGGCTAGAGCAAGGACCGCAGCACGTAGGGCAGGATCCCGCCGTTGCGGTAGTAGTCCGCCTCGCCCGGGGTGTCGATGCGCACCCGAGCGTCGAAGGTCGACGACGATCCGTCCGGCCGCAGCGCCGTGACGCTCACGGTGCGGGGGATGCGTCCCTCATTGAGCTGCGTGATCCCCGCGATGGAGAGGACTTCCTCACCCGTCAACCCCAGGGACTGCGCCGACTGCCCCTCGGGGAACTCCAGGGGGAGCACCCCCATGCCGATGAGGTTGGAGCGGTGGATGCGCTCGTAGGACTGGGCGATGACCGCGCGTACCCCGAGGAGCGCCGTGCCCTTGGCCGCCCAGTCCCGAGAGGAGCCGGATCCGTACTCGGTGCCCGCAAGGACCACCAGGGGGATCCCCTGCGCCTGGTAGCGAACGGATGCGTCGTAGATGGGCACGACGGGACGGGCTGGGTCGGTGAGGTCCAGGGTGAAGCCGCCCTCGATGCCGTCGAGCATGAGGTTGCGCAGCCGGATGTTCGCGAACGTGCCGCGAATCATCACCTCGTGATTGCCGCGCCGGCTGCCGTACGAGTTGAAGTCCTGACGTTCGACGCCGTGGTCGACCAGGTACCTCCCCGCGGGACTGTCCGGCTTGATGGACCCCGCGGGCGAGATGTGGTCGGTAGTGACCGAATCCCCGAGCACCGCCAGGACCCGCGCTCCGGAGATATCGGTGACCGGCGTCGGCTGGAGGGGCATTCCCTCGAAGTACGGCGGCCGGCGCACATAGGTCGACGCGGGATCCCACGCGAAGGACTCCCCCGCCGGCGTCTCCAGTGCCTGCCAGCGCGCATCGCCGGCGAACACCTCGGCGTAGCGCGATGCGTACATGTCCTCGTCGATGGCAGCATCGACGACCTGCTGCACCTCCTCCGAGCTCGGCCAGATGTCACGCAGGAACACATCGCGCCCCTCCGGAGTCTGCGCCAGGGGGTCATTCACCAGGTCGATGTCCATCGTCCCGGCGATCGCGTATGCGACGACGAGGGGTGGCGACGCGAGGTAGTTCATCTTGACGTCAGGGTTGATGCGGCCCTCGAAGTTGCGGTTCCCGGACAGCACGGAGACGACCGCGAGGTCGCCCTCCTGCACGGCCGCGCTCACCTCGGCGGGCAGGGGGCCGGAGTTGCCGATGCACGTGGTGCAGCCGTACCCCACGAGGTCGAAGCCCATCTTGTCGAGGTACGGCGTGAGGCCCGCGCGGTCGAAGTAGTCCGTGACCACCTGCGAGCCCGGAGCCAGGGTCGTCTTCACCCAGGGCTTGCGCACGAGGCCGAGCTCCGCGGCCTTCTTCGCGACGAGCGCTGCGGCGACCATGACCGACGGATTCGAGGTGTTGGTGCACGACGTGATCGCGGCAATCACGACCGCGCCGTGATCGAGCACGACATCCTCCCCGCTGGCCAGTCGCACCGGCGTGGGACGGGGGCCCTCCGGGGCGTAGCCGGGCAGCGACTCCCGGAACGACTCCCGGGCATCGGCCAGGCGAATGCGGTCCTGCGGGCGCTTGGGTCCGGCGATCGACGGCTCCACGGTCACGAGGTCCAGATCGATCACCGCGCTGTACCGGGGCTCGCGCCCGGGCTCGTGCCAGAGGCCCTGGACTCGCGCATAGGCCTCCACCAGATCCACCTGGTGATCGGGTCGCCCGGTGAGGCGAAGGTAATCGATGGTCCGGGCGTCGATGGGGAAGATGGCCACCGTCGACCCGTACTCGGGGCTCATGTT
Organism: Actinomycetota bacterium; assembly: GCA_029978585.1. Taxonomy (GTDB): domain Bacteria; phylum Actinomycetota; class Actinomycetes; order S36-B12; family S36-B12; genus Mxb001. The sequence goes on from JAPOJD010000014.1 coordinate 23,031, forward strand.
GCCGATCGTCGCCCGATTCGCGAGGGGAACGGCGCCCACCCCTTCGCCGAAGAACTCGACGAATTGGCCGACTACCCCGTGCTTCCGCAGCATCTGGGTGATCGTGAGGACGAGATCCGTCGCGGTCGTGCCCTCCGGCAGCGTGCCGCGAAGGCGGAATCCCACGACTCGGGGAATGAGCATCGAGACCGGCTGCCCCAGCATCGCGGCCTCGGCCTCGATGCCCCCGACGCCCCATCCGAGCACGCCGAGGCCGTTGACCATGGTGGTGTGCGAGTCGGTCCCCACGACGGTGTCGGGGTACGCCTGGCCTCCGCGGGCCATCACCACGCGAGCCAGGTGCTCTATGTTGACCTGGTGCACGATTCCGGTGCCGGGCGGCACGACTTTGAACTCCTCGAACGCACCCTGGCCCCAGCGCAGGAACTGGTAACGCTCCCGATTGCGCTCGTACTCCAGCGCGACATTGAGGTCGGCCGCATCCGGACGGGCGAAGAAATCAGCGATCACGCTGTGGTCGATGACGAGCTCGGCCGGGGCGAGTGGCTCGATCCGCAGCGGGTCTCCGCCCAGATCGGCCATCGCGTCGCGCATCGTGGCCAGGTCGACCACCACGGGCACGCCGGTGAAGTCCTGCATCACGACCCGGGCGGGGGTGAACTGGATCTCCTCGCTGGGTTCCGCACTGGGGTCCCAGTCCCCGAGGGCGCGAATCTGGTCGGCGGTCACGTTGGCGCCGTCCTCGGTGCGCAGGAGGTTCTCCAGGAGCACGCGGTGGGTGAACGGCAGTGTCTCGGACCCGGGCACCACGTCCACGCGGAAGATCTCGTAGCCCTGGCCGTCAACCTCTAGCGTGCTGCGCGCCCCGAAGCTGTCCCGGCTGCCACTTCCCGTGCCCATGGCCCCTCCACCCGTCTCGGTCGCGTCGTCCTCCCGCCCGCCATCGCGTGCGAGCAGCGCCAACATATCGCTCCCGACACGCCCCGATGAGCCCGACCTCGCGCCGATCCTGCGTGCTACGTTCGCAGTTGGACGACTGTGATCGCCGTGCCGTGATGGCCATATCGTCGCCATGTCTCGGAAGGACGCTTTCCCCATGTGCGGTATTGCCGGGGTTCTCGGCCCCCCCGACGTCACGGGACCTCTCATCGGCCCGATGCTCGATGTCATCACGCACCGGGGCCCCGACGATTCGGGCGAGTACGTCGGGCCCGACTTCGCCTTCGGCATGCGTCGACTGTCGATCATCGATATCGCTGGCGGCCACCAGCCGATGTGGAATGACGACCGGTCGGTGGGCATCGTCTACAACGGCGAGCTCTACAACTACCTCGAGCTGAACGCGGAGATGGAGGCGGATGGCGCGGTCTTCCGCACCCGAAGCGACACGGAGACGATCCTCCAGCTCTATGAGCGCGTAGGCCGAGAGGACCCTGTCGCCATGCTGCGCCGGCTTCGTGGCATGTTCGGCTTCGCGATCTACGACGCCGTGCGCGAGCAACTGCTCCTTGCCCGCGACCAATTCGGGATCAAGCCGCTGTACTACCGCGTGAACGCCGAGACCGGGTCACTCGCGGCCTTCGGCTCGGAGATCAAGTCGCTGCTCGTCGACCCCCGGTGCCCGCGGGAGCCGAATCCCGAGGCCGTGGCCAACTACCTTTCATTCCAATTCAATCCCCTGGATGAGACCTTCTTCCGCGGGCTCTATCGGCTACCCGCAGGTTCGTTCGCGACAGTGGGCCTCCCGGATGGGAGGTTCTCGTCACAGCCCTACTGGCAGTACACCTTCGACGGCGAGGGCTCCGACGATGAGCCCGCGCTGGCAGCACGCGTGCGGGAGGTGCTCGAAGACTCCGTCGAACACCACCTGATCGCGGATGTGCCGGTGGGGGCATTCCTCAGCGGAGGAATCGACAGCGCCATCACCGTCACCCTCGTCCAGGAGAGGCGCCGTTCCCTCGGACTCGACCCGGTCAAGACGTTCACGGTCGGCTTCGACGCTGTGAGCGAGCACGCCGAGGCACGCGAGGTGGCCGAGCGCCTCGGCACCGATCACCACGAGATCACCGTGTCCCTCGGGGAGTACCTCGAAGCGAGGGCGAGGGCGCAGGCGAGGTCTCTGCTGAGGTCCTCGCCCCAGCCTTAGAGTCCTCCTCGAGCGAAGGAGACTGGAAAGACCCTCGCGCGAGCGACCAAGGCCGCTCGCCGACCTTCGCCGCCCTTGCCTCGAAGCCCGGAGGTCCCGGCTCGGCAGTAGAGAGAGCTCTCGGGGA
>JAPOJD010000051.1 GCA_029978585.1 Actinomycetota bacterium
CGGCCTGTCGCTGCGCCACTACCCGCAGAGCTATGAGTTCTCCAGCCTCGGCGGCTGGATCGCGACGCGCTCCGGTGGTCACTACGCCACCGGGCGCACGCGGATCGACGACTTCGTGGAGGCGGTCCGCGTGGTCTCGCCCGCCGGAGCGTGGCAGACGCTGAGAGTCCCTTCGTCGGGAGCGGGGCCCGATCCGGTACGCATGGCCCTCGGAAGCGAGGGAGCGCTGGGTGTCATCACCGAGGCGTGGGTGCGACTCGATGCGCGACCGGCCCACTCCGCGTCCGCGGTGGTTCACTTCGCGGGTCTGGCCGCGGCATTGGCCGCCGTGCGGGCCCTGGCGCAATCGGACCTGGCGCCGTCCAATCTGCGGCTGCTCGACCGGGTCGAGGCAGCGACCTCGTTCGTTCATGACGGATCCGCCGAGGTGCTGCTACTGGGGTTCGAGTCGGCCGACTACCCGGTTGACGGGCGACTGAATGCCGCCCTGCAGTGCTGCGCCGACCACGGGGGAACCGCCAGGCCGGGAGCGGGCGGGACGGGGTCGTGGCGATCGGCGTTCCTGCGCATGCCGTACCTGCGCGATGCCCTCATGGATCACGCGATCGTCTGCGAGACGTTCGAGACTGCGTGCACATGGGACCGCGCTGAGTTCGTCGTCGAGACGATTCGTGACGTCGTCACGCGCGTCCTTGCGTCGGAGGGCCTCGACCCGTCGTCGGTGTCGTTCCGCTTCACGCACGCGTACCCGGACGGCATCGCGCCCTACGTCACGGTCCTGGCGCGCGGTCGGCATGGTGATCTCGTGCATCCATGGCATGCGGTCAAAGCGGCGGCCGGCGACGCGATCGCGGACTCGGGAGCCACGATCACGCATCACCATGCCGTCGGGCGCGACCACATGACGTGGTACCTGCGCGAGACCCCGCCGTGGTACGCCGCGGGCCTGGCCGCTGCACGGGCGACGCTCGACCCCGCGGGCATCATGAATCCTGGCGTCCTGTTCGCCGGGGTCGTTGCCGATCCGGTGGATTAGGGGCCTCCGATGACCTCAACGCGGGGAGGAGTCGTGCGGGGTTCGATGCGAAGCACCCAGGGGTATGCCGTGCCGTCGATGACGGTCACCACCTGCACCGTCGGGATGAGCTGACCGTCGGTCCCCTCGCCCAGGGAGGCGACGGTCCACATCAGCGTGATGTCCTCCGAGGTCTGCCGGGAGAATGATCCGATCCCACGCAGGCCCGGGCCGTCGAGCGGGTTGATCGTGACCTGATCGGGGGGTGTCGCGCCAGGGTCCAGGCGGACGGTGACCTCGAGGGTCTGCTCTCGCGGTGGTCCGTCGAGTGTCGCCCGCACCGTCGAGATCCGCGGGGCATCACCGGCAGGAGCGCAAAGGTCGGCGAGGATCCGCGCGAGGTCGTCACGGGCTGCCGCGCTCAGGGGCAGCGCCTTCCCATCGGTGTCCACGAGGAGCCGTACTCCGTCCGCCGCACGCCATCGGTACCCCGCCTCATCGAGTCCGGTCGGCGTCCTTGGCGCGCCGCAGTCCGCGGGCGACAGCACGACGCGCGCGTTGGCGGGCGTTCCCGGAGGGATGTCCACCGAGGTCCCGGGCTCGATGTGCAGTGCACCCGACGACTCCGCGGGCGTCACGGTCGTCGACCCCGTGGGGTCGGGGTCGATGGCGATGTCCACCTCCGCCCCGGGGAGTACGGCGTCGGCCGGGATGCCCGGTGCTCCGGCCCAGCCGGAACGCTGCGCATTGGGGTTCACGGCCCGCGGTTCCACGACCTCGATCGACGCGATGCGCAGCCCGGGCGGCGTGTCGCCATTGGCGAGAGCCCGTACCCCGAGTGCGGCCACGATTGCGGCGACGACCACGGCCCCCGCAACCCACCACCTCCGGTGCCGAGAGGGGGGCCGGCCGCCCTGATCGAGCACCTCCATGGATGCGCTCGCGGTCACGGCGGCACGCTAGCCCAGGTGGGGGCGTTCCGCTATGCGGGACAGACTTCCCGGCCGCACCCCGTAGGGGTGACCGATCAGTGACCGGGGCGGTTTGACAGGGTGGGTGTGGGACCCCCCAGACTCCACCGGGTTGCCCCGCGTCGCCCAGGACCGAGGCGCCGAGCGACAAGGAGCATTGAGTGGCCGCAGGGCAGGACAGGGTCCTCGTCATCGTCGAGTCGCCCGCGAAGGCCAAGACCATCGAGGGCTATCTCAATGGTCGGGGGTCTCGCGACTTCCGGGTCAAGGCGTCGGTGGGGCATGTCCGCGACCTCGCCAGCAAGGCCTCGGAACTGCCGGAGGCGTTGCGCAAGGAGCCTTGGGCCAAGTACGCCGTCAACACCGACGAGGGCTTCACTCCCTTCTACGTCATCCACGCAAGCAAGAAGAGCACGATCGCGGAGTTGAAGCAGGAGCTCAAGGGCGCATCCGAACTCCTCCTCGCTACCGACGAGGATCGCGAGGGGGAAGCCATCGCCTGGCACCTCCTCGAAGTGCTGAAGCCCAAGGTCCCGGTTCGCCGCATGGTGTTCCACGAGATCACCGAGCACGCGATCTCCGATGCGCTGGAGCAGACGCGCGACCTTGACATGAAACTTGTCGACGCCCAGGAGACCCGTCGCATCGTCGACCGCCTCTACGGGTACCCCGTGTCGGAGGTGCTCTGGAAGAAGATCGGCCGCGAAGCGCGATCCGCGGGCCGCGTGCAGTCCGTCGCGGTCCGCCTCGTCGTGGATCGCGAGCGGGAGCGCATCTCCTTTGTGTCGGCGTCGTACTGGGACCTCACGGCCACCTTCGACCCCGGCTCGTTCGCGGCCAGGCTCAACCTGGTCGACGGGCAGCGGCTGGCGACCGGTCGCGACTTCAATGACCGCGGGCAACTCACGGGCCGCGATTGCGTGGTGCTCGACGAAGCAGGAGCACGGTCCCTCGCCGATGCCCTTGACGGAGTCGACTACACCGTTCGATCCGTCACCGAGAAGCCTGGCAAGCGCAGCCCCAAGGCGCCCTTCATGACGTCGACGCTGCAGCAGGAGGCCTCTCGGCGGTTCCGCTGGAATGCTCAGCGCACCATGCGGGTGGCCCAGGGACTCTACGAGCGCGGGTACATCACCTACATGCGTACCGACTCCACCACGCTCTCGGAGACCGCGGTGGCCGCGGCGCGCTCACAGGCTGCCGAGCTCTATGGCCATGACCACGTTGCCGATGCTCCCCGCCGCTACGACCGCAAGGTGAAGAACGCGCAGGAGGCTCACGAGGCGATCCGACCCGCGGGAGACACCTTCCGGACGCCGGGCGAAGTGCAGCGCGAGCTGAGCGGGGACGAGTTCGCCCTCTACGACCTCATCTGGAAGCGGACACTCGCATCGCAGATGGCGGACGCTCGCGTGGCCACGACCACCGTCACCATCGGCGCACTCGCGTCGGACGGCCGCGACGTGGAGTTCACGGCGTCGGGAACGGTCACCCTCTTCGCCGGCTTCCGGGCTGCCTACGAGGACACCCGGGAGGAGGACGCCGACGACGAGTCCGAGCGTGTCCTCCCGGTGCTGCGCGAGGGCCAGGCGATCACGGCCACCGACATGGAGGCCGATGGGCACGCCACGAACCCACCGGCGCGCTTCACCGAGGCATCCCTCACCGCCAAGCTCGAGGAGCTCGGAATCGGCCGGCCTTCCACATACGCCGCGATCATGGGCACCATCGTCGACCGCGGCTACGTCTGGAAGAAGGGGTCGGCGCTGATCCCCTCGTTCCTTGCGTTCGCCGTCATCCGCCTGCTCGAGGAGCACTTCGGCGAACTTGTCGACTATCGCTTCACCGCTCGCATGGAGGAGTACCTCGACGCGATCGCCAACGGCGATTCCGAGCGCGACGCGCAACTCGAGACATTCTGGCGTGGCGGTGACACCGACACCGGCCCCTTCCGAGGCGTGCTCGACCTCACCACCGATCTCGGTGCCATCGATGCGCGGATGCTGTCGACCTTCCCGATCGAGGGCACGGATGCCGTCGTCCGCGTCGGTCGCTACGGCGCCTTCGTGGAGCGTGGCGAGGAGCGCGCCTCTATCCCGGACGAACTCGCCCCCGATGAACTCACCGCGGAGAAGGCGGAGGAGCTCCTTGCCCAGCCCTCCGGCGAACGTGAACTCGGCGTCGACCCCGAGACGGGGCTCGCCATTGTCGCGAAGTCAGGTCGCTACGGGCCCTACGTGACCGAGGTTCTGGCCGAGGATGCGCCGAAGTCCGCGAAGCCGCGCACCGGTTCGCTGCTGAAGTCGATGTCCCTAGACACGGTGACGCTGGAGGATGCCCTGCGGCTCATCTCACTTCCTCGCGTCGTGGGTGCCGACCCGGCGGACGGTGTCGACATCACCGCGCAGAACGGCCGCTATGGGCCGTACCTGCTCAAGGCGAAGGAGTCACGTTCCCTTCCCACCGAGGAGTCCATCTTCACGGTCACCCTTGACGAAGCGCTTGCGCTGTTCGCCCAGCCGAAGCAGCGCCGAGGAGCCGCGTCGGCACCCCCCCTGAAGGAGTTGGGGGATGACCCGGTCAGCGGACGCCCGGTGGTGCTCAAGGAGGGCCGGTTCGGTCCCTATGTGACCGATGGCGAGGTGAACGCTTCCCTGCGGCGCGACGATGACCCCGACACGATCGTTCCGGCGCGCGCATACGAACTCCTCGCTGATCGCCGGGCCCGCGGTCCGGTGACGCGCACGGGTCGCCGCCCCGCGAAGAAGGCTCCCGCGAAGAAGGCCGCCAAGAAGGCTCCCGCGAAGAAGGCCGCCAAGAAGGCTCCGGCGAAGAAGGCTCCGGCGAAGAAGGCTCCGGCGAAGAAGGCCGCGAAGAAGGCGGCACCGAAGGATGCCATCCTCAGCGCGTAGGCTCACGGCCGTGACTGTCGGCCCGAACGCCCCGGGGGCCTTCATCGTCTTCGAGGGCGGCGAGGGGGCGGGCAAGTCCACCCAGGCTGCTGCGCTCGCCGAACTGCTGCAGGCCCGGGGCCGATCCGTCGTCAGGACGCGCGAGCCCGGGGGCACCCCTGCGGCTGAGGCCATCCGCGCGATCCTCCTGGATCCGGCCTTTGCGGGCCTCGACGATCGCGCGGAGGCGCTGCTCTTCGCGGCGGCGCGGGGAGATCATGCCCAGCGGGTGATTCGTCCGGCACTGCGACGCGGGGACGTCGTCGTGTGCGACAGGTTCATGGACTCGTCGATGGCCTACCAGGGCATTGCGCGGGGGCTGGGCGCCGACGTCGTCGCAAACCTCAGCCTGTGGGCCACGGACGGCTTGATCCCCGACCTCACCGTGGTCATGGACATTGACCCGCAGGTGGGCCTTGGCCGGGTATCCAGCCCCGACCGACTCGAGTCGGAGCCGCTGGAGTGGCACCGTCGCGTGCGCGAGGGATTCGTGGAGATCGCTCGGAGGGATCCACGCCGGTACCTCGTCCTGGACGCGGGTCGTCCGCCGGAAGACCTCGCCACGGAGATCGCGCAGGTTGTCGACGCCCTTCTGGGCTAGGCGCCCGCGGGGACGTGCGTACAGTGGCCCGATGGGCGTGTGGGACTCCCTCATCGGGCAGGATGCGGCGGCGGAGACGCTCGCTGCTGCGGCTCGCGCCTCCCGAGAGGATGTGCCGTCGCAGGCGATGACCCATGCGTGGCTGATCACGGGACCGCCCGGGTCGGGCAGATCCACGGCCGCGGTGGCCTTCGCCGCCGCCCTGCAGTGCCCCCGCGGCGGATGCGGGGAATGCGATGCCTGCCGAGCCGTCCTCAGCGGCGTCCACCCGGATGTCGAGATCGTGAGGTCCGAGACGCTGAGCTACGGCACTGAGGACGCTCGCGCTCTCGTGGCCCGCTCCGCGGTGATCCCGGCTGAGGCTCCGTGGCATGTCGTCGTGGTGGAGGACGCCGACCGGTTCACCGACGAGGCCGTCAATGTCCTGCTCAAGGTGCTCGAGGAGCCCCCTCGGCACCTGGTGTGGTTACTCTGCGCCCCCAGCGCGGAGGATGTCCTCCCCACGGTCCGCTCGCGCACGCGAGCGCTGCAACTGCGTACCCCATCGACCCAGGAGGTCGCTCGGGCCCTGCAGGACAGGTACGCCGTCGAACCCGCGATGGCGTCCTTCGCGGCGCGGGCATCCCAGGGCCACATCGGACGTGCCCGAGCCCTGGCGATCGACGAGGAGGCACGGCTGCGGCGCCAGGAGATTCTGCGCATCCCCGATGCCCTGAGGGACCTATCGGCCTGCTTTGCGGCGGCAGCGGAACTGCTCGCGTCAGCCACGGAGGACGCCGCCTCCATCACCGATGCCCTGGACGCACGCGAGGAGCAGGACCTGCGCCTTGCCTACGGAGCGGGCGCGGAGGGCGTGACTCGAGCGCGACTCGATCGGCTCAGCTCGCGGGCGGTCAAGGACCTCCAGCGCGCGCAGAAGTCGCGACGCACTCGGGCGGTCCGCGACCAGGTCGACCGGGCTCTGCTCGACCTTCTGTCGTACTACCGCGATGTCCTCATGCTCCAGACCGGGGCGGACGTGGACCTCATCAATGACGAGATGCGCAACCAACTGTCCCGGGAGGCCGCGTCATGCAACCCCGCCGACACGGCTCGGCGACTGGCAGCCATCGAGCGGACTCGCATTGCGGTAGCGGCGAACGGCGCCCTTCCCCTGGTCCTCGAGGGGCTCATGGTCGAACTGCGCGATCCGCTCGTCCTCGCGCGCTAGGGGTCGAGAAGCGGGTTCCAGGGCGCGAGTCGATGTCAGGGCTGGCCGAGCGCCTCGGCCGTTCGCTGCAGACCGTGCGCATAGGCGGACAGGGCATTGAGGGCCGGGCCGAGGATCTCGCCTGTTCCCCGGCTCATGTCCGGAGCCGCCAGCATGGTCGCGGACGCAGCCAGGAGCTGCTCGTACGTTTCGCATCCGGTAGTGAGGCGGGTACGCACTTCGACGGCCGCAACCGTGGCGGCCTCCTCGGCGGTGGTGCCCGGCATCTCCACGCGGATGCGATGGAGGACGGCGAGCCGTTCGATCTGGAAGTGCAGTGCGGGCGCGGCCTCGAGATCCGCGCGGCGGAGCTCGTCGGCAGCGTCCGGGTGCAGGCGGTGCATCGTCGGAAGCAGGGTTGCGAGTTGGCTGCGCAGCCCGGCGAGGCGCCGGGACTCGGCCGCGCCGATCGCCGAGTCGGGCAGCGCGGGGGGCGGCGGCGGAGGCACGTCGTTGCGCGGAGGAGGCGGCAGCGCCTTGCGGGCCCGGCGCGATGCTACGGCGATCACGCCGCCCGTGACGGCTGCGGCCACCCACATCCACGAGGGCCCGTAGACGGCCGTCTGCGAGGTCGCGGCTTCGGCGATGACGTCGATTGCTCCGATCGTCCCCGCGACGCCGGCGACGGCCGTGCCCGCCGTGACCTGGGTCTGCAGTCGACGCTCGCGACGTGTGTAACGGCTGACCTCGCGGTTGTGCATGGCCACGGCGCGGTCGTGCTCGGCCCGCAACTGGCGTTCCTCGGGGGTGGGCCGGTCGGATTTGGCGCGCCGCCACGCCTCGACGACGTCCATGCCCTTGGAGATGCTCGACTGGACCACCCGCGCGAACTGGTCGCCCTCTCGTGTCGCCACGATTCCACCGTACGCCGCTGAGCGTCGGCATGCGCGCGCACGTAGCCTGTTGAGGTGCATCCCCGTCCGGCGCTCGCCCTGCTGTGCTCGTGGGGCCTCGCCGGCGCCCTGTCCTCGTGTGCCCTTCCGCTGAACGTGTCTCCCCCCTCGGACGCGGGCACATCCTCCGCGCCAGCGAGCTCGCCAGGCGCGTCCACCGGCCCTCCGCCCGCCCCGGCCCTGGCCCGCTTCTACGACCAGCGGGTGGAGTGGTCGGCCTGCGGTGACCACGAGTGCGGCACCGTCACGGTCCCCGTCGACTACGAGAACCCGGCCGGGGAGACCCTCGATCTCGCGCTGCTGCGCGTCCCGGCATCCGGCGATCGCCGCGGCGCGCTGGTGGTGAACCCGGGCGGACCGGGAGCCAGCGGCAAGGAGTACGCCGCGGCCGCCTCCTTCGTGGTCACCGACGGCGTGCGTGACGCGTACGACATCGTGGGGTTCGACCCGCGTGGCGTAGGCGAGTCGGCACCCGTCGAATGCCTTGCCGATGCCGATATCGATGCCATCGTGGACTCCGATGGCACGCCCGACAACGCGGCTGAGATCGATCTCGTGACGGGTCTCGCCGATGACTTCGCCCGCGCGTGCGGCGAGGCGGAGGGCGAACTCCTGGAGCACCTGTCCACAGGCGAATCCGCGCGCGACCTCGACATCGTGCGGGCGGCCCTCGGGCAGGATCGACTCGATTACCTCGGAGTCTCGTACGGCACCCACCTGGGCTCGACGTACGCTGCGCTCTTCCCCGGCCGAGTGGGGCGTTTCGTGCTCGACGGGCCGCTGCCGGCAAGGCTCGACGCCGAGCAGGTGACCCTCGGGCAGGCGCGTGGATTCGAGGATGCCCTTCGCAGGTTTGCGACGCACTGCCTCAGGGCAGGGGACTGTCCGCTGGGCGAGCAGGATGACGACCCTGATTCCGCATCGGTGGACCGCGCCCTTGAGCGCCTGCAGACGTGGTTCCAGTCACTGGACGCCACTCCGCTTCCCGGGCGCTCCCCGGAGCGGCCGCTCACCGAGGGTGCGGCGACGTACGCGGTGCTGATGTCGATGTACAACCCCGCGTATGACTGGCCGGAGTTGCAGCGAGCTCTGGCGGATGCGTTTGCGGGCGACGGTGCACCACTGCAAGAACTCCTGGACCAGAGGATGAGGCGGGACGACAAGGGCGTCTACGCCGGGAACGACGTCGAGGCATTCTTCGCGATCTCGTGCACTGACCGCGCGGTCTCCGGGGGAGCGGAGTCAGCCAAGCGCCTCGCCGAGGAGTGGTCTGCCGAAGCCCCGACCGTGGGCCGGTACCTCGCGTGGGGCAACCTGCCCTGCGCGACGTGGCCCACGGACGTCGAGCCGCCCGTGACGGGAGCGGCGAACGCGCCCACGATCCTCGTGGTGGCCACTACTCACGACCCTGCGACGCCGCTGCCCTGGGGCCAGGAGCTCGTTGACGAACTGGGGAATGCCACGCTGCTCGTGCGCGACGGTGACGGGCACACGGCCTATCGCGAGGGATCGCGGTGCATCGACGAGGCCATCGATGCCTTCCTCCTCGATGGCACCCTGCCGGAGAACGGGACCACTTGCCCGACCGAGGGCTGAGTCGCGGATCAGCCGGACACTGTGAGCGCCGCGACGGCGACGAGTGCGAGTACGACGCCCACGAGCTGAACCCGCGACATGCGCTCGGAGAGGAAGACGCGGGCGAGCACCACCGTGGCCGCGGGATACAGCGAGGCGATGAGCCCCACGATGGCCAGGTCGTCGAGTCTGGCGGCGATCTGGAAGACACCGTTGGCCGTCGCGTCGAGCACGCCTGAGGCGATGACGAAGGCCCAGGGATAGGGCACGGCCAGCCCGGTCCAGGGGAGTCGCCGGAGGCCGACGAGCACGATGACGCACATCAGGGCGACACCGAACCATCGGCCCAGTGCCACCACCCAGAGCCCAGAGTCGTCGGGGGACAGGCCGACACCGGTGATGTAGAGGCCGATGGCCACGCCCGATCCGAGCGCCCAGCCCAATGCCTGCGGGGTCACCCTCCTGTCCTCGCCTGTCTCGACGCTCACCAGGATCACGGCGACGACGGCCAGGACCATGCCGATGATCGCCAGGGCGGCGAGCGTCTCCCCCAGCACGAGACCGGTGATGACCGGGATGGCGGCGGACAGCACGGCCGTGATGGGCGACACGATGCCCATCGGCCCTGCTGCCAGCGCCCGGTAGAAGAGGTACATCGCGAGGATGCCGACCAAGCCGACGCCGAGGGCCCACGCGACGGTATTGGCGTTGATGATGCCGGGGAGCAGGAAAACCGCAGCGAGGGTGAGCGGAATTGCGCCTGCCGGGTAGCTCACCGAGAGGACGCGGAGAGCCCCCACCCGTCGGGTGGCGATGCCGGCCACGAAGTCGGCGCACCCCCAGGCCAGGCTGGAGACGAGCGCGAGCAGCGCGCCCACGTTCCCTCCCTAGGACGTCGCTGCTGTCAGCCGCTCTTGCGTCGGAACTCGCGCTTGCCGCCGGCCCGCGCCGAGCTGCCTTTCCCCTGGCCGGAGCCGCCCTGGCCGCTGCCGCCGGAGTATCCAGGCTTGCTCTTCTTGGCCTCGAGTGCCTGCCGGTAGCGATCCTTGGTGTCGTCTGAGGTGGCGGCCGCACTCGCTGACACGGCAGGCTCCACGGCCTGCGGCTCGGGATCGGAGGGGGTCTCGTCGAGGGGCGCGGGCTTCTTCGTGGCGGCCATGGGCCCAGTCTGTCAGGACCGACCGGGCCACCCGGCGAGGGTCGCTCGCACGGAGTCGTAGGTGGCTCTCGGCAGTATCGCGCCTTCGCGCCGTACGGCGTCGGATGCGACTGCGAGCACGCGGTCCCCGCGCAGCCAGCTGTCCCGACCCTCGTGGTCCCAGGGGCCCGAGCCGATGGGGATCCACTCGCGCTCGCCGTCGTGGTTGCGGCTTGACAGCATGAGCGCGACAAGGCGGCCGTCCGAAGCGCGTCCCATCACCGCGATGGGGCGGTCCTTGCCGATCGATGGGTCGTCCTCGTAGGCCACCCATGCCCAGACGATCTCCCCCGGGTCGGGCTCATCGTCGAGTTCGGGGCGGTACTCCCAGGCGATGGGGCCGTCGTAGTCGTAGGCACCGCCACGATCGGGTGCGGGCTCGCCCTCCACGGCTGGAACGTAGCAGTGCGGATCTAGCCCTCGAGGCTCGCTTCCAGCGCGCGGCGCATGACCGCCGGGTCCAGGTCGCGCCCGGTCCACAGCCGCGCGTTGGTCAGGGCCTGGTTGACCAGCATCCCGAGACCCTCCAGGGTCGTAGCGCCCTCGGCAGCCGCGCGCTGGAGGAACTGCGTCTGCGGTGGGTTGGCGACGACATCGGCGGTCACCAGCCCGGGGCGGAATCCCGATACGTTGGGAGTGGAGGTGCTGGGGTGGAAGCCGATAGAGGTGGCGTTGACGAGTACGTCGACATCCGCGGGGACGTCATACGTGCCCTCCCACTCGACGAACTCCGCGTCGGCAGGGGTTCGCGCCGCCACCAGGTCGGCGAGCTCGCGTCCACGTGACGCCGTACGGTTGACGATGGTGATGCGTCGCGCGCCCGCCAGTGCAGACTCGACCGCGATCGCCCGTGCGGCCCCTCCCGCTCCGAGGATCGCGAATGACCTGCCCTGGGGATCCACGATTGTGCGGAGGGCGTTGACGAAGCCCTGTCCGTCCGTGTTCTCTCCGGTCAGGCGCTCCCCGTCGATCGTGACGCAGTTGACCGCGCCGATGATCTCGGCCGACGGTGCGAGCGCGTCCAGGTAGTCGAGGATCGCGACCTTGTGTGGGATCGAGCAGTTGAACCCCAGCCACCCCATGCCGATCGCTCCCCGAACCGCATCGCCAAGGCGCTCCGGAGGGACCTCGCAGTTGATGTAGCGCACGTCAAGGTCCGCGGCGGCGTACGCGGCCTCCATGACCGCCACCGTCGGGTTCTGTGCGGCGGACGTCGCGAAGGAGCCGGTGAGCTGGGACAGGAAGTTGGTCGCCATGGGGACTCCGGATTTCTTGGGCCTGGGGCGCGAGCCTAGCGTCGCGGCCTCACGCTCCGTGGCCCCCCGTGGGGTCGGCCAAGCCGTCCTGCGCGGTGAACTCCTCCTCGTCGGGTTCCACGGCGAAGAGGTCGCTTCCCTCGTCGGCAAGCTGGTTGCGCAGGGCGAAGTACACGTAGAGGAGCCATGCCGCCATCCCGACGTGCAGGACGTCATTCGCGGAGAAGTAGGGGCCGCGGCCGTCGTCCCAGAGCGCCTGGGTTATGCCGAAGATCAGGTAGGCGAAGTAGGCAACCTGCACGAGAACGAGCAGGAGCACCGACCACATGATCCGCCAGGACATCACGTCGCTGTGCTGCATGTAGTGGCGAGCCGACAACACCCCGGTGAGGATCACGCCGGGGAGAGCGAAGAGCAGCAGGACTTCGAAGGACAGCAGGAAGGCGCTGGGCAGGACCACCCCGGCCGCCGTGATGGCGCCGTACGCCACGACATTGACCGTGGCATACCCGACGCACCAGCGGCGAGCGGTGCCCTGCGCGCAGCTGTAGGAGACGGCCAGGACCATGGCGCTCACGCTGGCCGCCTGCGTGACGCTGTAACCGACCTCGAAGCCGTTGGTGAGGGCGCAGTACTCCCGCCCCTCGCACTTGAGCAGGTAGCTGAACGCCTGGTAGCTGACGCCGGCTAGTCCCGCGGCGATGCCGCCCAGGATGAGCGACACGCCAAGCCATGCACGTGAGCGCTGCCCGTAGCGGGCCACGAGGAACGATGCGCCAATCCCGACCCAGAGTGCTGCCAGGAAAAAGACGAGCAGGCTGCTCGTCGGCTCATTGAGCACGGTGCCCCCGAAGCCGACGCACGGTCGCAACCGGCACCATTCGTCGGGAGTGGTCAGGGGCTGGTAGTCGAGCTCATCGAGCCGCCCGCAGCCCGCCAGCAACACCGCCACCGCGAGGAGTGCGAGTCCCCGGGCACGTCGCATCACGAGCACACGGTGCCACAGTGACGCGGTCTGCGGGGTGAGTTCGCCCGCGCTGGCTCTTTGCGGGTCATCCGGCGGGGACGGGATCCGTTGGGCGCGGTGCGAACACTGCCAAGACGATGGCATCGAGCACCAGGGCGAGGCTGGCGCCCAGGAACAGGGGTCCGCGCGGTGGCCCGTCGGGGAGCAGGTTGATCACCTGGAGGGCCACGATCACCGCGGTCGTGACACCCATGGCACTGATGGCGAATCGGTTCGTCCGGCTGGGCGTGTCGCCGTGCCTGCCCGACAGCACGCAGATGAGGAGCAGGCCGCAGGCGATGCCGAGAGTCGAGAGCGGTGACCAGGAGGACTCCGTGTCGTCGAGCGTGCTGAAGGGGATGAGCGTCATGTCAGCGAGGGCCGTGGCGCTCGCCGCGATGGAGATCACCAGGAGCGCATGAGCGGCGAACCACAGTCGCAGGGGGTTCGCGGACGCCGGGGGCTCGCGCACGATCACCCCCGTGAAGTACAACGACCACACGGCGTAGGGAACCGCGATGGCGAGCACGAATGCGGGAATGCTGGGGATGGTGCTCTGGGACGCGAGGCGGATGATGAGCGCGAGGAAACTCTCACCGAGGACGATGATGACGATGAGTCCGACCCGTTCCTCGAGGTGGTGCAGATCCAGCCGGGGCAGTGCTCGACCGAGGTAGGTCCCGGCCACCGGCACCGCGCCCAGCGCGAGGCCGATGAGGAGTACGACGATCGACGTATCGAGGGAACCGGCGGGTAGCAGGACCACCGCGACGGCCGCGGCCATGAAGTAGGCGGCCGACACGAGGCAGGTGACGACGATGAGGCCATTGGGGATCCCGTCGGCGGGGCTCCACCGTCGATGGAGTGCGTAGACCCCGGCAGCGCAGGCGAAAGCCACGCCGATGGCGAGGTATCCCCACTCGCTGGGCAGCCCCTTGGCCCCGGCGCTCAGCGCCGCGATGAGCAGGGCGGCCATCTGGCACAGGAGGAGCAGGCGGCGCGGCTGGCTGTTGCGGCGGTAGAGGCCGTAGCTCAGCGTGGTCAGCAGCCACAGGGTGAGGAGGAGTAGTAGACATGCGGCGGTGAAGCCGGCGGTGTGCCAGGTCGGGGCCCCGACGAGGATCTTGCCGGCCGCGACGACGACCGA
>JAPOJD010000018.1 GCA_029978585.1 Actinomycetota bacterium
ATGTCCTCGCGCATGACGAGGCCCGCGCGTTCGTCGATCGCGCAACCGACCTGCTCGATCTCATGTCCGCGGGCTACCTCCAGGAGGGCAAGCGCTACGTGACCATCGCCGTGGGGTGCACGGGCGGCAAGCACCGCAGCGTCGCGATCGCCGAGGCCCTGTCGGAGCAACTGGGCCGACATGGCATCGAGACCCTGGTGGTCCACCGCGACCTGGGCCGGGAGTGACCCTCGGCAACGTCAGCAGGGTCGTGGCCTTCGGCGGAGGCCACGGCCTCGCAGCGACGCTGCGGGCTCTTGCCGCCCTTCCCGTGGATATCACGGCCGTGGTCGGCACGGGGGATGACGGCGGATCGAGCGGGCGCCTACGCGAGCATCTGGGCGTGCCTCCACCGGGGGATCTGCGCATGGCCCTGGTGTCCCTCAGCGAGCGCTCCAGCTCCCTGTGGGCGCGGGTGATGCAGCATCGATTCGGCGGGCGCGGGGACGTCGAGGGGCATGCTCTCGGGAACCTGCTCCTGGCCGCGCTCTGGGAGGAGACCGGAGACGTGGTCAGCGGTCTCGATCTCCTCGGCGGGGTCCTGCGGGCCCGGGGTCGCGTGCTGCCCAACACGCTGCAGCCGGTGGTCCTTGTTGCGGATGTGGTGGATCCCGAAAGCGAGGGACCGGCGCAGGAGGTTCGCGGCCAGGCGCGCGTCACCACGACGCGGGGGACCGTGGCATCACTGCGCATCGAGCCGGAAGAGCCGAACGAGTGCCCTCAGGCGGTGGAGGCCATCGTGGCCGCCGACGCGCTCGTGTTCGGGCCCGGTTCCTGGTACACCAGCGTCATCGTGCACCTGCTCGTGCCCGGCATCGCGCACGCGGTGCTCGCGTCGAGCGCACCGCGGATCCTCGTTCTCAACGCATCCCCCCAGGGAGGCGAGACCGAGGGCTTCACCGCGGACACCTACCTGCGCACGTGGCGCGAACTCTTCCCCGAGCAGCGCCTCGACGTGGTCCTGGCCGACCCCTCGAGCGTGGGAGACCGGGGTGCCCTCCTCGAGGCCGCCCGTTCCCTGGGTGCACGCGTCCACCTGGCCGACGTCCTCGAAGGTCCCGGCGGCCCCCACGACCCGGAGCTCCTCGGCTCGGCACTTGAATCGTTGCTGCAGGCGGTCCCTGCGCATCCGGATTCCCGGGGGCGCGTGCAAGGATGACCGGCATGGCCCTGACTGCCGAGGTGAAGGACGAACTCAGTCGCCTCCCGGTGACCAAGGCGTGCTGCCGCAAGGCCGAGGTGTCCGCCCTCCTGCGATTCTCCGGGGGGCTTCACCTCATCGCAGGTTCCATCGTCGTCGAGGCAGACCTCGACGCGGGGGCCACGGCGCGTCGCCTGCGCCGCGACCTGTCCGACGTGTTCGGGCAGGAGAGCGAGATCACGGTGGTGCAGCCGTCGGGCATGCGCAAGGCGAATCGATACCTGGTCCGGGTCGTCCAAGGTGGTGAACACCTGGCGCGCCAGGCGGGTCTCGTCGACGGCAGTGGGCGCCCGGTGCGGGGCCTTCCGCCGGCGGTCGTGAGCGGGGGGCTCTGCGATGCAGAGTCGGCGTGGCGCGGGGCATTCCTCGCGCACGGATCGCTGACGGAGCCGGGACGGTCGTCCGCCCTCGAGATCACATGCCCTGGTCCGGAGGCGGCACTCGCGCTCGTAGGCGCAGCGCGGCGCCTCGGCATTTCCGCGAAGTCCCGCGAGGTCCGCGGCGTCGATCGTGTCGTCATCCGTGACGGCGACGCCATCAGCGCGGTCCTGACCAGGATGGGGGCGCACTCGTCGGTCCTCGTCTGGGAAGAGCGGCGCATGAGGCGGGAGGTGCGCGCGACGGCGAACCGGCTCGCCAACTTCGATGACGCGAACCTGCGGCGCTCGGCCCGCGCTGCCGTGGCCGCCGGAGCGCGAGTCCGTCGGGCCCTGGAGATCCTCGGAGACGAGGTCCCCGATCACCTCGCGGAGGCGGGACGGCTCCGACTCGAGCACAAGCAGGCGAGCCTGGAGGAGTTGGGAGCCCTTGCCGACCCGCCGATGACCAAGGATGCCGTTGCGGGTCGCATCCGCCGCCTCCTCGCCATGGCCGACAAGCGCGCTGCCGACCTCGGGATCCCCGGGACGGAGGCCGCTCTGGACTCCGACATGGCGGCGGATCTCGCGGACGAACTGGACGCCGATGCCTACATCCCACTCGCCGAAGACGACTTCCATGCGAGTTCGCGGGACACGCCGGCAGGTACGCCGACCTACTGACCGGTCACCGCGACGTGGAGTCGGGGCTCCCATCCCGCCTGGCTAGACTTCGTACGACACCGGCTGGGGAGAACTCGTGACGATCAATGTGGGCATCAATGGATTCGGCCGCATCGGGCGGAACTTCTACCGCGCGCTGCTGGCCTCGGGCAATGACGACATCGTGGTGGTTGGGATCAACGACCTCACCGACACGCGCACTCTGGCGCACCTGCTGAAGTACGACAGCGTCCTGGGGCCATTGCACGCCGAGGTGGGCCACGGGGACGATTGGATCAGCGTTGACGGCCACCGGATCCAGGTGTTCGCTGAGAAGGACCCCGCCCAGCTGCCCTGGGCGTCGGTCGGAGCCAGCATCGTGATCGAGTCGACGGGATTCTTCACGGACGCCGAGCAGGCCCGAGCACACCTCGACGCAGGAGCGAAGAAGGTCATCATCTCGGCGCCCGCCAAGAACGAGGACATCACGATCGTCATGGGCGTGAACGAGGGAGACTACGACCCGGCCACGCAGAACGTCATCTCGAACGCCTCCTGCACGACCAACTGCCTGGCGCCCATGGCCAAGGTGCTCGACAACTCGTTCGGGATCGAGCGCGGCATGATGACGACCATCCACGCATACACGAACGATCAGCGGATCCTGGACTTCCCGCATTCAGACCTGCGCAGGGCGCGCGCCGCGGCCCTCAACATGATCCCGACGACGACGGGTGCGGCCAAGGCGATCGGACTCGTGCTGCCCCAGCTCAAGGGGAAGCTCGACGGGTACGCCATGCGCGTCCCCACGCCCACGGGATCGGCAACGGACCTCACCGTCGAGCTGGCGCGCCCGGCCACCAAGGAGGAGATCAACACGACGATGAAGGTCGCATCCGAAGGTGCCCTCGCGGGCATCCTGCGCTACACGGAGGACCCGATCGTCTCCACCGACATCGTCACGGACCCCGCGTCGGTGATCTTCGATGCAGGCATGACCAACTCCATGGGAACCATGGTCAAGGTGCTCGGCTGGTACGACAACGAGTGGGGATACTCCAACAGGCTCATCGACCTGACCCAGTACGTCGGCGTACGCCTGTGATCAGAACGCTCGACGACCTCCCCGTGGGGGGTCGGGTCGTGCTCGTGCGCTCCGACCTGAACGTGCCGCTGCGCACCCTGCCGGACGGCAGCGTTGCCATCTCCGATGACGGAAGGGTCCGGGCCAGCGTCCCCACCCTGCAGGCCCTCGCCTCGAGAGGTGCCCGAGTCGTGGTGCTGGCGCACCTCGGCCGGCCCCGGGGGCAGTCCGTCCCCGGCCTCTCCCTCGAGCCGGTGTCCGCGAGGCTCGCCGACCTGCTCGGACGCCCCGTGACGTTCGTCCCGGCAGTCACGGGGCCGGAAGTCGCCAAGGCAGTGGCGAGCATGAGCGACGGCGACGTCGTCCTCCTCGAGAACGTGCGTTTCGACCCGCGCGAGACAAGCAAGGACGACGCGGATCGGGCCGCGCTGGCCGCTGAGTGGGCCGGACTCGCGGACTCGTTCGTCAGCGATGGATTCGGGGTGGTCCACCGAGAGCAGGCCTCCGTCACGGACGTCGCCCGGCTGCTCCCGCATGCGGAGGGGCTGCTCGTCGCCCAGGAGCGCTCGAGTTTCGCGAGGGTCCTGAACGACCCGGCCCGTCCCTATGTCGTGGTGATGGGCGGCTCCAAGGTGTCGGACAAGCTCGCCGTGATCGGGAATCTCCTCGCAACCGTCGACCGCATTCTCGTGGGAGGCGGAATGGCATTCACCTTCCTGCGGGCACTGGGGCATCCGGTCGGCGAGTCGCTCCTGGAGGAGGACATGCTGGGCTCGGTTCGCGACCTCCTCTCGGCGGCAGCGGATCGGGGAGTCGACATCGTGCTCCCGGTCGACGTCGTTGTCGCGCGCGAGCTGGCGGAGGACGCGAAGACGCGCGTCGTTCCGGCCGACGGCATCCCTGATGGCTGGAAGGGACTCGACATCGGGCCGCGGACCGTAGAGCTCTTTGCCGCAGCGCTCGCCGATGCGCGCACGGTCGTCTGGAATGGCCCCATGGGCGTTTTCGAACTGGCTCCGTTCGCGGCAGGCACACTGGGCGTGGCCCGTGCCGTGGCCAGCTCTCCTGCATTCACCGTGGTCGGCGGGGGAGACTCCGCGGCAGCGATACGGCAGCTCGGCCTGGACGAGGGTGAGTTCGGGCATATCTCGACGGGCGGCGGTGCGAGCCTCGAACTGCTCGAAGGGCGCACGCTTCCCGGTCTCTCTGTCCTGGAGGAGGATTGATGCCCGAGGCGCGTAAGCCGCTCATGGCCGGCAACTGGAAGATGAATCTCAACCACTTCGAGGCCATCGCGCTCGTGCAGCGACTTGCCTTCGCGCTGAACGCGGACGACTTCGATGCGGTGGATGTCGCCGTATTGCCGCCTTTCACCGACCTGCGGTCCGTGCAGACGCTCGTGGACGGCGACGGCTACCGGATCGCCTACGGGGCCCAGGACATCTCCGCGCACGACTCGGGCGCCTACACGGGCGAGGTGTCGGGGTCGATGCTGGCCAAGCTCGGATGCACGTACGTGATTTCGGGGCACAGCGAGCGCCGTCAATGGCATTCCGAGGATGACGCCACGGTCGCCGCGAAGGCCCGTGCCACCCTGCGGTACTCCATGGTGCCCATCGTCTGCGTCGGAGAGGGCCTGGATATTCGGCAGGCCGGAGAGCAGGTGCCGTTCACGCTCGCACAGCTCGAGGGGAGCCTCGATGGTGTCGACGCGGCGCAGGTGGCCCGGTCCGTCATCGCCTACGAGCCGGTCTGGGCCATCGGTACGGGCCACGTGGCGACGCCCGCCGATGCCCAGGAGGTGTGCGGCGCCATTCGGGGATGGGTGGCGGCCGCACGGGGCGAGGATGCCGCTGCCGCCGTCCGCATCCTCTACGGCGGGTCAGTCAAGGCATCGAATGTCTCGGCGATCATGGCCGAACCGGACGTCGACGGCGCGCTGGTCGGTGGGGCCAGCCTGGATCCCGACGAATTCGTCAGCATCGTGAGGTACCGCCTTCACCCCGACGCCGAGGAGACATGATCGACCGCCCGCTGCCCGCAGCGAGGGCGGCCGCGGCCGCCCCGACCCTGACCGCCCCCGCGTGGTACCGTCGGGCATCGCCCCAGCGGCCGCTCCGCGGCCCCGTCCGAGAGGCACCGGCTTCATGATCACGGCTCTCATCGTCGCTCTTTCGGTGCTGCTCGTGATCACCAGTGTTCTGCTCGTCATCCTGATCCTCCTGCACCGGGGCAAGGGCGGTGGCCTCTCCGAGCTCTTCGGCGGCGGCGTCTCGTCCTCCATCGGAGGATCGTCTGTCGCGGAGAAGAACCTCGACCGGCTCACCGTGGGCATCGGCCTGATCTGGGCTGCCTGCATCGTCGCGGTCGGCCTGCTCGTGCGCACGGGCACGTGAGTCCGAGGCGCTACGCCATCGTCATGAAGTCACCAGGTGACCCGCGTCAGAGGGACGCGAGCACCGTCAGGACACCAGGAGGGGTGAGTGGCCGGAGGTAGCGCGATTCGCGGAAGCCGCGTCGGTGCGGGCCCGATTGGAGAAGCCGAGCGTGGAGAGACCGCGCCTCGGGTGTACGTGTCCTTCTGGTGCGCTCGAGGCCACGAGACGACTCCGAGCTTCGCCGCCGATGCCCAGATCCCCGAAAGTTGGGACTGCCCCCGCTGTGGCTGGCCGGCCAGCCAGGACGAGGAGGCGCCTCCGGCGCCACCCAAGATCGAGCCCTACAAGACGCACCTGGCGTACGTGAAGGAACGGCGCAGCGATACCGACGGCGCCGCCATTCTGGAGGAAGCCCTCAACAAGTTGCGTCGGTCCTAGGACCCGGAGCCCTGCGAGGCTGCGGCCTCGTCCAGCCAGAAGACCGTGCGGTCCTGGCCCCGGGCTCCCGCCGCGGGAACGTCGAACGGGCTGGTCCCCGGCGCGGCAGCGGCGGCCATGGCCGCCGCCTTTCCCTCTCCCGACGCGATGAGCCACACCTCGCGGGCCGCGCGGATCGACGGGAACGTGAGACTGATACGGGTCGGCGGCGGCTTCGGCGAGTCGACGACCGCCACGACCGGCGCCGCCTCATGCACCCCGGGAAGCCCGGGGAACAGCGACGCTACATGGCCCTCCGGACCCACACCGAGCATGAGAACGTCGAATGCCGGAACAGGGCCCGCGGGGCCCGCCGCCTTGGACAGCAGCCCCGCGTACGCGGAGGCGGCCTCGTCGGCGCTGGCGAAATCCTCGGTGCTGGGCATGGGGTGCACCCGGGCCGGATCCAGCGGTAGCCGATCCAGAAAGGCGTCGCGCGCGCCCGTCTCGTTGCGCTCGGGGTCACTTCTCGCGACGAAGCGCTCATCACCCCACCACACCTCGACCGCTCCCCAGTCGACGTCGTCGCACCCCGGGGCAGTGGGCACGGCGGCAAGAGTCTGCGTGCCGATGCCGCCTCCGGTGAGGACCACGTGAGCGATTCCCCTGCTTCGCTGCGCGGCGACGATGCGTTCGACGAGAGCTTCGGCGACGCTCGCTGCCACGGCACTCGCGTCAGAACTGACTCGGATCTCGGGCACGGTCATGGTGTCATCTCTCCTGTCTGGCGCAGCGCCTCGCCGTACACCTCGTCCGGGTCCAGCCGGCGCAGTTCCTCGCTCAGCAACTCGGGCAGACTGCGGCGCGGCAGGGCGATGGGGGAGTCGGGGAGGCCGGGACGTGACAGCATCGCCACGGCACCATCGGGTCGGCTGATGCCCACGTCGCCGCGAGGGCCGCGGAGGACCACCTCGGTGATGCCCGGGCCGGGACTCGGGCTGAAGTCGACCGGCACCGAGAGGCACCACTCCAGCCATGCCCGAAGGAGGATCGCGGAGACGTTGTCGGGCTCCGAGGCGACACTCGCCGAGGCGACCGGGAGTTCGTCGTGGTCGAGGAGGGAGGCCAGGGCGCTGCGCCACGATGTGAGCCGCGCCCAGGCCAGGTCCGTGTCTCCGGGAACGTAACCGGCGCGGCGCTCGGCCAGGGCGGCGAGGACGTCCGGCGAGGTGGCCATGTCGGTGATGCGGCGTTGGGCATGGCGGCCTATGGGGTCGTCGGCGAGCACGGGTGGAGCGTCGGCCGGCCACCATGCGATGACCGGGGTGTCCGGCAGCAGGAGCGGGATCACAAGAGAGTTCGCGTGGGCAGACCGGTTCCCGCGCAGTCGGACAATGGCCACTTCACCGGGACCGTCGTCTCCACCCACCATGACCTGCGCGTCGATCTGATCGGGCCCGCGCCCGGGCCGAGGGATGAGGGACAGGATCCGCATGGGGTGCTGTCGAGCCGATTGCACCGCAGCCTCGGTTGCGTCGGACGCGTACTCCTCGTCGGTGAGGATGAGGAGGGTCATGACCATGCCGGTGGCCGGGGAGCCCATGCGATGTCGCTCCT
Organism: Actinomycetota bacterium; assembly: GCA_029978585.1. GTDB lineage: Bacteria > Actinomycetota > Actinomycetes > S36-B12 > S36-B12 > Mxb001. Next base: position 7,756 of record JAPOJD010000018.1, read on the forward strand.
GGTTGATGGCGTGGGCGATCGCGCCGCCGCTGGTGTTCTCAAGCCGGATCATGGCCGCCGCCATTCGCGCCCGTCGCGGGCGATCATGTCGTAGGCGGAAGCTGGGCCCCAGCCGCCGGACGCGTACTGGTCGGGGGCACCCGATGCCGCCCATCGGTCGAGAATCGGGTCGAGGATTCGCCAGCTGAGCTCGACCTCGGCTGAGCGCGGGAAGAGCGGGGGCTCGCCGAGCAGCACGTCGAGGATGAGCTTCTCGTACGCCTCGGGACTGGTGTCGACGAACGAATCGCCGTACTGGAAGTCCATAGAGACATCGCGGACCTCCAGCGTGGGAGTTCCCGGCACCTTCGATCCGAAGCGCACGGTGATCCCCTCGTCCGGCTGAATCCGGAAGACTAGGGCGTTGTCGGACAGCTCCTTGACCGCATAGTCGCTGAAGGGCAGGTGCGGGGCGCGCTTGAACACGACGGCGACCTCCGTGACTCGCCGGCCGAGGCGCTTGCCTGTTCGAAGGTAGAAGGGAACCCCGGCCCAGCGGCGGTTGTCGAGGGTGAGGCGGATGGCCGCGAAGGTCTCGGTGGTCGAGGTCGGCGGGATTCCCTCCTCCTCGAGGAATCCCACGACGGGGACTCCTCCCTGCCAGCCCGCCGCATACTGGCCACGCGCGGTGTGCAGGTCGATGTCGGCGGGCAGGCGCACGGCGTTGAGAACCTTCTCCTTCTCCACCCGGACCTGCTGAGCGTCGAAACTGAGGGGCTCTTCCATGGCCGTGAGGGCCATCAGCTGAAGGAGATGGTTCTGGATGACGTCCCGCGCTGCGCAGATTCCGTCGTAGTAACCGGCCCGCCCGCCGATTCCGATGTCCTCCGCCTGCGTGATCTGCACGTTGTCGACGTAGTTGCCATTCCAGATGGGCTCGAACATCGTGTTGGCGAACCTCACAGCGAGGATGTTCTGGACCGTCTCCTTGCCCAGGTAGTGGTCGATGCGGAAGATCTCGTCTGGCCGGAATGCCGATTCCAGGAGTCGGTCGAGTTCGCGCGCGCTGGACAGGTTGTGGCCGAAGGGCTTCTCCACGACCACGCGCCGCCACTCGCCCGGCTGGGGCTCAGACAGCCCGGACTCCTTGAGGTGGGTGACCACGACAGGGAAGAGGCCCGGGGGGATGGACAGGTAGAAGACGTGGTTGCCCATGGTCCCGCGGAGGCGGTCCAGTTCCTCGACAACGCTGCGAAGTTCGGCGTACGAGGCGGCGTCGTTGAGGTCCCCTTCGACGAAGCGGATTCCCTCGGAGAGCTGACGCCAGACATCCTCGTGGAATGGGGTTCGCGCGTGCTCGCGCACCGATTCATGGACCTCGGCGGCGAAGTCCTCGTCGTCCCACTGCCGACGCGCGAAGCCCACCAGGGCGAACCCCGGAGGCAGGAATCCTCGATTGGCCAGGTCGTAGATCGCGGGCATGATCTTCTTGCGGGCGAGGTCCCCCGTCACTCCGAAGAGGATGATCCCGCACGGTCCGGCGACCTTGGGCAGGCGTCGGTCCCGAGGGTCCCGCAGCGGGTTCGTCACGCGTGCGCGCCTAGCTGTCGCGGGCAGCGTCGAGAGAGGACTGCACAGTGTCGAGCAACTCGCGCCAGGACGCCTCGAACTTGTCGACCCCTTCGCGCTCGAGCTCGTCGCACACCTGGGTCTCGCTGATCCCCAGGGCCTCCAGGGCAACCCAGACCTGGCGGGACTCCGCCTGCGTGCCGGTCACGGTGTCCCCACGGAAGCCGCCCATCTCCGCGCATGCCCGAAGCGTGGCCTCGGGCATCGTGTTGACGCACCCTCGCACGACGAGTCCCATGACGTAGAGGTTGGCGGGCAGGGCGGGGTCCTTGACGCCGGTGGAGGCCCAGAGCGGGCGTTGCGGATGGGCTCCCAGCGCCGCCAGGCGTGCCCAGCGCTCGGAGTTCATCGCCGCCTCGTAGACGCCCCAGGCGAGGCGTGCGCTCGCGAGCCCGGCCTGCCCACGCAGCGCGAGCGCGTCGTCGGATCCCACCTTCTCCAGACGGGCATCGACCGCGGTGTCCATGCGGCTGACGAAGAATGACGCGACGGATTCCAGTGTGGCGAGATCGTGTCCATTGCGATGGGCGAGTTCGAGACCAGACATCCAGGCGTCGAGTACCTCGCCGTAGCGCTCGATGCTGAAGATGAGAGTGACGTTCACGCTGATGCCCGAACCGAGTACCTCGGTGATCGCCGGGAGGCCCTCCCGGGTCGCGGGGATCTTGATGAGCACATTTCCGCGGTCGACCATGCCGTGGAGCAGGCGCGCCTGCAGGATCGTCTGGTCGGTCTCGCGTGCGAGCCGGGGATCGACCTCGATGGACACGCGGCCATCGACACCGTCGCTCTCGCGCCACAGCGGCCCGAGCACGTCGCAGGCATTGCGGACGTCAGTGGTCGTCAGGGCGCGCACGGCCTGATCCACGTCGGCGCCAGCGGCGGCAAGCTCCTTGATCTGTGCCGCGTACGCCGAGGAAGCCCCGGAGAGGGCCTTCGCGAAGATCGTGGGGTTCGTGGTGACGCCACGGACGTCGTCGTCCGTGAGCAGGCGCTGGAGGTCGCCCGACTCTATGCGGTGGCGGTCGAGGTCATCGAGCCAGATCGAGACACCGGCTGCGGTGAGATCGGCGAGGGGCTGGGGAACGGTCATGACGTGCCTCCCTGGGACAGACAGGCGCGTGCCGCGGCGGCGACGGCCTCGGGGGTGATACCGAATTCGCGGAACAGGTAGGCGCCGTCGGCGCTGGCACCGAAATGGTCGACGCCTACGACGGCACCCGATGACCCCACGTACTTCCACCAGCCAAACGTTGCGCCGGCCTCGACCGAGACTCGTGCGGGGATCCCGGGAGGAAGGACGCTGTCGCGATAGGCCTGGTCCTGGGCGTCGAACCACTCCAGGCAGGGGGCGGACACGACCCGGGTCGGGATGCCCTCACCTTCGAGGAGATCCCGGGCGGCCAGGGCGACGCTGACCTCCGAGCCGGAGGCGATGAGGACGGCTCGAGGAGTGCCGCCCGCGGCATCGACGAGGGTGTAGGCGCCGCGCGCGGTATCGGACGCCGGTGCCACGGAGTTGCGATCGAGCACCGGCAGACCCTGCCGGGTGAGGATGATGCCGGCCGGCGTCGCCCGCCGAAGGATCTCCAGCCACGCCTGCGCCGTCTCGTTGCCGTCCGCGGGGCGGACGACGGCGAGACCGGGTATCGCCCGCAGTGCCCAAAGGTGCTCGATCGGCTGGTGGGTGGGGCCGTCCTCGCCAAGGCCCACCGAGTCGTGTGTCCACACGTAGGTCACGGACGTCTGCATCAGCGCGGCAAGTCGTACTGCCCCGCGCATGTAGTCGCTGAAGACGAGGAAGGTGCCGCCGAACGGTCGTGTCAGGCCCTCGAGAGCGATTCCGTTGAGAATGGCGCCCAGAGCATGCTCTCGGATGCCGAAGTGCAGGATCCGGCCGTACGGGGACGAGTCCGGCATACCGGAGCCGGCGGGCAGGAAGGACAGGCCACCTTCGATCGTCGTGTTGTTGCTCTCAGCGAGATCGGCGGAGCCGCCCCAGAACTCCGGCATCACCTCGGCGATGGCGTTGATGACACGACCGGAGGCCGCTCGCGTGGCGATCGACGTGCCGGCGTCGAAGACCGGAAGGGTGGCTGCCAGGTTGTCGGGCAGCTGGCGCGCCATGAGCCGGTCCAGGAGGCGGGCACGATCGGGATTGGCTGCGCGCCAGTCCTGGTAACGCGCGTCCCAGTCGTGATGCAGTTGGGAGCCGCGCTGCGCGACCTTGCGGGCATGCCGCAGCACGTCTTCGTCCACCTGGAAGTCCTGGGAGGGGTCGAGGCCGAGCACCAACTTGGTGGCAGCGACCTCGTCGGCCCCCAGTGCAGCACCGTGGGCCTTGCCGGTGTTGCGAAGGTGCGGAGCGGGCCACGCGATCACCGTGCGCATGGCGATGAAGGTGGGGCGCGACTGCTGGCGTCTGGCGGCATCCATCGCCTCCGCCAGCGCCACGACATCGATATCGCCGTCGGGGGTCATGCCGACGTGCCTGACATCCCACCCGTAGGCGGCATACCGAGCCATGACGTCCTCGTGGAAGGCCACGCCCGTATCACCCTCGATGGAGATGTGGTTGTCGTCCCAGATCACCGTGAGGTTGTTGAGGCGCTGCAGGCCGGCGAGCGACGAGGCCTCGGAGGAGATGCCCTCCTCGAGATCGCCATCTGAGGCGAAGACCCAGACATGATGGTCGAACGGGCTATAGCCCCACGGGGCGTCGGGGTCGAGCAGGCCGCGCTGGTACCGGCTCGCCATGGCCATCCCGACGGCCGTGGAGATGCCCTGGCCCAGGGGGCCCGTGGTCGTCTCGACACCGGGCGTGTGGCCGTGCTCGGGGTGGCCGGGCGTGAGGCTGCCGGGCTTGCGGAAGCTCTCGAGGTCGGACAGTTCCAGGCCGTATCCGGAGAGGAAGAGCTGGATGTACAGGGTGAGCGACGAGTGGCCGCACGAGAGCACGAAGCGATCTCGGCCGAGCCACTGCGGGTCGGCCGGGTCGTGTCGAAGGAAGCGCTGGAAGAGCAGGTAGGCGGCGGGGGCGAGGGCCATGGCGGTGCCGGGGTGGCCGTTGCCTGCTCGCTGGACCGCATCCATGGCGAGGCCGCGGGCGGTGGTGACGGCGCGGCGATCGAGGTCGCTCCAGGGGGTGCCCATCATTCCGGGCACGACCGGGGGAGGATCGAGCGACGACACGGGGGAGGGGGGCGCTGGGGAAGTGGTCACGCGTCGAGCCTAGCGAGGCCGACGGCCAGCCGGAGGCGCCATGGCTAGACTCACACGAGCACGTCCACGGGGTCGTCACGCATGAGCCAGGGAGCCGGGCATGTCGAGCACGGAAGAGTCGGCCCGGCCGGCATCCGAGGCGTCGATACCTCCATCGCCCGCGACCCTGGGGTCGGTAATCGCGGCGTACGTCGCAGTGACGAAACCCCGGATCATCGAGTTGCTGCTCGTCACGACCGTGCCCACCATGATCCTGGCGGCCGGGGGCTGGCCGCCCCTGGGCGTCGGGGCGGCCGTCCTCGTCGGGGGCACGCTCGCGGCCGCCGGCGCTAACACCTTCAACAGTGTCTACGACCGCGACATCGACTCGGTCATGGCGCGGACCCAGCATCGACCGGTGCCCTCGGGGCGCGTTGGAGTGCGCGGCGGCCTTGCCTGGGCGACGGCGCTGTCCGTGGCGAGCGCGGTCATCCTCGCGGTCTTCGCGAATGTCCTGTCGGCGGTGCTCGCGGTCGTCGCCATCGCCTTCTACGTCCTGGGCTACACGATGCTGTTGAAGCGGCGAACGCCGCAGAACATCGTGTGGGGCGGGGCGGCTGGATGCATGCCCGTCCTCATCGCATGGGCGGCGGTGACCGGGAGCCTGTCCTGGACGCCGGTGGTGCTCTTCCTCGTGATCTTCCTTTGGACCCCGCCGCACTACTGGCCGCTGTCCTTGCGCTATCGCGAGGACTATGCCGCCGCCGGGGTGCCCATGCTGCCCGTGGTGACCGATGCCCGGGGCGTTCTCCGTCAGATCGTCGCCTACTCCTGGGCCATGGTGGCGATGTCGCTGGTGCTGATTCCGGTTGCGTCGATGTCCTGGGTGTACTCAGCGGTGGCCCTGATCCTCGGCGCCCTGTTCCTCATCGAGGCCTATCGGCTGAGGTCGCGGGTGCTCTCCGGGCAGGACGAGGTCCGGCCGATGCGGCTCTTCCACTGGTCCATCAGCTACCTCGCCCTGCTTTTCCTCGCGGTCGCGCTCGACCCGTTCATCGCGCGATACATCGGCGGCCCGGTCGGCTGAGCGGTTGCCCTAGGCATTGCTCGGTTCGCGAAGAATCGGTCCGCGGACCCTCATGCTGAACAGGAGCAGCAGGGCGAGGATCCAGACGGCGCACGCCCCCATCACGTGAACTGCGACCAGGGCCCACGGCAACCCGGAGAAGTACTGCGAGTACCCGATCACTCCCTGGGCGATGGCGACACCGAGTAGCCACCACGCCAACGTGCGCGATCGAGAGGGCCCGGAGGTCACCGAGAGGGCAACGATGAGCCCGATAGTCAGGCCGAGGAACAGGAGGACGGCATCAGCATGGAGCCACGCCACCGTGCGCGGATCGACTCCGAATCGCGCCTCGGTGTCGGAGTCACCCGAGTGGGGTCCGCTCCCGGTCACGACGACCCCGAGCACCACTACCGCGAAAGTCGCGAGTACCAGGAGCCGGCCGAGCCAGAGGATCTGCGGCCGCACGACGGTGACCGTGGGGTGGTCACCCTGCTCACCCGCCCGCACCACGAGGAGGGCGCAGCCGGCGATGATGGCCATGGAGACCAGGAAGTGCGCGGCGACCGCCCACGGGTTGAGCCCCGTGAGGACGGTGACGCCCCCGAGGACTGCCTGCGTGGCAGTGCCCACGAGTGGCACCCAGGCGAGGAGAAGCACCGGGGTGCGCGCTGGAACGCCACGTGCCCGCATCCGCCGCCACCACGCCAAGGCGCCCGCCACCGCAGCGATGGCGAGGAGCGCGAGCACGAAGGTGAGGAGGCGATTGCCGAACTCGACGTACTTGTGCCATGCCTCCTCCTGGCGCGACGTGGGAACGTAACTGCCCTCCACGCACTCCGGCCAGGTCGGGCAGCCCAGCCCCGAGCCCGTGAGACGCACGATGGCGCCGGTCACCACGATCCCGGCCTGGGCGAGCAGGTTCGCGAGGAAGACTCCCCGTAACCAGCGGGGGGCGCACCCGGGGATGACCGACTCCCCGGTCGGCACGGCTGTGACCGTCATGCGACCAGCCTAGGAGGCCCGCTTCAGGACGGCAGTGCGGGCGATGGCTACTCCCAGCGGAAGGTCCGCCGGGCCACGGCAGCGCCGACCGCCATCCAGGCGCCCAGGGCGAGCACGGTGACGGCCAGGCTCAGCGGGCCCTGCGCTGACTCGCTCGCCAGGCACTGGCGCAGGCCATCGCCGAGCAGGGCGGAGGGCAGCCAGGCAACCACCGACGCCATGGGACCCGGCAGGCTGCTCGTCGGAAGGGCGCTGCCCCCGGCGACCAGCAGGATGAGGAAGACCGCATTGGCGACGGCCAGCGTTGCTTCCGCGCGGAGCGCCCCGCCCAGTGCGAATCCGAGTGCGCCGAGCGAGAGGGCCCCGATGGCGACGAGGGCCAGTGTCGCGGCCACATCGCCCGGGGCCGGGCGCCAGCCCAGGACTGCAGCGACACCGAAGAGGAGGGCGACCTGGAGCGCGACGATCAGCAGGGTCGCAAGGCTTCTCGCGGCGAGGATCGTGGCCCGTGTCAGCGGGGTGGTGGCGAGAAGCAGGAAGGCACCGGACCTCCGGTCGAAGCCCGTGGCGATGGCCAGGGACGTGAAGGCGCTGGAGAGCACCGCTACGGCGAGGACCCCGGCGAGCGCTGCATCGACGCGCGGCACCCCGGGCGGCTGGCCGAGGGAGACCACGTCGGATGCGGTCAGCACGACGAGAAGGACGACGGGGATAACCAGCGTCAGGAGCAATTGCTCGCCATTTCGCAGGAGCAGGCGTAGATCGAAGCCCGCCTGACGTGCCGCGAGGCTGACCGCACTCACCTCTCGGTCCCGGGGTTCGTCGCATCCGAGAGGCGCCAGTACAGGTCTTCCAGGCCACCCGAACCCGTGCGCAGGTTGCGCGGCATGACGCCGTGCTGGGCGCACCAAGCGGTCACCGTCGCCAGGGTGCGGGGGTCCGCGGGCCCCTCGATGCGGTATCGGCCGGGCTCTACCTCGATGGCGCGGCATCCTTCGGGCAGCGCGTGGCACAGCGACACCAGGTCCAGATGCAGCGCTGCCTCGAACGTCACCGACTCTCCCGACCCAGCACAGAGGGTTGCAAGGTCCCCGGAAGCGACACAACGCCCGCGCAGGATGATCGCCACGTCGTCGCTGAGCCGCTCCGCCTCGTCCAGTAGATGGGTGGACAGCAGCACGGTGGCTCCCCGGTCGCGCAGTTCGGAGACGATCTCGGAGACGATCGCTCGGCCACGCGGGTCAAGGCCCGCCGTCGGCTCGTCGAGGAGGAGGAGTTGCGGTGCCCCCACCAGGGCGCAGGCCAGGCTCACCCGCGCACGCTCTCCGCCGGACATGCGACGGATGGTGGTCCGACCGAGCCCGCGGATTCCGAGGCGGTCGATCAGCGGGCCGGCGGTGGCGGGTCGATCCCGTAGGGAGGCGATGTGGCGGACCATCTCCTCACCCCGCGCACCTGTGGGCAGGCCGCCGTCCTGCAGCATGACCCCGACCCGGTCCCGCGCGTCGCGGCGTCCGGGCTTCCCGCCGAGGACGCGGGCAGACCCGCTGGTCGGCCGGGTGAGCCCGGCCAGCACCGCGATGGTCGTGGTCTTGCCCGCGCCATTCGGCCCCAGGAGGGCCGTCACGCGGCCGGGCCCGAGCTCGAGGGACAGACCGTCGAGGGCCCGATGGCCTCCCTTGACGACCGTCACCGCATCCAAGGAGGCGGCGGGGTCCACCCGAGCAGTGTAGGAAGGTCATGCGGCGAGGGGGGCCGGGCCTCTCCCGGGCCCCCGCTGTTGCACTTCCGGGTATTTCCGACACACTAGGGGTGTGAAAATACCGAGCCCCGGAGCTGAGCGGGTGGCACGGGCGCTCCTCGACGGAGGCCCCGCCACCGCGGCGGAGCTGGCCGCGCGGCTGGGACACAGCCCGACCGTGGTCCGGCGGCACCTCGATGCCCTGGTCGGCGAAGGCCTCGTGTCGTGGAGCGAGCGCCCTCCGTTCGGTCCCGCTCCGACCCGCCGCCGAGGCCGGCCAGCCCGGGTCTTCTCCCTCACCGACGAGGGGAGCCATGCCTTCGACGTGGCCTACGAGGACCTGGCCGTTGCCGCGATGCGCTACCTCGCCGACGTCGTGGGGGAGCAGGCGGTCACGGACTTCGCACGCCGCCGTGCGGAGGACCTGGTCTCCCGGCAGCGCGCGCACGTGCCGGTCGCGGCCGGTCTCGATCGCCGACTAGCAGCACTCGCCGATGGGCTCGCAGACGAGGGATACGCCGCCTCCGTCGCCGGGGGGGATGGTGGCGTCCAACTCTGCCAGCATCACTGCCCCGTCAGCCATGTCGCGGCGCAGTTCCCGCAACTGTGCGAGGCGGAGACGGAGGCCTTCGAGACGCTCCTGGGCACCCACGTACTCCGGATCGCCACCATCGCGCACGGTGACGGCGTCTGCACGACCCTGGTCCCTGAACTGATGAATCGGAGGTCCACCGCATGAGCACCTCAACACACCCGGAACTCGACGGCCTCGGGCGCTACGAATACGGCTGGGGCGACGCTGACGCTGCGGGGTCCATTGCCAAGAGGGGGCTGTCCGAGGAGGGCGTGCGCGAGATCAGCGCCCTCAAGAGCGAGCCCGAATGGATGCTCGACCTGCGACTCAAGGGCCTGCGGCTCTTCGAGAAGAAGCCCATGCCCACCTGGGGATCCAATCTCGGCGGCATCGACTTCGACACGATCAAGTACTTCGTGCGATCGACGGAGAAGCAGGCGACGAGCTGGGACGAACTGCCCGATGACATCCGCACCACGTACGACCGTCTCGGGATCCCGGAGGCGGAGAAGCAGCGTCTCATCGCCGGGGTCGCCGCTCAGTACGAATCCGAGGTCGTCTACCACAAGATCCGCGAGGACCTCGAGGAGCAGGGCGTCATCTTCCTCGACACGGACACCGCGCTCAGGGAGCACGAGGAGCTCTTTCGCGAGTACTTCGCATCTGTCATTCCCGTCGGCGACAACAAGTTTGCCGCCCTGAACACAGCGGTGTGGTCAGGCGGGTCGTTCATCTACGTGCCACCCGGGGTGAACGTGGAGATCCCGCTGCAGGCGTACTTCCGCATCAACACCGAGAACATGGGACAGTTCGAGCGAACGCTCATCATCGTCGACGAAGGTGCCTACGTGCACTACGTCGAGGGATGCACGGCACCGATCTACTCGTCCGACTCACTGCATTCCGCCGTGGTGGAAATCGTCGTGAAGAAGGACGCGCGCTGCCGCTACACGACGATCCAGAACTGGTCGAACAACGTGTACAACCTGGTGACGAAGCGCGCTGCGGCCCACGAGGGCGCCACCATGGAGTGGATCGATGGCAACATCGGCTCCAAGGTCACGATGAAGTACCCGGCCGTGTGGATGCTCGGCGAGCACGCCAAGGGCGAGACCCTGTCCGTGGCGTTCGCCGGCGAGGGACAGCACCAGGACGCCGGCGCCAAGATGGTGCACGCCGCCCCCAACACCTCCTCGACCATCGTCTCCAAGTCGGTGGCGCGCGGGGGCGGGCGCACGTCGTACCGCGGGCTCGTCCAGGTGCTCGAGGGATGCCACGGGTCCAAGAGCACGGTGAAGTGCGATGCCCTCCTCATCGATGACATCTCGCGCAGCGACACATATCCGTATGTCGATGTGCGCGAGGACGACGTTTCCATGGGCCATGAGGCCACGGTGAGCAAGGTCAGCGAGGACCAGCTCTTCTACCTCATGTCCCGCGGGATGACCGAGGACGAGGCGATGGCGATGATCGTGCGGGGCTTCGTCGAGCCCATCGCGCGGGAACTCCCCATGGAGTACGCCCTCGAACTGAACCGGCTCATCGAACTCCAGATGGAAGGAGCCGTGGGCTGATGGCCCAGACGAGCGCTCCCGCCACGGACCACGCGCCCGCACTGAGAAGCCGCGACATCGCCTCCCACCCGGTACCGACCGGCAGGGAGGAGGAATGGCGCTTCACGCCCCTGGCCCCGATCGCCGACCTCCTCAGCGGCCAGGCGCCGCTCAATGGGGGCGCCGACGTGGACGCCGAGGCCGATCCGGGCGCCCGTGTCGAGTTCGTGGGGACCGATGATGCGCGCGTGGGACGCACGTTCCTGCCCACCGACATCGCGTCGGCGCGGGCCATGGCGGCCGCCGCGCAGGCGCTCATCGTCACCCTGCCCCGGGAATGGCAGGGGGTGGCCCGGGTCGCGGTCCGCGGCCGGGGCGAGGACGTCGCGGGTCACATGGTCATCGAGGCCGAGCCCTTCAGCGAGGGCACAGTGCTCGTGGACTTCCGTGGTTCCGGCAGGTACGTCGGCGCGCTCGAGATCCGAGTCGGTGACGGGGCGCGACTCACGGTGGTAAGCCTGCAGGACTGGTCGACTGACGGGGTGCACCTCGGCGAGCACCATGCATCGTTGGGGCGCGACTCCCGGCTTCTCATGGGGCACATCACGCTCGGGGGCCAGATCGTCAGGATCGCTCCGAAGGTGTCGTACCAGGCGCCGGGCGGAGACGCCGAGTTGCTCGGGCTCTTCTTCGCGGACGCCGGTCAGCACCTCGAGCACCGGGTGTTCATCGACCATGACACCCCGCACTGCCGCAGTTCGGTCCTCTACAAGGGCGCACTGCAGGGAGACGGTTCCCACACCGTGTGGATCGGGGACGTCCTCGTGCGGTCGCAGGCGGTCGGGGTCGACACCTACGAGGTGAACCGCAACCTGATCCTCACCGATGGGGCCCGCGCTGACTCTGTCCCGAACCTGGAGCTCGAGACCGGCGAGATCGTGGGCGCGGGCCACGCCAGCGCGACCGGCCGATTCGACGACGAGCAGCTGTTCTACCTGCAGTCCCGCGGGATCCCGGCCGACCTCGCCCGAGTCCTCGTCGTGAGGGGCTTCTTCGCCGACGTTCTCCACCGCATCGGCCAACCCGAGCTCACCCAACGCGTGATGCGGACGGTGGACGGACGGCTCGGGGTCGTGGCCCTCGATGGTGAGGCCGGGGATGAGGAGCTGGCCGAGTGACCATCGACGTGTGCGCGCTCGGCGACATCCCCGAAGGCGGGTGCCTGGCCGTCACTGTGGAGCAGACTCCGGTCGCCCTGGTGCGGACGGAAGGTGAGGTGTTCGCGATCTTCGACCGCTGCTCGCACGCCGACGTCGCACTCTCCGAGGGAGACGTCACCGGATGCGAGATCGAATGCTGGCTGCACGGCTCCAGTTTCGACCTGCGAACGGGCGAGCCTCTCTCCCTTCCGGCGACGGCAGCAGTGCCCGTCTACCCCGTCACAGTGACGGGAGAGGGCGAGTCCGCCCGCGTTGCCATCACCCTGGCTCCCACCCCGTGAAGCCCCGACGTCCCATGAACCGCACGCCCGACCACGCCACCCCAGGGAGAACTCCATGACCACCCTCGCCATCAGCAACCTCCACGCCACCGTCGAGACGGATGCCGGGGCGCGCGAGATCCTCCGCGGAGTGACTCTCACCGTCGAAAGCGGTCAGACCCACGCGGTCATGGGTCCCAATGGCTCGGGCAAGTCCACCCTCGCGTATGTCATCGCGGTCCCCCCCAAGGACCCCGTCCCCGAGGGATCCATCACGCTCGACGGACAGGACGTCCTCGCCATGAGTGTCGACGAGAGGGCGCGTGCCGGGCTCTTCCTCGCGATGCAGTACCCGGTTGAGATCCCCGGGGTGTCCGTGTCCAACTTCCTGCGCACCTCGGTCACCGCCGTGCGGGGGGAGGCTCCCAAGCTGCGCACCTGGGTGAAGGAGATGAAGGGCGCGATGGAGGCCCTGCAGATCGACCCCGCATTCGCTGAGCGCAGTGTCAACGAGGGGTTCTCGGGCGGGGAGAAGAAGCGTCACGAGATCCTCCAGCTCGAGTTGCTCAAGCCCAAGATCGCCGTGCTCGACGAGACGGACTCGGGGCTTGACGTGGATGCCCTGAAGGTCGTGGCCGAGGGAGTCAACCGGTTCCAGGCCGACGGCACAACCGGCACTCTCCTCATCACTCACTACACGCGCATCCTCCGGTACATCCACCCCGACTATGTCCACGTCTTCGTCGACGGGAGGATCGTGGAGAGCGGTGGGCCCGAGCTGGCAACCAAGCTCGAGGATGAGGGCTACGAGCGCTTCCTCAAGGCGGGCGCATCGACGTGACCACTGTTCACGGCGGTACGGTCGCCACCGCGACGCCGCCCCTCGACGTCCCCGCCATCCGAGCGCAGTTCCCCATCCTTGAGCGCACGGTGCGGGGGGAGCAGCGGCTTATCTACCTCGACTCGGGTGCGACGTCGCAGAAGCCGCTTGCCGTGCTTGACGCGGAACGGCACTTCTACCTCACGAGCAACGCGGCAGTGCACCGAGGCGCACACCAGCTCGCGGAGGAAGCGACGGAGGCCTACGAGGGCGGCCGTGCTGTCATGGCGGCGTTCGTCGGTGCGCAGCCCGACGAAGTCGTCTTCACGCGCAATGCGACCGAATCGCTGAATCTCGTGGCCTACTCGTTCGTCAATGCCACGGACAAGGCGCGATGGGGGAGCCCCCTCCCCGAGGGCGCCGAGAGGTTCATCCTGTCGCCCGGCGACGAAATCCTCATCACGGAGATGGAGCATCACGCCAACCTCGTGCCGTGGCAGGAGGTGTGCGCGAAGACCGGAGCGGTGCTGCGGTGGATCGGGCTCACCGCGGACGGAAGACTGGACCTTGATCGACTCGATGACCTCGTGGGACCGCGCACCAGGGTGGTGTCCTTCGTCCACCAGTCGAACCTTCTCGGCACGATCAATCCCATTCAGCCGCTGGTGTCAGCGGCGCGCAGCGTCGGCGCCCTCGTGGTACTCGATGCCTGCCAGTCCGTGCCCCATATGCCGGTCGACGTGGCCGGCCTGGGGGTGGATGCCATGGCGTGGAGCGGCCACAAGATGCTCGGCCCCACCGGAATCGGATGCCTGTGGGCGCGCCCCGAAGTCCTGGCGAGCATGCCTCCCTTCATCTCGGGTGGCTCCATGATCGAACTGGTCACGATGGAGCGCACCACCTTCGCCGACCCGCCGAAGCGGTTCGAAGCCGGCGTCCCGATGGTGGCGCAGGCCGTGGGGCTCGCCGCAGCATGCGAATTCCTCAACGATCTCGGCATGCCCGCGGTTGCCGCCCACGAGCACGACATCACCGGCTACGCCCTGGGCAGGCTGCAGGAAGTGCCCGGACTGAGGATCGTCGGGCCGCTCGACAATGACATGCGCGGCAGCGCGATCTCGTTCGTCATGGACGGCGTCCACCCCCACGACGTCGGGCAGGTCCTTGATAGCCGCGGAATTGCAGTGCGGGTCGGGCATCATTGCGCCTGGCCGGCGTGCCGCAGCATGGGGGTTCCGGCGACAACGCGCATCTCGCCGTACATCTACAACGACCGTGCGGATATCGATGCCCTTGTCGAGGCCCTCGACGGGGTCGGATCGCTGTTCGGGGTCGGGTGATGGAAGACCTCTACCAGGAGATCATCCTCGATCACTACCGCAACCCTCAGGGCCGCGGCTTGCGCGAGCCGTTCGAGGCCGAGGTCCATCACGTGAACCCGACCTGCGGTGACGAGATCGACCTGCGACTGCACCTGGAGTCGGTGGCGGGGGTGCCCACCGTGGCAGACGTCTCCTACGAGGGCCAGGGCTGCTCGATCTCCCAGGCCTCGGCCAGCGTGATGTACGACAGCCTGGTCGGGCTGAGCGTCGACGACGCCCTGGAATCGCTGGGACGGTTCCAGCACATGCTGCAGTCGCGGGGCCAGGAGTCGGGGGACGAGGAGACCATGGGTGACGCGGTGGCATTCGCAGGGGTGGCAAAGTACCCCGCGCGCGTGAAGTGCGCGCTATTGCCCTGGATGGCGTGGAAGGACGCGCTCTCGCGCGCTACGGAAGGAGAGAGCCATGACTGAGGCGCCCGCTGAGATGACCTCGACCGACGATATCTGGGAGGCCCTGAAGGACGTGGTCGACCCTGAACTCGGCATCAACGTCGTCGATCTCGGTCTCGTCTACGACGTCCACGTAGGCGAGGGCAATGTCGCCACCCTCGACATGACTCTCACATCCGCTGCCTGCCCACTCACCGACGTCATCGAGGACCAGACCCGCGCCGCACTGGAGGGCGTCGTCGAGGGCTTTGCCATCAACTGGGTGTGGATGCCGCCGTGGGGACCGGACAAGATCACCGATGATGGACGAGAGATGCTCAGGGCCCTGGGCTTCAACGTGTGAACGGCCTCGCATGTGCGGCTAGGATCAACGCCTTGTGATCTCCGCGTCCGGCATCGAACTGCGCGCCGGGGCCCGGCTTCTCCTCCTCGATGCGCACCTTCGCGTGGGCCCCGGCGACCGCATCGGCCTGGTGGGCCGCAATGGCGCCGGCAAGACGACCCTCACGCGGATCCTCGCTCAGGAGTCCATGCCCGCTGGCGGAAC
>JAPOJD010000256.1 GCA_029978585.1 Actinomycetota bacterium
CGACGGTGGCCGCGAAGTAGGGGTCGAGCGCCCGGCCGGTGAGGGGAGGGCCAACGCACCCGGAGCGGCGCAGGCCGTTGGCCATCCCGAGGAAGATCTCCCCGGAGCCGTGGTGGGCGACCGAGCCGGTGCGCGCGAGCCCGAGGCCGATGCGCCGGGCCAGGCGCTCGCAAGCCGGGGCGTCAAGAGGCGCGTCGGTGACGACGATGCCGATGCACGATCCGGCGGGCGGTGGCTCCTCGGCGCCATCGCGGCCGAGGCGCTGCCCCACGGGAATGCCCGCGATGGTGAGCCGCTCCGCGCTGCCGAAGTTGGTGAGCAGGAGCACGCCGATGACATGGCCATCGGGCAGCAGGCGTGACGCCGAGCCGATTCCGCCCTTCCACCCGAGGCATGACATGCCCGTGCCGGCACCCACGGCACCCTGTGCGAACTCCCCGCCCGCCCGCGCGGCGTCCAGGGCCGCGCGCACATCGTCGATGTCCACGTGCATGGCGCGCGGATCCGACAGCCACGAGTCGTCGCACTCCCCCACGACGGGGATGATCACCTCGCCGAACGTCGACCTGCCGTCGTGGGCCACGGCCTCCGCGAAGAGCAGCCGACAGGCGGCGTCGTACACGCGGCCCAACTGCATGGTGGACGTGAGGAACACCGGTGTCTCCGCATAGCCCCACTCCTCGATCTGGGAGCGTCCGGTGAGCTCGCCGGCCCCGTTGAGGATCGCCACCCCGGCGGGCACCGGATCGGCGATGCAGTCGCCGCCCGGATCCACGACCGTCACGCCGGTGCGCGCGATGCCGCGGCCCTCCGGCGGGGGAGGCTCGTCGTAGGAGACGGTGGCGTGGCCCACCCCGACCCCGGGGACGTCCACGATGCTCGCGGTGGCACCGGAGGGGAAGGGACCGATGACGATGCCGAGGTCAGCGACGCGCACCCCGGAATCCTGCCAGCCCCCAAGGCGTCCGCCCCAGATACGGTCAGCCCCTCACGAGGAACGCGAGTTCCCCATCCGACGCCGACGCGGCGATGAGTCCCGATCGCGCCGACACGGGGATCTCATCAGGGGTCAGGTCGGAGTAGCCCCACAGGATGACCCGGCCGTCCTTGATGGCGAGGGCGTAGTACGTCGAGGCGGCGATGGACGTGACTCCGGACAGCGCGGCCTCGGGAACGGACGTCTCCCCGTAGTAGTTGGTCCCCCAGGCGATGACCCGACCGCCCTTCAACGCGAGCGCGTACGACTCGCCCACCGCAATCGCGCTCACGCCCGACCTCGCCTCGTCGGGGACGTCGAGCTCGCCGAAGAGGTTGCTGCCCCAGGCGATCACCCCGCCGTCCTTCAACGCGAGAGCGAACGTTCTGCCCGCGGCCACGGCGGTCACGCCCGACCTCGCCTCGATCGGCACATCGAAGATGCTGTTCGGGTCCAGGCCCCAGGCCATGACCCCGCCGTCCTTGACCGCGAGGGAGTACATGCCTTCGGAACGAGGCGCGGCGACCGCGGTCTCCCCTGACTGCGCCTCCGGGGGCACCGTGGCCTCCCCGTGAATGTTGCATCCCCACCCGTA
>JAPOJD010000038.1 GCA_029978585.1 Actinomycetota bacterium
CGGGCATGGAGAAGTGCCTCGCTGCCAACCCCGACATCAACGTCGTCTACACGATCAACGAGCCGACCGCCTTCGGTGCCGCTGAGGCCCTCAAGGCTGCGGGCAAGACGATCGGCAAGGACGTCATCATCGTGTCCGTCGACGGCGGCCTCGCCGGCGTCGAGGCTGTGAAGGCGGGCGAGATCCAGGCGACCTCGCAGCAGTACCCGCTGCTCATGGCGAAGCTCGGCGTCGAGGCGATCAAGACGATCGCCGAGGGCGGCCCGGCTCCGGAGAACACCTCCGCGAACGGCCAGTTCTTCGACACGGGCGTGAAGCTCTGCACGGAGGATCCGCAGGACACTGTCGTGTCTGCCGAGCAGCTCACCGCTGACGAGTGCATCGCACTCGCCTGGGGCTGATCGGCCTAGGTAGCAAGGCCTAGCAAGGCAATGGGGCGGGGCGGCTTTCTTGGGAAAGCCGCCCCGCTCCTTCACATCTCGCTAATCTCGACCCAACCGATCCGCCGGAGGTCCCCGTGAGCCAGACTGCCCCCACCACGGCAGCCGAGGAGTTCGCCAGCCGAGTCACTCCCATGCAGCGCGTGCAGCACGTGCTGCACCGCTACCCGTGGGTCAGCCCGCTGGTCGTGCTCGCCATCCTCATCATCGTCTTCGCCTTCCTCGGCCTCGTGATGGATGTCGGGGCCCTCGACAACTTCGCCAAGCCCGGCACGATCTCTCTGATGCTGCAGCAGACCGTCATCATCGGAACGCTTGCCATCGCGCAGACGATCGTCATCCTCACGGCGGGCATCGACCTGAGCATCGGCGCCATCATGGTGTTCTCGCAGATGGTGATGGCCAACCTCGCGGTCTACACCACGGCGTCCAACGTCCTGCCGATCGCCGGGCAGAATCCGATCCTGGCGGTCATCCTCGGCATCATCGTCGGCACGCTCGCCGGTGGCGTGAACGGCTTCCTCATCGTCCGCTTCAACCTGCCGCCGTTCATCGTCACCCTGGGCACGCTGAGCATCTTCACTGCCCTCACCCTCATCCTGTTCAAGGCGCGCACCATCCAGGGCAAGGAGTACCCGGAGTTCCTCGGCATCATGGGCAAGGACTTCCAGCCCTTCGGTGGCTTCTCCGTCACCGTCGGCCTCATCGTCATGATCGCCCTCTACATCATCTTCGCGTACATCCTGCGTGGCACCGCGTGGGGCACGCACGTGTACGCGGTCGGCGACGATCCGGTCGCTTCCGAACTTTCCGGCATCAACGTCAAGCGCGTGCTCTTCAGCGTCTACCTGGTGGCGGGCTTCATCATCGGTATCGCCGCCTGGATCACGATCGGCCGCCTCGGCTCCGCCAGCCCCAACGTGGCACCCGAAATCAACCTCGAGACCATCACCGCCGTGGTGATCGGCGGCACGTCGCTGTTCGGCGGTCGTGGGCGCCTCATCGGCACCTTCATCGGAACGCTCATCATCATCGTCCTCGACTTCGGCCTGTCCCTCGCCGGACTCGACCAGGCATACCGTGTCCTCGCGATCGGCATCCTCGTCATCGCCGCCGTCGCCGTCGACCAGTGGATCAGGAAGGTGCGGGCATGACCACCACGACCGACATCCAGCCCATCGTCCAGGGCAAGGCCCTCAATAAGTCCTTCGGTCGCGTCATCGGGCTCAACGAGTGCGACTTCGAGCTCTACCCCGGCGAGGTGCTTGCCGTGGTGGGTGACAACGGCGCGGGCAAGTCCACCCTCATCAAGTGCCTCTCGGGGGCCCTCGTCCCCGACTCGGGCGAGATGTTCATCAACGGCGAGCAGGTGTCCTTCAAGACCACCCACGATGCCCGCAGCAAGGGCGTCGAGACGGTCTACCAGACCCTCGCCGTCGCCCCGGCCCTCGATATCTCCGAGAACCTCTACCTCGGCCGCGAGGTCCGCAAGAAGGGGATCCTCGGCAAGCTCTTCCGCAGCCTGGACAAGAAGCACATGCGCGAGACGTCCACGAAGAGTCTCAGCGAGCTCGGCGTGCTGACGGTCCAGAGCATCACTCAGCCGGTCGAGACCCTCTCCGGTGGGCAGCGTCAGGCGGTGGCCGTGTCACGCGCCGGCACGTTCGGCAGCAAGGTCGTCATCCTCGACGAGCCCACCGCTGCCCTCGGTGTCAACGAGTCCGCGCGCGTGCTCAAGCTCATCAAGGACCTGCGCGACCGCGGCATGAGCATCATCCTCATCAGCCACAACATGCCTCAGGTCTTCGACGTCGCCGATCGCATCCACATCCAGCGTCTCGGCCGTCGGGCCGCGGTGGTCACTCCGGAGGCGCGAACGATGAACGATGTCGTGGCGATCATGACCGGAGCGCTCACGATCCCGGTGGAGGACCAGCAGCTCGCCCCGGTTCGCTGACGCGGGTCCCTAGCCGTAGAGGGCGGGGCGCGGCGGCAGCTCGATGCGCTGCGGGCCCTCGGTGATCGAGGCCGCGGCGTCGTTGGCGGTTATCGTGGCGACGACGCCGTCCCAGACCGATGCCCCGCACGTCGTGCCGCGCAATGTCGCATCGATCCACGCCTGGAGCTCGTGGCGGTAGGCGTCCCCGAATCGCCCGAGCCACAGTTCGGGGATCGCCTGCCCACGCACCCCGGCCGAGGTCCTCGTGACGTAGTGCCCGTCACCGAGGTCGAGTACACCGTCAGTGCACACGACCTGGCAGGTCACCTCGTATCCGTAGTGCGCCGTGACGAACGCCTCGATCTCCACGATCACGCCCGACATGGTCGTGAGCACGATGAGAAGCGGGTCGAATTCGCCGTCCGGCGCGTCGGGCGCGGGACGCCCGGTGATGACCTGCACGGTGGCGTAGTCGTCGTCGAGCAGCCAACGGTTGATGTCGATCTCGTGGATCGCGGAGTTCGTGAGCGTCCCGCTGCTGGTGAGTCCGTACGGGGCGTAGGCATTGCGGTGGACGTTGTGGACGATCAGGGGGGAGCCCACCGACGGGATCGCTTCCTTGAGTGCACGGTAGCCCGGGTCGAAGCGGCGCATGAATCCCAGGGAGATGAGCCGCTGGCCCAGATCGACTTCGGCGTCCATGACCGCCAGCGCCTCGGCCACCGTGGGGGCGAGGGGCTTCTCGCACAGCACCGGACGCCCCGCGTCCAGGCAGAGCAGCGCCTGCTCGGCGTGCAGGGCATCCGGAGAGGCGATGAGGACGGCGTCGCTGCCGGCGACCGCCTCCTCGGGGCTGGATGCCGCACGGGCTCCCACGGCATCGGCGACGGATGCGGCGCGGGCGGCGTCGGCGTCGTACACCCACACCACCTCGGCGCCGGAGACCTCGGCGGCCAGCGAGCGGGCGTGAGAGGTGCCGATGTTCCCGGTCCCGAGGACCCCGATGCGCAGCATGCGTGGATTCAACCATCGCCCGCGCTGCGCGCGCTTCCGCCGCCCCTGCGCGCCTACGATCGGGTCATGCGCCGCCCGACCCCAGCCGTCCTCGGGGTCGTGGTCTGCGCGGCGGCGGTTCTCGCGCTCACGGGTCCCGCGCCGGCCGGTGCCGTAGCGCCGAGAACGGATGGGGGACTGATCATCGGCACCGCTCTCCCCGACACCGGCGAGCTCTCCGACTATGGACGCGGAACCCAGGCCGCTGTCCTCCTGGCCGTGCAGGACATCAACGCCTCGGGCGGCGTCGGTGGCAGCAAGGTCACGCTGGTGCCGGGCAACTCTGGCGGCACGGGCGGCGAGGTGTTCGCGCGCACTGTCGGGCGTCTCATCGGTCGCGGTGCGCAGGCCATCGTGGGACCGCTGTCCTCCCAGCTGCTCATCGACAACCTTGCCGCGGTGAAGGATGTCGCGGTCGTGTCGCCGGCGGCCTCCAGCGACCGGCTCACCGGCAAGGTCTTCCGCGTCGTTCCCGCTGAGTCATTGCAGGGCGGCCTCCTGGGATCCCTGGCCGTCGACGACGGCGTACGCCGACTCGCCATCGTGGCGCGCAACAGTTCCGCCGGAGTCGCCCGCGAGGCCGCCAAAGTGGCCCGCGCCGCGGACGTCTCGGTGCGCATCGTCACCTACCCGGATCGCACCGACAAGATCGAGAAGATCGCCGGGGAGGTGGCGTCGTACCGGCCGGACAGCCTCATTTTCGCCGGCGGCTCGGAGACCGGGGCGCTGCTGTCCGCGCTGGTGAAGAAGGGCATCCCCACGCGGCTGTACTTCACCGCATCGGCGGGTGATTCCGCCGCGCGCCGCGACCTGCCCAGCCGGACGCTGGAGGGGGCCAGCATGGTGTCGCTCGACCTGCGGGTCGACGACTACTTCGCCGAGCAGCTGAAGGCGCTGGATCCGCGCGTCAAGCAGATGGAGTTCTCCCCGCAGGCCTACGACGCCGCCGTGATCATCGCCCTCGCGGCCGAGCAGGCCGCGCAGACCGGGCCCATCACGCCGGAGTCCATCCGCGCCAACATCGCCTCGGTGACCACGGGGGGCCGGTCCTGCCGGTCGGTCGCCACGTGCCTCACGTTCATAGGGCTCGGCGAGGACATCGCCTACATCGGCCCGGCGGGGGATCTGCGGCTGAAGTCCAGCGGCAGCCCTTCGCAGGCCCGCTACGGGATCTCGACCTTCGGCTCGGGCAACAGGCCGACCGGACGCCCGCGCTACGTCATGTGGCCGTCGTCCTGATCCGCCCTCGCCGAGCATCTGATGGGCCCTGCGGGCGAGCATGGTGAGATAGCGGCGTGACCTCGATGGCGGGCCTGAGCGCGGACGTCGTCGTCATCGGCTCCGGAATGGGCGGCGGGACGTTCGCGTGGGCACTCGCGCGGCGCGGGATCGACGTTCTCGTCCTCGAACGGGGGCAGCGCCTGCCGAAGGAGCCGCAGAACACCTCGGCGGAGGCGGTGTTCGTGCAGCGGCGCTACAAGCCGGACGACACGTGGTACGCCGAGGACGGCACCCCCTTCGCCCCTGGCGTGCACTACGTGGTCGGCGGCAACACCAAGGTCTACGGCTCGTCGCTCCCACGGCTTCGGGGGCGGGACTTCGAGGGGACGGCGTACCCCTCGGGGATCTCGCCCGCGTGGCCCTTCACCTATGCCGATCTCGAGCCCTACTACGTGGAGGCCGAGCGTCTCTACAACGTGCACGGCACGCCAGGTGAGTTCGAGCCCTGGCGTAGTGCGCCGTATCCCTACCCCGCGCTGGAGCACGAGCCGTACGTCGCCGAGACGCTCTCGCGCCTGCGGGCACAGGGACTGCATCCCACGACCACGGCAATGGGTGTCGACCTGCGGCCGGGCGGAGCGTGCATCCGCTGCGGCACCTGCGACGGCTTCCCCTGCCGCTGGGACGCCAAGTCCGATGCGGAGGTGTGCGCCCTCGATCCGGCCCTCGAGACCGGGCGGGTGCGCCTGGTCACCGGCGCCTTTGTCGATCGGCTGGAGACCGACGCGTCGGGGCGCGTTTCGCGCGCCGTGGGGGCACTGGACGGGGAGGCCCTCGAGGTCACCGGGGGGACGTTCGTGCTGGCTGCGGGGGCGGCGAACTCCGCGGCCCTGCTGTTGCGCAGCGGGATCGCAAACTCCTCGGGCTTGGTGGGCAGGCGCTACATGGTGCACAACAACACCCATATCGCAGCGATCGACCCCCGTCGCACCAACGATGTCATCTTCCAGAAGACCGCGTGCGTCAACGACTTCTACGACGACATGGGGGATGGCTATCCCGGCGGCACGCTCCAGTTGATCGGCAAGGTTCAGGCGTCCATGATGAAGACGCATGTCACCCGCGCCCCGCTGCCGGTCCTCAAGCCGATGGCGGCACGAAGCATGGAGTGGCTCGTCATGACCGAGGACACCCCGGACCCTGTCAACCAGGTGCGCCTGGACTCCTCAGGGCAGATCCGCGTGGCCTGGAAGCGCACCAACTACGACCGTCACGAACTGCTGCTCGCCAAGGCGCGCGAGGTGCTGAAGCGGGCGGGGTATGTCGCAGTGTTCGAGCAGCGCTTCGATATCTCGATGAATTCCCACATGTGTGGCACCGCCGTGGCCGGGGACGACCCCACGGCCAGTGTCGTCGATGCCACATGCCGCAGTCACGACGTGGCAAACCTCTACGTCGCGGACTCGTCGTTCTTCCCGTCCTCGGGGGCGCAGAACCCCGCGCTCACCATCGCCGCCAACGCATTGCGGGTGGCCGAGCAGGTGCCCGCCTAGGAATTACACCTAGGCCGGGTCGAGGGCTAGCCTCACGGCCTCCGGGATGCGCACCGGGCGCCCGGTCTCGGCATCGACGACCGCGAGCAGGGTGGTGGCCTCGGCGGCGACCTCGCCGTCGGCATCGCGGATGCGGTATTCCACGGTGTACGAGGTGCGAGCCATCTGCGAGATCCACACGTCGATGAGCACGGCTTCCCGCGCGTAGCCCAGCGGCCGCACATGGCGGATCTCCTGCCGCACGACGATCTGCGCGTAGTCGGCATTGCTCACCAGGGCCAGGTCGCCGATGAGCCCGACCCGGGCCTCCTGGAGGTAGTCGTGGTACGCGACGTTGTTCACGTGGCCCAGCGGATCGAGGTCGCTGAACCTTCGGTGGACGGGCACGGTGATCATCGCCCGCCACCCTCCCGCATCGGCCCGCCCGTGTCCATCTCCCGGGCGCGTGGGGCGTGCTTGGATATGCGCATGCTGCGCGCCGCCGACTGCCGGGTCGAGGACCTCGAGGCGGTCTGCGCCGAGCGGACCGACATCTCGGACTACCCCCTCGCCGACCGGGTCGAGTCGGGCGTGCTTGTGTACGCCGCCGCCGCGCTGCTGGCCGCCCCGCGCCAGCAGGCGCTCGAGGAACTCGCCGGGGCTCTCGGCGACGGGCCCGGCGTCCTCATCGTCGAAGGCGCGGTCGACCCGGCGGTCGTGGATCGCGCGACCGCGGTGTTCTTCGACATCATCGACGCCCAGCGCGCCGCGGGCCGGTCGGTCGGCGACCACTTCGCCGAGGTGGGCGCCAATGACCGCATCTGGAACTCGCTGGAGAAGCTCGCCGTCGCGGCCCCGGGGACGTTCGTGGACTACCACGGCAGCCCGGTCCTGGACCTGGTGTCCACCGCATGGCTGGGGCCGGCGTACCAGATGACGGCCCAGGTGAACGTCGTCAACCCGGGGGGTGCGGCGCAGGTTCCGCACCGCGACTACCACCTCGGGTTCATGTCGGCCGCGCAGATCGAGCCCTATCCCACGCACGTGCATGCGCTCTCGCCGGCGCTCACCCTGCAGGCGGCCGTCGCGCACGACGACACCCCGCTGGAGACCGGCCCGACGATGCTCCTGCCCCATTCGCAGAAGTACCCGGGCGGCTACCTCATCGCCGGGCGCGAAGACTTCCGCGCCTACACCGAGGCCGCATGCGTCCAGGTTCCGTTCGCGAAGGGCGACGCGATCTTCTTCAGCCCCGCGCTCATCCACGGGGCCGGCACCAACCGGACGTCGGACGTGCGGCGCATGGTGAACCTGCTGCAGGTATCCAGCGCCTTCGGTCGCGCCATGGAATCAGTGGACCGCGAACGCATCGTGCTGGCGGTCTATCCGGAACTGCTCGCGCGCGGCGACGACCCGGCTGTGCAGGTCGCCCTCAGGTCCGCGGCCGAGGGGTATGCCTTCCCGACGAACCTTGATCTCGACCCCCCTGTCGACGGGCTCGCGCCGCCGAGCCAGGCCGACGTCGTCCGGCAGGCGCTCGACGAGAAGTGGGAGCTTGACGACCTGCGCGCCGCACTCCAGTCGCATGCCCGTCGGAGGGAGACCGCGTGAGCCTCGCCATCGGCGTCATCGGGGTAGGGCGCATCGGACGCATGCATGCACGCATGATCGCCCGGGAGACCCCGCGTGCGCGCCTATCCGCGGTCGCCGACGTCAACGCTGCTGCCGCGGCAGCCGTGGCAAGTGAGTACGGCGTCCCCGCGATGGACGTGGACGACCTCATCGCGGCAAGCGACGCGGTGGCGATAGCGTCGGCCACCGACACCCACGTCGACCTCATCGTGCGCGCGGCGGAGGCCAGCCGCGCGGTGTTCTGCGAGAAGCCTGTGAGCCTCGATCTCGCCGCAGTGGACCGCGCCGCCGAGGTGGTCGAGCGCACGGGCGTGCCCTTCATGGTGGGGTTCAACCGGCGCTTCGACCCGGGTCACCAGGCGGTGCACACCGCTGTGGCGAGCGGCCGCATCGGCGATGTCCGGGTGGCGCGCATCACCAGCCGTGACCCGGCACCGCCGCCGATCGACTACGTGCGGGTGAGTGGCGGGATCTGGGTCGACATGATGATCCACGACTTCGACATGGCGGCCTTCGTCGTGGGCTCGCCTGTCGTGCGCGTGTGGGCACAGGGCGCGAACCTCATCGATCCGCAGATCGGGGAGGCCGGCGACGTAGACGTGGGCATCGCCGTGCTCACCCATGCCAACGGGGCGATCAGCACGATCGACGTGACCCGCGAGGCGCCCTACGGATACGACCAGCGTGTCGAAGTGCTCGGATCCCTCGGCATGGCGCTGTCGGATAACGAGCGGCTCAACACGGCCGAGATCTACCTGGCCCACACGACGGAGAAGCCGGTCCTGCCCAACTTCTTCATCGAGCGCTACGACATCGCCTATCACCGGATGTGGAAGGCATTCGCCCACTACGTGCTCGACGGCGGTCCGTCGCCGGTGTCCATTGCCGATGGCCGCGCACCCGTGGTGGTCGCGGCGGCCGCAGGCGAGAGCGCGCGCACCGGTTTGGCCGTGGAGGTCTGACCCGGTTCAGCCCGCGCCCTTCATAGGGCTGCGGGGCGATGCACCGCCGCGTAGCGGCCGGTGCTCGACCCGTACACGAGCATGGCGTAGACGCCGTGACCGGAGAGCTCCGGCTGCATCCCGCCTTCGCCCTCGATTGTTCCCAGTCGGGACATCGGCCCGAGGGAGGCGATCCCACCCTGGTGGAACACGTCCATCGTGAACATCTCGCTCACGGGCCGCTCCTCAGGCGTGCCGAGGTTGGCCACGCCGACGTACTCGGCAACGATGGCGGCGCCCTCGACGCCGCCGACGAATGACTGGCCGGCCACTTCCACGGAGGCGAGTTCACCCGGGGTATCCCCGACCGTCGGGGAGAGGAGGGTCGTGGTCATCAGCGACGGCGGCGTGGTGTTCTCGATAAGGGCCATGGCCATGGGGCCGCCGCCGGTGGGGCCGACCAGCGTGACGGCCGCACCCTTGACCGCGATCTCGGGGCGCAGCATCGCAATCGCGGGATCGAAGGGTGGCGTGATGGTCCCCTGGGAGTTCACGCTCGCCACCGCGTAGTTGGACGGGTCGGGGATCTGGACCGCCGCGATGTCGGTCGTGGCGGCGAAGTACGCACGCCGTCCATCGCTGGCGAGATCCGATGCGTAGACGTCCCCGAGCACGCCGCCGCCGGTGTCGAACTGGATTCGTGTCTGCCCGCTCCAGCCGCTCCCCGGGCGGTACGTCCGGTAGAACGTCCGGTTGCCCAGGGACCACGGACCCGCGGTGACATACATCAGCGTGAATCCGTCCTTGCCGCCGAGTCGGGTGGGGGCCGTCATGTAGAAGGAGACGGGGTCGGGAAGGCTCGCCGGATTCGTCGTGCTCATCGTCTGGGTGCCCAGCGTGTAGATAGTGACTCGGGGGCTCCGGACGCCGCCGATGACGTCCGACCACACGATGAGGGCACGCCTGCCGTCACGGGACACCGAGATGCTGTGCGGGCCGGCACCTTGGTTCATGGAGAGGTTCTTCTTCACCCAGGTCGTCGATCCGGCGGACCGGCACGCGAAGGCCGCTCCGAAGTCCGCGTACCACGTCGTGCAGACGTCACCGGCGGCGTTGCCATCCGCGAACAGGTAATCCGGCTCCACGTGCAGGATGGTCTTCGGTCCCCAGGTGCCGGTCGTGGCGTTGTAGTCGCGGTAGTAGCGCCCAGCGAATGCAACGCCTCTCCCGGAACCGGACATGACGGCATCCCACGGGGAGGGCGTGCCGACGTTGAGATCCTTCTGGGTGGGGTTCCACTGGGTCGCGTCGAGCGGCGAGGCAGCGGCCGGGGAACCGGCCAGCAGGGCGAGGCCGGCAATGCCGGCGATGCCGGGAAGGGCGACGGTGCGCAGCGTCATGCGGGCATTGTGGGGCCCGGGATGCGCCCGCGTCGCCGTTTCGGGGGCGCCGGGTCGCAGTCGTGGCCGGACGCGCCGGCGACACAAGTTGACATAAAAGTTAGGCAAGCCTTACCTTAGCGGAGCGCTGCCGCGGGACGGTCCCGAGTGGGGCGTGGGAGGACGACGTGCTCGCCAACTACCTCATCGGGCTGCGTGAGGGGGTCGAGGCCGCCCTCATCGTGAGCATCCTCGTCGCCTACCTCGTCAGGACCGGCCGGACCGGCTCCCCCGTGCGGTGGGTCTGGATCGGCGTGGGAACGGCGATCGCGGTCTCCATTCTGTTCGCGGCGGGGCTGTCCCTCACCTCCGAGGCCATGACTGAGCGCGCCGAAGCCCTGTTTGCCGGAGTCGCCTCGCTTGCCGCTGTCGTCTTCGTCACCTGGATGGTCTTCTGGATGAAGAAGACGGCGCGCAATATCAGGGGGGAGCTCCAGGGCAAACTGGACTCCGCAGTCGATGTCGGTGTCGTCGCGATCGCCCTGGTCGCCTTCGTGGCCGTGATTCGCGAGGGCCTTGAGACATCGCTGTTCCTGTGGACCGCGGCTCGCGCCACCGGCGACGGCGCCTCGGCCCTGATCGGGGGCCTGCTCGGTCTCGCAACGGCCGTGGTGCTCGGCTGGCTCTTCTACCGCGGTGCCCTGCGGATCAACCTCGCCACCTTCTTCACGTGGACCGGCGTCGCCCTCATCATCATCGCGGGCGGGGTCCTGTCCTACGCCGTCCACGAGTTCCAGGAGATCGGGCTGATCCCCGGCGAGGATGCGCTGGCCTTCGACGCCTCCGCCGCCATCCCGATGGACTCCTGGTACGGCGAACTGCTCAGGGGATTCGTCAACTGGTCCTCCAACCCGTCCTGGCTGCAGGTGATCGCCTGGGTCGTGTACGTCGCCATCGTGATGACGCTGTTCTTCCGCAGTTCGCGGTCGGCGCCCGACCGGCCGCAGGCGCAGGACCCCTCCCAGTCGACGCAGGCGGTCTCCCAGTCGCAGTAGGCCCCGCACAGGAACATCTCGCTGTTCTTTGGTCGAAATGCGCCACCGGGTGACGCTTTTCGACCAAAGAACGCGCCGCCGGCGGCGACTCCACCCCGTGGACCTACGCCCCGCGGTCCCTACACGCCGCGGCGCTGGGCCTTGAGCCCGATGTCCATGCGCTCGCGGGCCTCGCGCACCTGAGGGCGCTCGCTGACCTCGGGGACCCCGACCTGCCAGAAGGCGCCGCCCTCGGTCCAGTCCGACTCCCGCACCTTCATCACGATGACGTGCACGCCGCTGCTTCGGTCCTCCAGGGCGACGCGCAACTCCTCGAGGCTCTCGACCGTGACGGCGTTCGCGCCCATGGCCGCAGCATGCGCGCGGAAGTCGACGCGAGCCCCGGTGTGTCCGTGGGAGTCGCGCAGCATGTTGTTGTACGACGCTCCGCCCTGGCCCACCTGCAGCCTCTCGATGACGGCGAACCCCTCGTTGTCGCACACGAGCACCGTCATGTCCACGCCGGACAGCGCCGCGGAGAAGATGTCGGAGTTCATCATCATGTAGGCGCCGTCCCCGACAAGGACGTAGGTCCGGCCGCGACCGGCATTGGCGATGGCCGCTCCCCAACCGCCGGAGAGCTCGTAGCCCATCGTGGAGAAGCCGTATTCGCAGTCGAATGTGGCGATGCCCAGCGAGTGCCAGTTGATGTTGAGCTCGCCAGGGAGGCCGCCGGATGCGGTGAGGACGTAGTCGTCCGGGTCCGCGGCGGCGTTGACAGCGCCGACGGCCTGGGCATAACTCATGGGGAGGTCGCCGTCCGGCGCGGTGCGGTCGGTGATGAAGGCGTTGAGGTCGGCTCGGAGCACCTCGCCCTTCGCGGTCCACTCCGCGGGCGCGGCCCAGCCGTCAAGGCGGTCGGCGAGCTCGACGAGTCCCTCGCGGGCATCCCCCACGACGGGCAGGCCGCGGTGCTTCACCGCGTCGAAGCGCGCCGCGTTGAGCCCGATGAACTGCGCCTCCGGGTGGAAGACGGTCCACGAGCCGGTGGTGAAGTCCTGCAGGCGCGTGCCCACGGCGAGGACGACGTCCGCGCCGGAGGCCAGCTCGTTGGCCGGCGCCGCCCCCGTGACGCCGACCGGTCCGCCGTAGCGGGGGTGGTCCCACAGCAGGCAGGACTTGCCCGCGACGGTCTCGACGACCGGTATGCCGTGGCGCATCGCGAAGTCGCCGAGTTCGCGCTCGGCGAGGGAGTAGTGCACCCCGCCGCCGGCGATGATGAGGGGGCGCCGCGCGGTGCTCAGTAGCGCGGCGGCGCGATCCAGCTGTCCGATGTCCGCCCGCGGGCGAATGATCTCGTGAACGCGACGCTCGAAGAGCTCCTCGGGGAAGTCGTAGGCGACGGCGGCGACGTCCTGCGGCAGGCCGATGAACGCCGGACCGCACTCCGCCGGATCGCGCATCATCGCGACGGCCTGCGGCAGCGAGGTGATGACCTGCGCCGGGTCGGTGATCCGGTCCCAGAAGCGCACGACCGGCCGGAAGGCGTCGTTGACAGTGGTGGCCGGTGCCCCGAAGTGCTCGACCTGCTGGAGTACCGGATCGGGGAGACGGGAGTGGAAGGTGTCGCCGGCGATGAAGAGGACGGGCAGGCGATTGGCCATCGCCATTCCGGCCGCGGTCACCATGTTGGTCGCGCCCGGCCCGACCGAGGACGTCGCCACCATGATCTGCTGGCGCCGCTTCGCCTTGCTGAACGCCGCTGCAGCGAGGCCCATGCCCTGCTCGTTCTGGCCGCGCCACACGGGGATCTCGTCGCGGTGCATCTCCAGGGAGTGGCCGAGGCTGGTGACGTTGCCATGCCCGAAGATCGCGAAGACCCCGGGGAAGAGGGGGACATCGCGGCCGTCGACGACGGTGCGCTGGGCGATGAGGTAGCGAACGATGGCCTCGGCGGTGGTGATCCTCATGCGGTGGCCCCCAGGTCGACGACGGGCTCCCAGGCTCGGGAGTCCCAGGAGTGAATGAGCGCCTGCTGCACGCTCACGACGTCCACGGCCTCGCGGAAGCCTGGAGTGAACGGCGCGCCGGTGGCGAGGGCCTCGAGGAAGGCGAAGTCCTCGGTCGCGACGATGTCCTCGAACCCGATCGCGTTGGCCTGCCCCGGGACGAATGCCCCGTGATAGGGGAAGCGGTCGCCGCCGAAGATGGTCGTCCAGCCGGTTTCCTTGATGGTCGGATCGTGCCGGTAGTACTGCAGTTCGTTGAGGCGCTCGAAGTTCCACGCGAGCGCGCCCTGGGTGCCGTAGACCTCGAACGCGTTGTGGCTCTCCGGGCCGATCGTCGTGCGCGACGTCTCGAAGGTCCCCGTGGCACCGGACATGAAGCGGCACAGCATCGACGCGAAGTCCTCGTTCTCGACCGCGCCCTTCGGGTCCTCGGGACGGCCCCGCCCGTAATGGCTGGCCGCCCCCTGCGGGATCGGCCGCTCGGTGATGACGGTGTGCTTCATGCCGACGACCTCGACGATGTCGCCAACGAGGAACTGCGCCAGGGAGACCGAGTGGCTGAGGATGTCGGACGAGACGCCGTAGCCGCCCTCGGCCAGCTTGAAGCGCCAGGTGAGCAGGCCCATCTCGTCTGAGCCGTACATCGAGAGGAATCGCCCTCGGTAGTGGGTGATCTCGCCCAGCGCGCCCGAGGCGATGATGTCGCGAGCGTGGATGACGAGGGGTGACCACAGGTAGTTGTAGCCGACGCCGGTGAGCACGCCGGCCGCCCGCGCCGCGGCGTAGGCCTGGACCGTCTGCGTCGGGGTTCCCCCGATTGGCTTCTCGCTGAAGATCGCCTTCCCCGCCGCGGCGGCCGCCTCGATCATCGGGACGTGCAGCATGTTCGGCGCCGTGACCCACACCGCATCGACGTCGGGGTCGGCCACCGCCTCCGCCCAGTCCGATGTCGCGCGGGCGAAGCCGAAGTCGCGGACCGCGCGCTCGCGGCGGTCGGCTTCGGTGTCGGCGCAGATGACCAGCCGCGGGTCGCAGGAGCGATCGGGGAACAGGGACGGGATGCGCAGGACGGAGCGCGAGTGCGCCTGGCCCATCCATCCCAGTCCGAGGACGGCGACTCCGATGCGCTTCACTGCACCCGTCCTTCCGCCGAGGTCATGGGCAGCCGGGGATCGATATCGGTCCACGTGCTGCGGATCCAGTGGTGGTTCGGATCGTCGCAGAATGCCATGGTGCGCTCGTCCGCGGGCCCGGCCAGCACGTTGAGGAAGTACATCGGGTAGTCCGGGGCGGCGGCGGTGGGGCCGTGATAGCCGTGGGGCACGAGGTAGGTGTCCCCGTCGCGGATCACGACGGTCTCGTCCACGGTCTCGTCGACGGTGTAGACGTGGAAGAGGCCCTCGCCTCGCGGGTCGCCGTGGGGCGAGTCCTCGGTCCCGATGCGGAAGTAGTAGATCTCCTCGTTCGTGGTGGGGCAGTCCCCGATGCCGTCGTGGCGGTGCGGGGGCCAGCTCGACCAGTTGCCGCCCGGGGTGATCACCTCGCACACGGAGATCCGGTCGGCACCGGTGAAGGAATCGGGCGTGGCAATGTTGGTGACCTGGCGGCTCGCGCGCCCGCCGCCGCGCAACTCGACCGGGACGTCGTCCGCGGGGGTGTAGTGGACGGGGTGGTCCGCGCGGGCCCGGGCGGTGAGGACGGCTACCTCGCCGTCGACGTCCGCGAGGGAGATGACCTTGCCCCGGGGGACGTAGAGCCAGTCGCTCACCGCCGCGAAGACGCCCTCCCGCCCGCGCAGCGGGTACGGGTCGCCGTCGACCAGCACGACGATGTCGCGCGCGGAGAGGGGAAGCACGACCGCCTCGGAGGAGCCCAGGTCGAGGGTGCAGTCGCGATCGATGACGTGCAGGCCGCTGTAGGCCCATCCGGCGTCCTCGGGCGTGATGGACATCGGCCCGTGCTCATGGGCAAGGCTGCCGTGGGGCTTGTACCAACTCATGCGTTACCTCCGTGGACGATGCGCGCCGCCGTGGCGACGATGCCCTCGACATCGCCATCGTGCGGGTAGAGCAGGGTGCGGCCGGGGATGAGCCCACGGACATTGGGTTCGCGTAGGGCGCTCTCCCACCCGTCGACCACGTCGCGCCAGCGTTCTCCGGGATCGCCGCCGAGCAGCAGGATCGGCATCGTCGTGGCGGCAGCGACCTCGGCGATGCGCGGGGTGGCCGGGATCTTCAGCCACGTGTAGGCGCTGCTCGAGCCGAGGCCGGAGGCGATGGCCACCGCCCGGATCAACTCCTCGTCCCGAGTGTCGAGGTAGGCGTTGCCCCGCTCGTCCTTGAGGTAGGGCAGCGGCTCGATCATGCAGGCGATGCCCTGGTCGGCCAGGCGCGTGGTCACCGCCGCGCACATCTCCAGCGTCCGGGCCACCCCGGGATCGGTGAACTCGATGCGCAGCAGGAGCTTGCCCCCGTCGAGGCCGGCCGAGGCGATGTGGTCCGCGTCGTACGCCGTGATGCGGTCGTCGAGCTCCCACAGGGCGCCCTTGAGTCCGCCACGGTTGATGGTGCCGATGGCGAGCCGCCCGTCGAGGGCACCGAGCCAGGCGAGCTCCTCGAGGATGTCCGCGCTCGCCATAACGCCGTCGACCCCGGGCACGGCCACTCCGCGGAGCAGCCGGTCGAGCAGGGTGCGGCGGTCGGCCACCGCGAGTGGGTCGCCGCCGACCGCGAGCATCCCGCGCGCGGTGTGGTCCGCGGCCAGGATCATGAGGTTGCCGTCGCTGCCCGCGATGTCGCGGCGCGCGCGATCGCGCAGGGCCCGCTGGAGCGAGTCCGGGTCGAAGACGCGGGCCTCGCAGAGTGCGGCGTACCGCTCGCCGTCAAGCATCA
>JAPOJD010000031.1 GCA_029978585.1 Actinomycetota bacterium
CCGCTCGATCTCGTACTCCTTGGAGTACCCGTAGCCGCCGTGGATGCGGAAGGAGTCCTCGACGACCTCCTTGCAGTACTCGCTGGCGAGCAGCTTCGCCATCCCGGCCTCGAGGTCGTTGCGCTCCCCCGAGTCCTTCTTGCGCGCCGCCATGACCATCATCTGGTGGGCCGCCTCGACCTTCGTCCCCATGTCGGCGAGACGGAAGGCCACGGCCTGGTGCTCGGCGATCGGCTTCCCGAAGGTCACGCGCTGCTGCGCGTAGTCGACTCCGAGCTCGAACGCGCGGCGCGCCAGTCCGCAGGCGCGTGCGGCCACGTTGACTCGGCCGACCTCGACGCCGTCCATCATCTGGTAGAAGCCGCGCCCAGGCTCCCCGCCGAGGATCGCCGAAGCGGGCAGGCGCAGGTCGTCCATGACGAGTTCGGTCGTGTCGACGCCCTTGTAGCCCATCTTCTCGATCTTGCCGGGAATGGTGAGTCCCGGACGGACCTCGCCGAAGCCGGCCGGCTTGTCCACGAGGAACGCCGACATGCGCTTGTAGACCGATGAGCCCTCGTCGGCGTCGCCGTCGGTGCGCACGAGGACGGCAACGAGCGTGGAGCTGCCGCCGTTGGTGAGCCACATCTTCTGGCCATTCAGCACGTAGTCGTCGCCATCGCGCACCGCACGGGACTGGATCGCGGAGACATCCGAACCGCAGCCCGGTTCGCTCATCGAGAACGCCCCGCGCACCTCGCCGGTTGCCATGAGCGGGAGGTAGTGGGCCTTCTGCTCCTCCGTTCCGTGGTACATGAGCATCCACGCGACGATGAAGTGGGTGTTGATCACGCCGGACACGCTCATCCAGCCGCGGGCGATCTCCTCCACGACGAGGGCGTAGGTGAGCAGCGACTCCCCGAGGCCCCCGTACTCCTCGGGGATCATGAGGCCGAAGACGCCGAGCTCCTTGAGCCCCTCGACGATGTCGGCCGGGTACTCGTCCTTGTGCTCGAGGTAGTTCGCGTTGGGCAGGATCTCGTTGTCCACGAAGTCGCGGACCGCCTTGAGGATCTCCACCTGAATGTCGGTGAGGCCTTCGGTCTGGGCAAGACGTGACACGATTCCTCCCGGGTGCAGCGTGAACGATCGTTAAGAGTCTAGCGCCTGAGCGCGAGCCCGCCCCTGGGCATGAGGACCAGCGAAACGGTCGCGACGAGGGGCACGGCGAGCAGCGGCAGCACGGGCAGCAGGCTGGCGCCGGCGACCGTCGACACGGCAAGCTGCGCGATGACCACGGCCAACCACGCCGCTGTCGCCACGATCACCCGCTGGCCGGAGTCCGCGACGGGAGCCAGTCGCAGCCGCGCGATCGTCCAGGCTGCGATCGCGGCGAGGACGGCGGACGCAGCAGCCTGTGCGGCAGGGAATCCCGGCACCGCGGCCACCGCGACGGCCGCGACCACCGCTGTCGCCTCGAGGGCTCGCTCCCGGGGGCCGCGGCGGGCGAGTACGTCGCGCCACGCAGTTCGCGCCGCGGGGCGACTGCTGCCCGACTCCACGTGGTCGTCCGGCGGCGCGGCCTCCGCACGCAGGAGCACGTCGCGTGCCTCGCGGAGGCGGTCGAGGCCATCAGCGCAGCCGCCTCGATCCGGGTGCGCCACGGCCACCCACAGGCGGAACGCCCGGCGCACCTGCCGCGGGTCAGCATCCGCGGGCACTCCGAGGAGGGACGCTGCCTCTGCTCTGCCCATCGAGGTCTGCGCCATGGGGGCACCATACTGTGGCGATGGCGCACCGGCATGGGATCAGTTCGGAGCAGATCGTGGTGATCAGCGGTGCCGGCAGCGGCATCGGGTTCGCCACCGCGCGCTACCTCGCCGGCCTCGGCTACACGGTGGTGGCCGGAGTGCGATCCGACGATCAGGCAGGCCGGCTGCGCGAGGGCGCAGGCCCGCATCTGCTCCCCTACCGCTTCGACGTGACCAGCGATGACGACGTGACCTCCGTCGTCTCGTTCGTGGACTCGCTGCGGACCGAGGGCAAGGTCGTGCGCGGCGTGTTCAGCAACGCCGGCGTGGACAGCAGCGCTCCCGACATGTCGGCCGAGGGGTGTCCCGTATCGGCGCTCGAGCGCGTGATGCAGATCAACTACCTGGGCGCGGTGCGCTTCATCCAGGGCTTCCTTCCGGCCGCCCGGGCAGATCGCAGCACGATCGTCGTCAATTCGGCACTCATGGCCCGCCTCGTGGTCCCCTTCAACGGCGGGTACGCCCCATCGAAGGCAGCGCTGGAGTCGTGGGCGATCGCACTGCGCCGGGAGATCGCCCCGCACGGCGTCCATGTCGCGCTCATCGAGCTCGGCGGCATCGCCACCCCGCTCACCACGAGGCCGACGGAGGAGGCAGCGCCCAATCCCCTCTACCCGCAGCAGGCCGTGGTCACGGCCGAGTTCGCCAAGATGGCACGCGACGGCGCTGCCAACCCGCGCATGCAGCCCGAGCGTGCGGCCGAACTCGTGGCCAAGGCCCTCGCGGCCGACTCCCCCCGTATTCGCTACCTCGGCGGAGGCGGGGCCCACGTCATCGCCACCCTCGCGGCGCTGCCGCAGCGACTCCAGGACCGTGTGGTCGGGCGGATGCTGAGCCGGGGACCCCGCTAGCCCTCGGGAGGGGTGAATGCCTTGGTGCGGGACATGCCTGCGGCGCGCCCCTTGGCCGAGATCACGAGGGCCATCTTCCGCGAGGCCTCGTCGATCATCTCGTCGCCGAGCATGACAGCGCCCTTGGCACCGCCTTCCGCCGACGTCGCGTAGTCGTAGGCATCGAGGATGAGCTCCGCCTGGTCGTAGTCCTCCTGGCGCGGGCTGTACACCTCGTTGGCCGCGTCGATCTGACCGGGATGGAGCACCCACTTGCCGTCGAATCCGAGTGCAGCGCTGCGCGATGCCACCCGGCGATAGCCCTCGACGTCCTTGATCTGCAGGTACGGCCCGTCGATCGCCTGCTTGTCGTACGCGCGGGCCGCCATCAGGATGCGCATGAGGATGTAGTGGTAGGCGTCACCCACGTCGTAGCCGGGTGGCTGCTCACCGACCACCAGCGACTTCATGTTGATGCTCGCCATGAAGTCCGCGGGGCCGAAGATGATGGTCTCCACGCGCGGTGAGGCTGCGGCGATCGCGTCGACATTGATGAGGCCCATGGCGTTCTCGATCTGCGCCTCTATCCCGATGTGTCCGACCTCGAAGCCGTTGGCCTTCTCGATCTGCGTGAGGAGGAGGTCGAGCGCGACAACCTGCTCGGCCGTCTGCACCTTGGGCAGCATGATGCAGTCCAGGTTCGGCCCCGCTCCCTCGACGACCTCCACCACGTCGGCGTACGTCCACTGCGTCGTCCAGTCGTTGACGCGCACCGAGCGCACCTTGCCGTCGTAGCCGCCCTCGTTCAGCGCGGCCACGATGTTCTTCCGGGCCTCCGGCTTCGCGAGCGGGGCAACCGCGTCCTCGAGGTCCATGAAGACCTGGTCCGCGGGCAGCCCCCGCGCCTTGTCGAGCATCTTGGGGCTGCTGCCGGGAACGGCGAGATTGGATCGGCGGGCTCTCATGCTGCTCATGGGGCCGAGGCTAGTGGGTGCGCACAGGCTCGAGCATCCGCGTCGCCGGTACCCTCCTAGGCGTGACGGCGACGACCCGGGTGTTCGTGGCTCGCCTGGCCGGTGCCGGGGTCTTCGACCCCAAGGCCGACCAGGTGGGTCGCGTGCGCGATGTCGTGGCCATGCTGCGCAGCGATTCGCAGCCGCCGCGGATCGTGGGCCTCGTGGTCGAGGTCGTGGGCAGGCGGCGGATCTTCGTGCCGATGACCCGGGTGACCGCGATCGACAGCGGCCAGGTCGTGGTGAGCGGCGTGGTCAACCTCCGGCGGTTCCAGCAGCGCCCCGGGGAGACCCTGGCCATCGCGGAACTCCTCGACCGCCGGGTGAGCGTCGTCGATCCGGCCCGGTCCGCAGACCCCGTCCCCGCCACGATCATCGACCTCGGCGTCGAGCAGCGGCCCAGCCGCGACTGGTTCGTCACCCAGCTCTACGTGCGCACGGGCGGATCCGGCCTGCGGCGCAAGGGTCAGGCCCGCCTCGTCGACTGGAACGCGGTCGACGGCCTCACATTGCCGCCGCAGGAGCAGGGCGCCGACAGCCTCATGGCATCGCTGGACCGCCTGCCCGCGGCCGACATCGCGCACGCGCTCCAGGAGCTCCCCGAGCGACGTCGTCGCGACATCGTCCTGCACCTCGACGATGAACGCCTCGCCGATGTCCTCGAGGAGCTGCCCGAGGACGACCAGGTCGAGATCATGCAGTTCCTCGACTCGGAGCGGGCGGCGGACGTCCTCGAGGAGATGGGTCCCGACGACGCCGCCGACCTCATCTCCGAACTCCCTCCCGAGCAGGCCGAGGCGCTCCTCGACGCCATGGAGCCCGAGGAGGCTGACGACATCCGGCGCCTGCTGGTCTACGGCGACTACACCGCCGGCGGCATGATGACGACCGAGCCCGTCATCCTCTCCCCCGACGCCACCGTGGCCGAGGCCCTCGCTCGCGTGCGCAGCCCCGAGCTCTCCCCCTCCCTCGCCGCGCAGGTCTACGTCGTCCGCCCCCCCATGGAGACCCCCACCGGCCGCCTCCTGGGGATCTGCCACTTCCAGCGACTCCTGCGCGAACCGCCCGGTGCGCTCGTGTCCGGCCTGGTCGACACCTCGCTGGACCCCCTCGGCCCCGAGGCCGACATCGCCCAGGTCGCCCGAGTCTTCGCCACGTACAACCTGGTGGCCCTGCCCGTCGTCGATCCCGACGGGCGGCTCCTCGGCGCGGTGACCTTCGATGACCTCGTCGACCACATGCTGCCCGAGGACTGGCGCGACAATGACGGGGAGGGCTCGTGAAGACGCCGCGCCCGCGCCGCAGGCCGGAGTGGCGCATGGACCAGCCCCTGGATCGCGGGAGGCTGCGTGGTCCCAGCTACGACCCGGAACAGTTCGGGCGCCTGTCGGAACGCATCGCGAGGTTCATCGGCTCGTGGCGGTTCATCGCCTGGATGACTGTCGTCATCGTCGCATGGCTGCTGTGGAACACCCTCGCCCCCGACGATCTGCGGCCCGATCCCTACCCCTTCATCTTCCTCACGTTCATGCTCTCCCTGCAGGCGTCGTACGCCGCCCCCCTCATCCTGCTCGCCCAG
Organism: Actinomycetota bacterium; assembly: GCA_029978585.1. Classification (GTDB taxonomy): domain Bacteria; phylum Actinomycetota; class Actinomycetes; order S36-B12; family S36-B12; genus Mxb001. The sequence continues at coordinate 5,213 of JAPOJD010000031.1, forward strand.
AACCGGCAGGCCGACCGCGACCGGGTCCAGTATCTGGAAGACCGCGCGACAACGGAACGCATCGTCGCGGACACGGAGTACCTCGCCCGGGAGATCGCCGCGCTGCGCATGGCGCTCGGGGAGATCGCAACGCGCGACTACCTTCGCAGCGAGTTGCGCGACCTGGTCGAGGAACTCTCGCGAGCGCGCGATGCGGAGGAATCTCCGCGCGAGTCGCGCGGGTCGCGGGACCCAGGGCAGGGCCGTAGCATCGAGCAATGACCTCCATCGATCGCGACGCGGTCCTCGCTGCCCTGGCCCGCGTCGAGGACCCCGAGATCCATCGCCCCATCACTGATCTCGGCATGGTGAAGTCGGTGGACATCGACGGCGATCGAGTGCGTGTCGGGATCTACCTCACCGTGTCCGGGTGCCCCATGCGCGACACCATCACCCAGCGCGTCACCATCGCGGTCGGCTCGGTGGCCGGGGTCCGCCACGTGGACGTCGACCTGGACGTCATGAACGACGAGCAGCGCCAGACCCTGCGCCAGAGCCTGCGTGGCGGGCAGGAGGAGCGCGAGATCCCCTTCGCCAAGGCTGGCTCGCGGACCCACGTCTACGCGATCACCTCGGGCAAGGGAGGCGTGGGCAAGAGTTCCGTGACGGTGAACCTCGCGGTGGCCATGGCCGCCCAGGGGGTCAGCGTCGGCGTCGTCGACGCCGACATCTACGGCCACTCGGTCCCCGGCCTGCTCGGGCTGACGGGCACACCGACGGTCGTCGAGGGCATGATCATGCCGCCGGAGGCCTACGGCGTCCGGGCGATCTCGATGCTGCCGTTCAAGCCGGGCGGAAGCGCCGAGCCCGTCGCCTTCCGCGGCCCGATGCTCCATCGCGCCCTTCAGCAGTTCCTGACCGATGTGTGGTGGGGGGATCTCGACGTCCTGCTGCTCGACCTCCCGCCGGGGACCGTGGACATCGCCATCTCGACCGCCCAGCTCCTGCCCGGATCGCAGGTGGTCGTGGTCACGACGCCACAGACCGCGGCAGCCGACGTCGCCGTGCGGGCCGGGATGCTGGCCGGCCAGACCCATCAGAAGGTCGCGGGTGTCATCGAGAACATGAGCGGCTTCCCGTGTCCGCACTGCGGCGAACCGATCGACCTCTTCGGCATCGGCGGCGGCCTGCGCGTCGCCGAGCAGCTCTCGGCGGGACTGAGCACCGACATTCCCCTGCTCGGCCGGATCCCCTTCGACGTGCGCCTGCGCGAGGGCGGCGACACCGGTCAGCCGCTGGTCCTCGCCGACCCCGTCGCGCCCGCGGCGGCCAGCCTCATCGAGATCGCCACGCAGCTCGCCCGCAAGCCGCGCGGGCTCGCCGGGATGCCACTCGACATCTCCCCCGCCGCACGCGCCTGAGGCATCCGGCCTCAGGTGGCATCGGGATCGAACGCCGGCCCCTGCGCCTTCGGCTTCGCGTCGCTCTTCGCTTGCGATGGCGGCGTAGCGGCGTCGTCGTCGTCATCCTCGAAGATCCCCTGCATCATGCGCCGCGGATGGAACTGGGAGATCTCGTTCATCGCATCCTTGGCGTCTGAGAAATCCATGCCCGCCGAGTCCGCCAGGTCCTTGCGAGCGCTGCTCGCCATGGAACGAACATTGCGCAGCATGCGCGCGGCATCGGCCGCCGCCTTGGGCAGTCGCTCCGGCCCGAACACCAGCAGCCCGAGAACCGCGAGGATGAGGATCTCGCCGATGCCGATGTCGAACACGAGGCCAGGGTACGCCGGATCAGTCGCGGCGTGAGCCGAGGACGATGCGGAACTCCTCGGTCGCCCCATCGCGCTCGACCGTGACGATCAGCGTGTCCCCGGGGGCGCGGTCGCGGATCGCGACCACGAGCTCGTCCGGGCTGGTCACGCGACGGCCATCTGCAGCGACGACGAGGTCGCCGGGCCGGAGTCCGGCGTCGTCCGCGGGGCCACCCGGCTCGACGGTCTCGAGCAGCGCACCCTCATCGTCGGCCTCGGCAAGCGTGACTCCGATGATTGGTGTCACCGAAGAACCGGTCTCGATGATCTCCCCGGCGATCCGCGATGCCTGGACGGACGGGATGGCGAAGCCGAGCCCGATGTTGCCCGCGCGGCCATCCTCGGCCACCGTCGCGATCGCGGAGTTGACCCCCACCACGCGCCCAGAAGAGTCCAGCAGCGGTCCCCCGCTGTTGCCGGGGTTGATAGCGGCGTCCGTCTGGACGGCGTTGATGTACGACGACCCCTCGCCCTCCCCCACCGTGACCGGCCGGTCGACCGCGCTCACGATGCCCGACGTCACGGTGCCGGCGAGGCCCAGGGGCGAGCCGATGGCGATCACGGTGTCACCGACCGCGAGGGCATCGGAGTCGCCGAGTTCGAGGATCGGAAGTCGACTGCGGTCGACTGCCACGACGGCGAGGTCGTAGGAAACGTTGCGACCGATGACCCGGCCCGTCACCCGGGTGCCGTCCGTGAACACGACCTCGAGGGACGCGCCATCGTCCACCGCGGACTCCACCACGTGATTGTTGGTCAGGATGAACCCGTCATCGCGGATCACGAAGCCGGACCCCGACGCACCGCCCATGCCGTCCCCGCCGACCTCCAGGGACACCACGGCCGGGAGCGCCGACGCCACCACCTCCGCGATCGTGCCGGAGGCCAGCGAGGGGCGCGGGGTCGGCTGCTGAGGCTCCGCCCCGGGGGTCGCCCCGGGGGTCGGCCCGGGAATAGGCTCGGCCGGCTCCCCGCGCCCGGGGTCGGGAGCGGGCGACGCGGCCGTCGGCCGCGCGGTGATCCCCGCCAGGTAGCCCAGGGCACCGCCGACGAGGCCGCCGATGACCGCGACGACGAGGGCGACCGCCACCCCGGCCGCCACGAATGCCGCGAGGGGCACCGAGGACCTCCGCCGGGCCCGCGGGGACGGCGACACCGGCGGAGCGGCAGCCGGGGGCGGGGCGTGCGGGAAGGGATCGTCGGTCGACACCGCCCACCTCCTCCTGACCGGGCAATCCTCGCATCCGCCTCGCGCCCTGTCCTTCGCGGACGGCCCTGGGCGGACTAGGCTCGCGACGTGACGGACGACCGCAACCTGCCGCCGACCCCCGTGACCTGGGCCTACGCCGATGCGTGGGCCGAGGAGGATCCCGCCATCGCGGCGGCTCGCCGCCGGGCCGAGCAGTTCCAGGCGCCCTCTGTGGACCGCGCCACCGGCGCGGCACTGCGCTTGCTCGCGGCGTCGCTGGGAGCGGACGCCGCCGTGGAGATCGGGACGGGCACCGGGGTGTCCGGCGGCTGGCTACTCCTGGGCATGGGGGACGAGGGAACGCTCACCACGGTGGATGCCGACCCCGACGTTCAGGCGACCGCCCGCGAGACCTTCGCGGCGCTCGGGGTCCCGCACACGCGCGTCCGCGCCATCGCGGCGGAGCCGCTCGACGTGCTGCCTCGCCTCGCCGACGGCGCCTACGACCTCATGGTGATCGGCCCCGGGGTACCCTCCGGTCCCGCATCGGGCATCGGCGATCCGTTGATCCGGGCGGAGCACGCGATGCTGGCCCAGGCACGGCGGCTGCTTCGGCCGGGCGGGGCCCTGGCCGTCTGCGGCGCGCTCAGCGATGACGGTGCCGATCCGGCCCACCGCGATCTCGTGTTTCACATGCGCGAGGACCCCCGATGGGTGCCTGCACTGCTGACGGTGGGCGAGGGAATGCTCGTCGCGGTCTACCGACCGGAGCCCCCGCCCGCGCCGCTGGCCGAGGAGGCGTCTCCGGCGTAGCCGGGTCAGGCCTTGGGGAGCACCTCGAGCAGCTTGTCACCCAGGTCCTTGGCCTCGACGGCATTGAGCTCGACGACCAGGCGGCCGCCACCCTCGAGGGGAACCCTCATCACGTAGCCGCGGCCCTCCTTGGTGACCTCGAGGGGACCGTCGCCGGTGCGAGGCTTCATTGCCGCCATTCGAGTGATCCCTTCCGTGGGTGGCCGCCGGGAGCCGGCACAACCACCCGCCCATTATTCCCCACGGTCACGGCTCGTCGCGGCTCGGGGCAGGGCCCGGGGGGCTCTCCTCGCCGCGAAGGGCGGCGATCTCCGCCGTGAGCCGGTCGATGAGGGCGTCCACCTCGTCCATGCGATAGCCCCTCAGGGCCTGATCGATGCGCACCTGCTCGATCTCCTGGGGGAGGAGTTCGCCCACGGGCGCCTGTGGCATCCCGACGGCCACCCGCCGATCGTCCACGTCGGGCAGGCCGTCGCGCAGCCGCCCGGTGGCGAGGAGCACGATGCCGGCAATGACGGCGATCGCCACGAGGATGAAGAGGACGGTCATCACCCCCCCATCCTCACATGCCTCTGAGGGCTCCCCGGCTCCCGCGCGCCGGAACGCCCGGTCAGCACCCGCGGGTTGCGCCCGGGAACCGATCCTGGTTAGATAGTTGAACCATCAACCACCAACTGCGGAGGACCCATGAGCACCGACCTCAGCGCCACCACGGGCACCTGGAACATCGATCCCACCCACACTGTCATCGGCTTCACCGCCCGCCACGCGATGGTCGCCAAGGTGCGCGGCTCGTTCTCCAACTTCACCGGCAGCCTCACCCTCGATGGGGCCAATCCCGCGAACTCCTCGGCAACCCTCACGATCGTCGCGGACAGCATCGACACCCGGTCGGGAGATCGCGACACGCACCTGAAGTCCGAGGAGTTCCTCGACGTGACGCAGTTCCCCACGCTGACGTTCGCCTCCACCTCCGTGCGCCAGAAGTCCGATGACGCCTTCGTCGTCACCGGCGACCTCACGATCCATGGCGTGACCAAGCCCGTGGACGTGGAGTTCACGCTGCTCGGGATCAGCAAGGACCCGTGGGGCGGCACCCGCATCGGGTTCGAGGGCCGCGGCGAGATCAGCCGCAAGGAATTCGGCCTGGTGTGGAATGTTGCGCTCGAGACCGGCGGCGTCCTCGTCAGCGACAACATCAAGCTCGAGTTCGACGTCGAGGCCGTCAAGGAGGCCTAGTCCGCGGCCGCGGGACACCCCGTGGGATAGCGTGCCCGCGTGGACCTGACCCCCGTGAGCGGCCCGGCGAGCGGCCACGGTCTGGCGACCTACGCCGCAGGCGTTCTTCTCGACGCCTGGTATCCCGAGCCGGTACTCGGGCCCGACCCGGTCGCCGTGCCCGGGCTCGACGCGGCCATTCGGGCGGACCCCGTCCGCGGGGTTGAGGTACGCCCGGTCGCCACGGAGATCGCGGACCTGCAGGTGCCGCCGCAGGACGCAGCCGACGCCTACCTGCGGCTGCACCTGCTGTCCCACCGCCTCGTGCGACCGCGCACGATCAACCTTGACGGCATCTTCGCCGTCCTGCCGCTCGTCGCATGGACGTCGCGCGGCCCCGTCGGAGTTCCCGACGTCGGGGCCGCGCGACTGCGTGCGCGCACGCATGGAGAGCACCTCACCGTCACGGGCGTGGACCGGTTTCCCCGGATGGTCGACTACGTCGTGCCCGCCGGCGTGCGGATCGCAGACGCCGATCGCGTGCGACTCGGCGCTCACCTCGCCGAGGGAACCGTCGTCATGCACGAGGGATTCGTGAACTTCAACGCGGGGACTCTTGGCGCGTCGATGGTCGAGGGGCGCATCTCCGCGGGCGTCGTGGTCGGCGATGGCTCCGACATCGGCGGCGGCGCCTCGATCATGGGGACCCTCTCTGGAGGCGGCAGCGAGATCGTGAGCGTGGGCGAGGGCTGCCTCATCGGGGCGAATGCCGGTATCGGCATCAGCCTGGGCGACGGTTGCGTCGTGGAGGCCGGCACCTACGTGACAGCGGGCTCCCGCATCACGCTGCCGGATGGGCAGGTGGTCAAGGCGCGCGAACTGTCGGGCGCGCGGGGCCTGCTCTTCCGACGCAACTCCGTGAGCGGGGCGCTCGAGGCGATGCCTCGCGAGGGCTCCTGGGGCGGGCTCAACGCCGCCCTCCACGCACCCTCCTGAAGCCTGCCCTCAGGCGCGCTCCCCCACGGGCACGTAGTCCCTCATGGGCACGCCCACGTACACCTGGCGCGGGCGGCCGATCTTGGTCTCCGGGTCCTGGATCATCTCCCGCCACTGGGCGATCCACCCGGGCAGCCGGCCGAGGGCGAACAGCACGGTGAACATGCGCGTGGGGAACCCCATGGCCTTGTAGATGAGCCCCGTGTAGAAGTCCACGTTCGGGTACAGCCGCCGCGACACGAAGAAGTCGTCGGCCAGCGCTACCTCCTCGAGCCTCAGCGCGATGTCCAGCAGCGGGTCCTTCACGTCGAGGCTCGCGAAGATCTGGTGCGCCGCCTGCTTCACCAGCGCCGCCCGCGGGTCGTAGTTCTTGTAGACCCGGTGACCGAAGCCCATGAGCCGCACGCCGTCCTCGCGGTTCTTCACCTGCCTGATGAACGTGTTGACCCCCCCGCCGGAGGCATGGAAGCCCTCGAGCATCTCCAGGACCGCTTGGTTGGCGCCGCCGTGCAGCGGGCCGAACAGCGCGTTGATGCCGGCCGACACCGAGGCGAACATGTTCGCGTGCGAGGAGCCCACGAGGCGCACCGTCGACGTGGAGCAGTTCTGCTCGTGGTCGGCGTGCAGCAGCAGGAGCATGTTCAGGGTGCGGGACACGACCGGGTCGACGACATAGGGCTCGGCCGGGACTCCGAAGGTCATGCGCAGGAAGTTGTCGATGAAGCCCAGGGAGTTGTCCGGGTACATGTAGGGCTGGCCGACCGACTTCTTGTAGGCGTAGGCCGCGATGGTGGGGACCTTGGCGAGGAGCCGGATCGTGGAGATCTCGACCTGCTCCTCGTCGAACGGGTCGAGGGAGTCCTGGTAGAACGTCGACAGGGCCGACACCGCGGACGACAGGACGGGCATCGGGTGCGCATCGCGCGGGAACCCGTCGAAGAACCTGCGCAGGTCCTCATGGAGCATCGTGTGGTGCTTGATGAGCACCTTGAACGCCGCGAGTTCCTCGGCGGTGGGCAGCTCGCCGTAGATGAGCAGGAATGCCGTCTCCAGGTACGTCGAGTGCTCCGCCAGCTGCTCGATGGGGTAGCCGCGGTAGCGCAGGATCCCCTTGTCACCGTCGATGTAGGTGATCGCGGAGGTGCAGGCCGCGGTGTTGACGAAGCCGTGGTCGAGGGTGACGTCGCCCGTGGTCGCGAGCAGGCGGCCGATATTGAGTCCGGACTCGCCGATGGTGGAGGGGACGGTCTCGAGGGGCAGTTCGCCCCCCGGGTAGCTCAGCACGGCTTCGGACACGCGCACCTCCCGCCGTTGCCGCGCCCTTCGTGGGGGCGCGCCTGGAACCTCCGTGGTGGGGCCACCGTATCCCCGGGCGGGCGGGGCCCCGGTGCCGGGTGCGCGCCGTCCGAGGGGATCACTGGACGACCCGCTCCGCCGCGACCGCGATGTCCGCGTCGGACGCCGTGAGGGCGATGCGGACGTGCCGCGCACCCGCGGCGCCGTAGAAATCGCCGGGCGCGACGAGGATGCCGCGCGAGGCGAGATCGGCCACGGTGTCCCAGCAGGGCTCGTCCCGGGTGGCCCAGAGGTACAGCCCGGCCTCGCTGTGGTCGATGACGAACCCGGCCGACTCCAGGGCGGGCCGCAGCACGTCGCGCCGGCGCGAGTAGCGCGCCCGCTGCTCGTCGACGTGGGCGTCATCGGCCCACGCGGCCGCAGCAGCGCTCTGCACGGGGTCGGGAACCAGCAGGCCGAGGTGGCGGCGCACCTGCAGCACCCGATCGACCACCTCGGGGTCGCCGACCAGCGTGCCGTACCGGTAGCCGGCCATGTTCGAGCGCTTCGACAGGGCGTGCAGGGCGACGACCCCCGTCGGGTCGTCCCCGACGACGGCCGGGTGGAGGCAGCTGCGCGGCTCGGCCTCCCAGCCGAACTCGATGTAGCACTCGTCCGACGCGATGAGCGCACCGTGCATTCGGGCGGCGGCCACGGCATCCCTCAGCCGCCCCGTGGCGGCGACCGCCCCGGTCGGGTTGCTGGGCGAGTTCAGCCACACCAGGGCCGCGCCGTCCGCGGCATCCGGGTCGTCCGACACCCGGACATCGCATCCGGCGAAGGCGGCCCCCACCGCGTACGTCGGATACGCCAGTTCGGGGATGACGACCGTGTCGCCGGCACGGAGCCCGAGGAGGGTGGGGAGGAGCGCCACCATCTCCTTGGAGCCGATCGACGGGATGATCCCCCACCCGGTCGGATCCACCCCGATCCGGCGGCCGAGCCAGCCGGACACGGCCTCGCGAACGGCGGGCTGCCCGGCAGCGATCGGATAGCCGGGCGCATCCGCGGCCTCGGCCAACGCGCGTTGGATGAACGCCGGAGTGGGGTCGACAGGACTGCCGATGGACAGGTCGGCGTACGCCGATTGCGCGCGGGCAACAGCCGCGTGAGGGGCCAGCAGGTCCCAGGGGAAGTCGGGAAGCTTCAGCTTTCCGACTCCTTGACCGGCACGCTTGCCAGCAGCGGGGCATCGAAGTCCTGCGGGCCGAGCTTGGCGGCGCCACCCGGCGAGCCGAGTTCGGCGAAGAACTCGGCGTTGGCCGCCGTGTAGTCCTTCCATTCCTCGGGGACGTCGTCCTCGTAGAAGATGGCCTCGACCGGGCAGACCGGCTCACAGGCCCCGCAGTCGACGCACTCGTCGGGCTGGATGTAGAGCTGGCGCTCACCCTCGTAGATGCAGTCGACCGGACACTCCTCGATGCAGGACTTGTCCTTGACGTCGACACACGGGAAAGCGATGACGTAGGTCACCGGTCTGCCTTTCGACGGAGGAGACGGCCCAGGCCTGGTGGCCGTGCCGGGCGACGGGCTCGCCGGCACTTACCGTACACACCGGGGATCCCCGCGCAAGGACCGTCCCGCAGGTGGGACGATCCCGGGGTGAGCCAGGCTTCCCGGGAGCGGTTCGCCGCGCTGATGCGCGATGTGCGACTCCCCGGATTCCCCCTGGACCAGGCGGCGTCGCTCATCGCGGCTGAAACCCTGCCGCAGGGGGCGGGCAAGGCTGCCGAGGCGGCCCTGGAACGCGACTGTCGCGCCGGGCTCGACCTCCTCGCGGCCGCGGTCCCCGATGTCGGCGACGACCACACTCGCCTCACCGCGGCGCTGTCGGGGTTCGGCGGCGAGCCCGCCGACTACGAGCGCCTGTCCTCCTCGCTCCTCCCCGCGGTCCTCCGCCGTCGCCGCGGGCTGCCGATCCTTCTCTCCGTCGTGTGGACCGAGGTGGCTCGTCGGGTCGACATCCCGGCGTACGGCGTGGGGCTGCCCGGCCACTTCGTGGTCTGCGTCGGCGATCCCGACACCTTCGATCCCGAGGCCATGGACGGGGGTCGAGTGCTGGTGGACCCCTGGCGCCACGGCGTGCTGCTGCCGTACGACCGCGCTCGCGATCTCGTCGAGGCCGCGGGGCGCCCCTTCCGCCGCACGCACCTCGCACCGGCACAGCCGTGCGATGTCGTGTCACGAATGCTCGCCAATGTGCGGGCCTGGGCACAGGATCCCCTGCGCGCGGCCACCCGGCTGTGGGCCGTGGACCTCGCCCTGCTCCTCCCCGACCCCGATCCGGGACTGCTCCGCGAGCGCGGGATCGCGCTCATGGACCTCGGTCACTACCGGATGGGGGCGCGCTGGCTGGAGGAGTACGCCGAGATCGCCGAAGAGCGCGCCCCCGACGACGCCTTCGCCGCGCGGGCGCTGGCGCGCCGTTCGCGCGCCCACTTGAACTGACGACTCCGGTGGAGCCGACGCGCCCGGCTACCCGTCCCCGATGCCGGCCGCGGGATCCTCACCGGGCTCCTCGGTGGGAGTGTCCGTCGGCTGGTCCGTCGGTGCGTCCGTGGGCTCATCCGTGGGCTGGTCGCTCGGCGCATCCGAGGGGTCGTCGGAGGGGTCGGCGGCCGGGTCGTCCGCGTTGGCCGAGTCGCCCTCCTCCGCAGGCGGCTTCCCGCAGATGACCTCGGGGGCGGGCTCGTACGTCGTGGTGAAGGTCTCGCGATTGACCTCCTCGTCGCCCTCGTAGAAGACACGGTCGACGTCGATGGTGAACCCCTCGGTCCCAGCCTGGCCTGTGCACTTCTTGTCGTCGCTGTAGACCTTCTCGTAGTCGGTCTTGTAGTAGGGGTCGCCCACCTCTGCATCGATGAGGGAGTACGTCTTGGTGCTGTACATGACCACCGTCATCGACGTCTCGTCCGAGAACGCCTGGATGTAGATGCCGTACGGGGTGTTGTTGCGGAACTGCATGTCGAAGCTGTCCCAGTTGACCGTGGCCTCGAGGCCGGGGGTGTAGCGCGAGATGTAGATCGAGTGCGCCCGCACCTCGATCGGCTCGAGCCCGGCGAAGAAGGCCGCGGTCCACACCGTCGTCGTGGCTGCCGAGATGCCACCGCCGAGGGCCTTCTCGAAGACGTGACCCGGCCCGATGACGTAGCCCTCCATGTAGCCGTTCTTCGGGTCGTGGTTCTCGGTGAGGGCATTCATCGAGAAAACCTCGCCGGGCATGAGGATCGTGCCGTTGATGTACTTCGAGGCCAGGGCCAGGTTGTGGGCCATGTAGTCGACGTAGTTGACCTGCTGGGTGAAGCTCGACACCTCCTCGACGATGCCGAGCTTCTCGGCCTCCTCGGTGGTGAGTTCGGGGTCGCGCACGGTGACGGGAGCATTGGCCACGCGGGCATCCCCGGTCTCGCCGAGCACTCCCGACACCGCGACCGCCAGGTCCTCGTCGGCGACACCCCGCCCGACCTGCGAGGCAACCACGACCGGCGTGCCGCTGGACACGTCGAACGTCGCGTCGTTGCCCGGGGTCTCGACCTTCTTGATGTCCTCCGCGATGGCATCGTGCAGGAGTGCGCCGTCGAGGACCGGGACGAAGGAACCGTCGCGCACCTCGAATGATGTCGCCTCGGCGATGACCTCGGGCGGGATCTCCGCACGCGTGCCTTCGACGTCGACCGTCACGGGAGCGGACACCGCGATCGTGGCCAGGCCCTCCTGGGTCTCGAGGGCCGCCTCCTCCGAGATGGTCGGCTGGGTGGTGACCTCGGGCAGCGGGACGGGTCCGGCACCGAGCAGGTACTCCCCGGCGACCTCCTCCACCGACGCGGGGACGTCCACGCCTCGCCCTTCCTGGCCCGGTATGACCTCGGGCGTGAGACCGTCGTAGCGCAGAATCGGCTCCGCGGGGGGGCTGGACACCACGCCGGAGAACTCCTCGAGCCTCCCGGTCAGCGCGGCCTCGTCGACGACGACGACGGGATCGACCGCCGAGGAGCCGAAGAGCCGCTGCATCATCGACAGGGGGTTGTAGAGGCGCCCCGACGCCGCATCGACGGTGGCCTCCGCGTCGAAGGAGAGCCCGGCGCTGGCCGGGTCGAGGTCCGTGCCGCCGTCGAACGCCGTCACGGCGATGGGCGTGGCGGCCAGGGGGCCAAGCTCGCGCTCGAGGGTGGCGATGGCCTGGGAGCGCTCCATCCCCCCGATCTGGACTCCGAGCACGGTCGTGTTGGCCGGGACGTCCCCGGAAGACCCCCAGAGCATCCCGAGGTAGAACGCCAGGGCCCCGGCGAGGATCGCCAGTCCGATGAGGAGGGGTCGACGATCGTCCGACCCGGAATCTCGGGTCGCCCCTCCGCGGGGGGAGGGGGTACGGACGGTGGACACCTCGGGACTCCTGTGGGCGGTGGGGCGGGGGGGTCGTGGCCTCGGGGACCCATGGTAAGCCGCCCTAGGGGGTGGATGGCGGATGAGGCGGTGGCGCCCCTGCAACGCGGCGGGGCGGGATCGAGGCGGCCGCCGACCCCAGGATCACCCCGCCGAACAGGTAGGCCAGGGGGCGGGCCCCGGCGGAGATGACCAGATCCCCACCCGGGCCCTCCACGGACAGGGCGACGGTGGCGAGGAGCCACCCGGCGAAGGCCCACCAGCCCGCCCAGCGCCCGCGGGTGAGCTCCACGGCCCCGCGGACCAGGAGCACGACCAGGGCCAGCGCGACGACGACCCCCCAGGGCACCGAGAATCCGCCCACCGGGGTCCGCAGCGCATGGAGGAATCCGGCGAGGAGACCCACAGCGATCCCCGCGAGGAGGCCCAGGACGCCGAGTGCGGCGCGGCCAGGCTTCCGAGGGGGGGTCATGCCGGGGCGAGCCCGGAGAACAGGTCCGTCTCGCGGCCGAGGTCGTCGAAGGGGCCCGCGAGCGCACCTCGAACGAGGCGGAAGTACTCGGTCCCGAATGCCTGCGCCCCGACGTTGTCGGCGAGGGCGAAGAACCCGCCGTCGACCGACACCTGGGTGGCATGCGCGCGCAGGGCCGCCATCTTGCAGTCGAGGTAGTCCCCGGCCGCGACCGCGGTGGTCACGAGCGCGTCGTCCACCGCGAACGGGATGTCGTCGGGATCCATCTCGGCGAAGCCCGACGTCTCCCCCGCCGCGCGCAGTGCCTCGATCCCCGCACGCACGATGCTGCGGGGGAACGCCGTCCAGTACACCTTGTCGACGTCCCACGCGGGACCCAGCTCGGGCCGGAACGTCGCTGCCGCCGCGAGCACGACGGCGTACATGGCCACGCGATGCGCCTGGATGTGGTCGGGGTGGCCGTAGCCGCCGAAGTCGTCGTAGGTGACGAGGACCTGCGGGCGCACCTCGCGGATGGTGGCCACCAGGGCAGTGGCCGCCTCGAG
>JAPOJD010000205.1 GCA_029978585.1 Actinomycetota bacterium
GAGCAGGATCGCCTGCCGGGGGTTGCTGCCCGTGCCCGGGGCCGTCGCCCTCATGTGCGGGACGTAGAAGACCGCGAGTCCCGCGAGGATCACCAGGACGCCGATGGCCCGCTGCGCCGTGGGCTGCGCGCCGAGCAGCAATGAGTAGGTCATCGGGACCAGCACGCTGGTCGCGGCCACGCCGGTGACGACGCCCATCTTCCCGCGCTCGAAGGCCTTGAGGATGAGGAGCGTGCCGGTGCAGTTCATGAGCCCGCCGGCCAGGCCGCGCGCGACGTCGGCGCCATCGAAGGCGAGGTTGCCGTCCGTCGAGCCGGCAATGAGGTACACCATGGCGGCCGTCGAAGCACTCACCAGCAGGACGGCGAAGACCGAGATGCGGCCGCGGTAGATGCCCAGGCCGAACTTCCACACGCCGTAGAGAACGGCGCTCAAGACGGCGAGGAGCAGGTAGTTCATCCGGCCTCCGCCCTGGGGTGGTCGACGGTCGACGTCGCGTCATCCTTCCACTCCCGTGCTCCCACGGGACTTGTCGGCACACCTCGCCTCTGGACCGGGTACGCCGTACCGTCGGGGCATGCGCCGACGCGAAGTCACGGCTTCCCTCCTTGTCCCCGCCCTCACCACCGCAGCCCTGCTCGCCGGGCTCCTGGCACCCCCCGTAGCGCAGGCCGCCCCTGCGGGAGACCAGCCGGACACCGCCACGCCCGCAGGCAAGGCGCTCGTGCACGTCGCGGGAGGGCACGGTTCTACGACGAAGAAGTCCCGTCGCCAGTACCGCATCGTGCTGTCGCGGGAGGCATCCATCACATGGCTGGGCGAGACCGCGAGCGGCCGCGTGGGAATCGGGACGTTCAGCGCCCGCGGCCTCGTCGCCGGATGGGCTCGACTCGGGCACGTGACGAAGCCGTGGGCCACCATCACGTGGCGCGAGCGCGGGGCGGACCGGCCGACGTTCACCCTCGCCCGCGTGTCAGCGCCGCGCGTGAACCGCGACGGGCGGCTGGTGTTCGTCGCGCACTCGGCCAAGCGGCTGCCGCGGACGCTCCGCCATGCCACCGTCAGCATCCGGCGGGCGGCGTACCAGCCGCGCAGCTACCCGCTGGAGTTCTCCCGGCTCACCGTCACCTCCGACGTCGGCATGCACCTCACCGCGACCTCCGACACGTCCGCCACGCTGAACTTCGACCAGTACGACGACACCGGATGGAGTGCCTGCACCGCTCCGGCGGCGATCGCCATGTCCTCCCCCGCGCCGGTGCAGTACGCCCAGGGCACCTGCGGCGACGTGACCTACGAGCCCACGGACAGCGACGGCAACCCGCAGGTCGTCTGGCCGACCTTCACGATGAAGACCACCGGGGTCTCCGAGGTCACGACGATCCTGTCGGTGAGCCTCACCGACGACACCACGGCCGGGCAGTTCGACTACTACTGGTTCCTCGGCAGCTGGCAGCGCGGCGGCGTCATCGTCTCCGACGCTGTCGCGAGCGGCTGACGCTGTCGAGGCTGCCCGCGCAGTCGCGGCTCACACCCCGTGCGCAGCCAGCCACTCGGTGATGACGCCGAGGACCTGGGCGTTGTTGCGGTCCTGCATCATCATGTGCGAGTTGCCCCTGATTCCCTTCTGCGGCAGCGAGATGACCTGGGCCGGTGCAAGGCCGGTGCGATTGATGGACGCCGCCATCTTCTGGCAGCTCTCCCGGCGCTCCCAGTGCCCGCCCGGCGCGTCGGGCTTGATGTGATCTCCCCAGATGCCGAGGAACGGCGTCGCTGCCATTGGGCTGACGCCACCGATGCCCGCGGGAGGGCACTTGGTGGTCTCGATGGCCACCACCGCCCTGACCATCCGGCTGTCGGTGATCGCGGCATTGAATCCTCCCGTGCCCGCCGCGGAGTGGAGCACGATGACCGACGGGCCGATCTCATCCAGCAGTGCCTTGAGGGAGTCCTCGGTGAGGTCGTTCATGATCGTGTTGTTCATCATCGCGATGTCGCTCGTGCCGAGGTAGGGGACGAAGGAGGCGCCGAACTGCTCGACGTAGTTCTGGGTGAGCGGCAGGGAGGGGAACTGCGAGTTAGCATACGGGACCCCGAACTTCGGGCCGAATCTCCAGGTGGGCCAGGAGTTTTCGAGGGTGGCCCGGCCGACCTGGCCGTAGTAGGCCTTCATCCCCTGGCCCCAGCAACGCTTGGGCGGGTTGGCGCCGGCCTTGCACTTGTTGACCTGGTCGATCGGCATGGACTCGCCCCGGTCGGGCGGGGAGAGGAGGTAGACCGGGTAGCCGGCCTCGTACAGCATCTGGGCCCAGCCCTGTCGGATGTCGGGAGTGGTCATGTAGATGTCGGCGGCCAGGCCGTAGCCGGGCACGAGGACGATGTTCGGGCCGGTGGGGTGCTCCGGGCGCAGGTACGTGATGCGGGCCTGGTTGTAGGTACTCGTGCGGCCCTTCGTGGGCAGACCCTGGTCGTCGTTGTCGCGATTGTCCGACCAGTTGGACACATGGCGCACGCCGTTGACGTAGAACACACCGAAGCCGGCCTCGCCGGGCGGATTGATCGCCGCGGGAGAGTCGGCCCCGGGGAGCGGGGCCGTCGTTGCAGACGTCACACCGGTGAGCAGCGCGCCGACCGGCAGGGCGATGGACACGCTGATCGCCACGGCAGCGACCAGGGGCAGCGCCCGCCTTCTGCTCCGCGACGGGGCCGTGCCCTGCTCCGCGGGTTCCTGGTCCTGTGGCATGGGGACTCCGTCCGTCGCATCGTGTCCCCCGCAGGGTCCACGCTAGCGGGGACCTTGGTCCCATACTCGCGAAGGAGGCGGCCCCAAGGGATCCGGCCGGGAACCTCGGCGCGGGGAGTCGACGTCACACCGGCATGAGGATGCATGCGCTGGCCTTCTGGCCCATCGCGGTGACCCTGCTGTACGCGGGCTGGACACTGAGCGGCTCCTGAGGGATCGCCCGGTCGGCACACGTGTCCCATAGGGTCATGCGCATGAACCGCCTCGCCCGTGCATTCGGCTTTGGCATCGCGGTGCTCCTCACCGCATCAGTCCTGCCGCCGCCTGCATCCGCGACCCCGAGCGCAGGA
>JAPOJD010000003.1 GCA_029978585.1 Actinomycetota bacterium
CCCCCCCCCCCCCCTGCGGGGGGGTGGGGGGGCGGGCCCCCCAAACCCCGCGGGTTTGGGCCACCCCACCCGCCACTCAACCTCAGGAGGTAGTCGACGACTCCTTCTTGGGGGCACTGGTCGAGGACCCTGCGCTGTCAGATGACGAGGACGACGTTGACGAGGACGACGTCGCTGTCGACGACGATGACGACGACGATGACGTGGACGATGCCGACGTGGACGACGTCGAGTCCGAGGACTTGGCCCGCGAGTCGGTGCGGTAGAAGCCCGATCCCTTGAACACCACCCCGACATTCCCGAAGCGCTTGCGCAGGGTGCCCCCGCACTCGGGGCACTCGGTGAGCGGGTCGTCGGTGAAGGACTGCACGGCCTCGAGCTCGTGGCCGCAGTCGCTGCACGCGTACTGGTACGTGGGCACGGTTCCTCCTGGGGCGGGCATCCCAGATTAGCACTCCACAGTAGCGAGTGCTAAGCCATCCGCGAGGCCGGCCTGGGGACGACGGCCGAGGCGGCCCTTTGGTGGCGGGTAGGGTCCGGGGATGGCTATCACCGCTCAGGGACTGGGCAAGTCCTTCGGCTCCGTGCGCGCCGTGGACGACCTGTCCTTCGAGGTGCCCGAGGGAGTCGTCACCGGCTTCCTCGGTCCGAACGGAGCCGGCAAGTCGACCACCATGCGCCTCATGCTCGGGCTCGACCGCGGGCAGGGCCGCACGCTCTTCGACGGCAAGCCCCTCATCGATCATCCCCATGCCAGCGAGGTCGTGGGGACCCACCTGGACGCCCGGCCCTTCCTGCCCGGCCGCACCGCGCGCGACCACCTGCGCATGCTGGCGACGGATGCGAGGCTGCCCGAATCCCGCATCGACGAGGTCCTCGCGATGGTCGGCCTGACCGATGTCGCCAACAAGCGCCCCAAGGGCTTCTCCCTCGGCATGGCCCAGCGCCTCGGACTCGCCGGGGCCGTCCTCGCGAACCCTCGCGCGCTCATGCTGGACGAGCCGGCCAACGGGCTCGACCCGCAGTCCATTCAGTGGCTGCGCGAGTTCCTTCGCTCGTACGCCGCCGCGGGCAATGCCGTTCTGGTCTCCAGTCACCTGCTCAGCGAGATGCAGGTCATGGCCCAGCACGTCGTCGTCATCGCCCGAGGTCGTCTCGTGGCCGACGGGACCGTCGATGATCTCGTCTCCGAGCGCAGCGACGTCCTCGTACGCAGCGATGATCCGGCGCGCCTCGCCGAGGCGCTGCGTGCCTCGGGGGCCGACGTGGAACGCGAGGGCGACGACGGCCTGGCCGTGACGGGGATGTCCACCGACGACGTCGGCCGCGTCGCGTTCGGGGCGGGGGTTGCCTTGCGCGAACTCGCCCGCCGGCGCGCCAGCCTCGAGGAGACGTTCATGGAGTTGACCGGCGATTCCCAGGAATTCGCCTTCGCGCCGGGGGAGTCCGCATGAGCGGCCCGCTGACCTACGAGTGGGTGCGCATCAGCACGGTGCGCTCCACGTGGGCGCTCATGCTCGTCGGCGCCCTGGTCCCCGCCGCGCTCGTCCTGTTCGTGACCTGGCTTGTCAACAGCGCCGAGGACTTCCAGGGCGGTCCGCCGGAGGGTGCCACCGCGGGATTCGCCGGCTTCCTGCCTCTCGTGGCCGCCATCCTGTGCACCATCGGAGCGGCCTCGTTCGGGCAGGAGTACCGCCACGGCCTCATTCGCATCACCCTGTCGACGTATCCGCGACGCAGCCGGGTCTTCGCGGCGAAGACCATCATGGTCGTCCTCGTCGTGATCCTCGCGGCCATCCTCGCCATCGCCTGCATCGTCGTCGCCAACGCACTCGGCCCCGCGATCGCGGGCAAGGGACTGGTCTGGGACACGACGGCCCTCGGTCCCCCGGGACTGCGCGGGGTGATCTACGTCGTCATCTTCGTCCTCATGGCCTTCGCCCTGACGGCGCTCACGCGCAACCAGCCGCTGGGCATCATCGTGCCGGTCGTGCTCGCCGTGCTCGTCGAGCCGATCATCCAGACGGTGGCGCTCGTGCAGGAGTGGACCTGGATCGACTGGGTGCTCCCCTTCACGGGTGCCACCGCGGGGGTCGGCGCGGACGGACTCGAGGCGTGGGGCCACCTCGGCGTGTTCTTCCTGTGGTTCCTCGTCCTGGCGATCCCGGCGTGGGTGCTCTTCCTGCGGCGCGACGCCTAGAGCCGTGACCGAGCGGCCGCAGCCCCCTCCCGCGTGGACCGGCGCGCGGGCCGTGATCGCGGTGGCCGCCGGCGGCGCGCTCGGCGCCCTCGCGCGCTACGGCGTCGACCGGCTCCTTCCGCGCCCCGAGGGGCTGCCCCTGCCGACGTTCACGGTCAACGTGCTGGGCTGCTTCCTCATGGGCCTGCTGGTCGCTGCCATCCTGCGGAGGCCCGATGCCCACCCGGTGCTGCGCCCGTTCCTCGCGGTCGGCGTCCTGGGCGGGTTCACGACGTTCTCCACCTACGCCGCGGAGATCCGCGGCGCGCTCGTCGACGGTCGCGTCGGCCTGGCGTTGGTCTACGCCGTGCTCACCGTGTCCCTGTGCGTGGGAGCGGCGTGGCTGGGGGTGTTCCTCGGCAGTCGGCGCCGGACGGTTCCCGATGGGGAGGCGCTGTGATCGACGTCCTCCTCGTGGCCGTGGGCGGCGGTTGCGGAGCGCTCGCGCGCTACGGGATCTCCCGCGCCTTCGGCTCCCGCCGGCTCGGGTCCCCGCCGGCGATCCTCGTCGCCAATGTGGTGGCCTCGACCTTCCTGGGCTTCCTCATCCCCTTCGCGCATGGGCCGTGGTCGGCGCTGCTCGCGGTGGGGTTCTGCGGTGCGCTGTCGACGTACTCCACGTTCTCCATCGACGTCCTCGAACTCGCAACGCGCCCGGGCTCGGTCCGCATCGGGCCGCCCCTGGTCTACGCGCTCCTGTCGGTGGTGCTCTGCGTCTTCGGCGTCGGCCTGGGCGCCTTCATCGGTCAGGCGCTGGCGACGTGACTACCCGCCGGACGCGCGGCAGTCGATGAGGCGCGTCGGGGTCAGGATCGCGTCGACGCGCTCGTCGTGACCCTGAGTTGGGACCTCCGCCCAGACATCCTCGTCGCGTAGTACGGCGATCACGGGCGGTGCCTGGCCCGAAGCGCGCAGCGCGGCGATGGTCCGGTCGTAGAACCCGCCCCCCTTGCCGAGACGGTCGCCGCGGGGCGACGCGGCAAGCGCGGGAACGAGCATCGCGCGCAGTGGCAGCAGGGCCCCCGCCGGACCGGTGGGCTCCTCGATGCCCATGCCGTTCGGCGCGCGCGGTGCGTCCGCACCGCACCACTCCAGGTCCTCCCCGCGCACCCGCGGGATCAGGACCTCCACTCCGGCACCCGCGAGCGCCGCCAGGAGCGGGCCGGTCGCCGGCTCGGTGCCGTAGGACACGTAGGCCGTGACCCGCGCCTCGCCCGGCAGAGTGGCGATCGCCGCGAGGGCGGCGCGGGCGAGGGCCTCCTCGTCGGCCGCCGGGCCGGCGCGACGGGATGCGCGGGCCCGGGCGCGCGCCTCCGCCTTGGCCGCGGCGATGTCCCCGGGATCGGTCGGCATGCTGCCCATGGCGCCATTCTCGCCCCGGGCGGATCTAGGGTGAGCCCATGGGCGTCGACAAGGCCGTGATCCCCGCGGCCGGAATGGGCACGCGCTTCCTCCCCGCCACGAAGGCCACGCCCAAGGAGATGCTCCCCGTCGTCGACACCCCGGCCATCCAGTACGTCGTCGAGGAGGCGGTGGCCGCCGGGCTTGACGACCTGCTCTTCGTCACGGGGCGCAACAAGCGGGCGCTGGAGGACCACTTCGACCGCAACCTGGAGTTGGAGGAGGTCCTCGCGGAGAAGGGCGACGACGCGCGCCTGAGGCTGGTGGAGCGTTCCTCCGACCTGGCCCGGATCCACTACGTCCGGCAGGGACAGCCCCTCGGCCTCGGCCACGCGGTGCTCATGTCCCGCCATCACGTGGGCCCGCAGCCGTTCGCCGTGCTCCTCGGCGATGACCTCATCGATCCGCGCGATCCGATCCTGCCCCGCATGATCGACGTGCGCGAGCGGCTAGGCGGCTCGGTCCTGTGCCTCATGGAGGTGCCGCGCGAGCAGATATCGCTGTACGGCTGCGCGGCGGTCGAGGCCACCGGCGAGCCGGGGGTGGTGCGTGTCACCGACCTCGTCGAGAAGCCCCCGGTGGAGAGCGCGCCGAGTTCGCTCGCCGTCATCGGCCGCTACGTCCTGGACCCCGCCATCTTCGAGATCCTCGCCGACACCCCTCCCGGTCGCGGCGGCGAGATCCAGCTCACCGACGCCCTTCAGCGACTGTGCCACCCCGGCGTGCCGGGGGGCGGGGTGCACGGAGTGCTGTTCACCGGTCGCCGTTACGACACCGGGGATCGCCTGTCATACCTGCAGGCGGTGATCCAACTGGCGCTCGAGCGCGAGGATCTCGGGGGTCCGCTACGCGCTTGGCTCATGGGACGACTCGGCCTGCCGGGCGGGGAGTGAGGCACGCGATGCGGAGCGTCGAGGAGCACCAGCGGATCGCCCTGGAGGCGGTGCGCCCGCTCGAGCCCATCACGCTCCCGCTGCTCGACGCCGCCGGCTGCGTCCTCGCGGAAGACGTGAGTGCGGCGTGGCCCCTGCCGTCGTTCGACAACAGCTCCATGGACGGCTACGCCGTGCTGGCCGCGGATGTCGCGGGCGCCTCGGCGGAATCCCCGGTCACGCTCGACGTGGTGGACGACGTGCCCGCGGGCTACCGCGCCACCGAGCGCGTCGCCCCGGGCCGCGCGATCCGCATCATGACCGGGGCGCCGCTGCCCGATGGGGCGGATGCCATCGTCCCGGTCGAGGCGACGGATGCGGGCACGGACCGGGTCGAGATCCGTTCGCCGGTAGCGCCGGGCTCCTACATCCGGCGCGCCGGCGAGGATGTCCTTGCCGGCACCCCGGTGCTCGAGGTGGGCACCGTGCTCACCGCGCGCTCCATTGCCCTGGCGACCGCGGTGGGGCGCGCCGAGGTGCGCGTGCACCCGCGTCCGCGCGTCGTCGTGATCTCCACCGGCAATGAGCTCGTCGATCCCGGGGTGCCGCTGCGCCACGGGCTCATCGCGGACTCCAACAGCGTCATGCTCGTCACGGCGGCACGCGAGGCGGGAGCCACGGCGTACCGGGCGGGGCCGGTCCCCGACGACGAGGAGCGGCTCATGGCCACGCTCGACGACCAGCTCGTCCGGGCCGACCTCGTCATCACCTCCGGCGGCGTGAGCATGGGCGCCTACGACACGGTGAAGGCGGTGCTCTCGCGAATCGGCACGGTCGAGTTCGTCAAGGTGGGCATGCAGCCGGGCATGCCGCAGGGCTTCGGGGTGCTCGGCGACGATGCCATCCCGATCGCGACGCTGCCCGGCAATCCCGTGAGCGCCTATGTCTCCTTCGAGGTGTTCGTGCGTCCGCTGATCCGCCGGATGATGGGGTTCGAGCGCGTTCACCGTCCGGCGGTGACCGCCGTGTGCACGGCGGCGTTCGACTCGCCGGCGGGCAAGACGCAGTTCGCGCGCGTCCAACTGCGCGTGGAGGACGGTCGGTACGTCGCCTACCCGGAGGGCGCGCAGGGCTCGCACATCCTCGGCGGCCTCGCCCGGGCAGACGCACTCGCCGTCATCCCGCCCGAGGTATCGCGCGTCGAGCAGGGCGATGCCGTCACCGTCATCGACCTGCGGAGGGACGAGCCGTGAACGAGCCGACGCGCGACGAGGGGCTCACCCACCTCGACGACCGGGGCCGGGCCCGGATGGTCGACGTGAGCGGCAAGGACGTGACCGTCCGCACCGCCACGGCGACCGGACATGTCGAGGTATCGGCCGAGGTGGTCCGCCTGCTGCGCGAGGGAGGGGTGCCCAAGGGCGACGCGCTGGCGGTGGCACGCATCGCGGGGATCCAGGCGGCCAAGCGCACTCCTGACCTCGTCCCCCTGTGCCACCCGCTCGCCATTCACGGCGTCACGGTCGACCTCGAGGTGCTCGACGACCACGTGGCGATCGAGGCGACGGTGCGCACCGCCGACCGCACCGGAGTCGAGATGGAGGCCCTGACCTGCGTCGCGGTCGCGGCACTGGCCCTCGTCGACATGGTGAAGGCCGTCGACCCGGCGACCGTCATCGGCGGCATCTGCCTGCAGGAGAAGACGGGTGGCCGACGCGGGCACTGGACCCGTGATGCCGATGCGGCGGCACGATGACCCCGGGCTGGCCGGCGAGGCTCAGCGACGGTCCCGTGGGCCTTCGACCGCTGCGGCTGCGCGACGCGTCCGCATGGCGTGAGGTGCGCAGTCGTAACGCGTCGTGGCTTCGCCCGTGGGAGGCGACGGTGCCGCTCGACAACCGCGACGTACCCCACACCTACGGCGCGATGGTGCGCCGCCTGCGCGCGGAGGCGCGCGAGGGCCGGGGCCTGCCGTTCGCCCTCACCTACGAGGGCCGGTTCGTGGGGCAGGTCACGGTTGGGGGGATCGCGCGCGGGTCGCTCATGAGCGGATACGTGGGCTACTGGATCGACCAGGCCGTGGCCGGCCGGGGGATCGTCCCCACCGCCGTGGCACTCGCGACCGACCACTGCTTCACCGAGGTGGGCTTGCACCGCATCGAGATCAACATCAGGCCGGAGAACGCTGCCTCGCTGCGCGTGGTCGAGAAGCTCGGCTTCCGGCCCGAGGGGTTGCGCCTGCGCTACCTCCACATCGACGGAGGATGGCGGGACCACCTCACCTTCGCCCTGTGCTCGGACGAGGTGCCCGGTGGCCTGCTGCAGAGATGGCGGGCCGCCCAGGCGACCCCCCGCGCCTGAGTCGGCATGCGACCTGGTCGCGACGCCGCGGGCAGGCTCCCGGCTCCGCGACCTGCGACACGTTCGCGCATTGACGCGGAGATACCGGGAGATGGCCTGCTGTCCGCATAGCGTTCAGTTTCGTGACGGGGCTGATCTACGTCGCCATCGTGGGGCTTTGGGCGTGCGTGCTCATCCCCATCTGGCTACGCCGCCATGTGGACGATCAGGCGGCTCGTATCGAGCGGCACCAGACCGCGATGGGTGCCCTCGCGCGCGTGCACGGCTCGGCCCCCAGTCCCGCGGCGACCGCCTCCCGCCGACGCCGCGTGTGGCTGGGCGTCCTCGGGTTCGTCGCCCTCGTCGCCGTCACCGGGTGGGTCCTTGAGTTCGTGCCCCTGCCCGGGGTGGCGGCCAGCGTCGGCCTGCTCGTCGCCTTCTGCCTCGGGATCCTCGTGGCCCGTCGGTCCTCGACCCGCCACGTCGCCTCCGAAGGACGCGCGCCGGCCGAGGAGGCGGCTCCCCTCGGAGAGCTCGTACGCCTGCGGGGTCGCACGGCGCGCGGGAGACATGCGGCGACATGGACCGCCGCGACCTCCGACGCCGGGGTCGACGACGCGTACGGCCGCACCGCCTGACCGCTTCGGCGCGCGAGCACTTGATAGGCTCGTCGACGCCTCGGCGGGCCATCGCCTCCCCGGGTGCTTCGCGGGTCCGCCCGCGAGGGGCTGTAGCGCAGTCCGGTAGCGCACCTCGTTCGCATCGAGGGGGTCAGGGGTTCAAATCCCCTCAGCTCAACAGGGAGGTCACCATGGTCGGTTACGACGCCCACGCGGGCAGGGCAACCCGCATGTTCGCGGGCGCCCTTGTGGTCCTGGCCGCGGGAAGCGCCGTGGCTGCTCTCCTCACGGCTCCGGCGTCCGCTGCCCCCGCCGCGAAGATGAAGTCCGCCTGCTCCTGGGTCGAGGGCGACGTCGACAACACGTTCACCTGCGGGCCGCTCGCGAATCAGCTGCCCACGCTGTCACTGACGGAGTGCTGGAAGTATCCGCCGTCGAAGAACACCTACATCCGGCGCAAGGGCGCTTCGGGATGGCAGGGCGCCGACGTGGGCTACCGGGTGCGGGAGCTCAAGGGCTGCGACAAGCCCTACCCCTGGAAGACCGTGGTCACCATCCCGGCCGAGACGATGAACGCCTTCGCTCCGCTGAAGGTGGCCCGCTACCGCCTGACGATGCCGGCGAGCAAGGGAACGTACGACGGCAAGCCCTACTCCTACGGCAAGACGGAGATCACCTGGGGCGTCTGCGTGGTGCCGGAGGGCACGACCGAGACCTGCGCCACCAACTGAGTCGTCACACCCAGGTGGGCATCCACATGCGCAGTCGCCACAGGTCGTACGGGATCTGCTCGGCGGTCCACACCGGATAGAACCACCAGGCCGCGACCACGGCGAGCAGCACGATCGCGCCGGCGCCGATGGCCCCCCATCGCCGTCGCTCCGGCGGCGCGTCGGCCGGCCCCAGGATGCTGCCGATGGTCAGCGTCAGCGCCATGACGGTGAACGGCACGAACACCACGGAATAGAAGGTGAAGATCGTGCGGTCCAGGTAGAGCATCCACGGCAGCCACCCCGCGGCGACGCCGACGAGGACCGCCCCGGACCGCCAGTCGCGCCGCGCCGCCCAGCGCCACAATTGGTAGAGCAGGGCCGCGACGCCGATCCACCAGATGACCGGGTTCCCGAGGGCGGCGACCGCCGACGCGCAGGTGTTCGCATCGCATCCGTTGACGCCCTGCTCGACGCTGTTCCAGTAGAACGACGTCGGTCGCGTCTGGAACAGCCAGCTCAGCGGACTGGACTCGTAGGAATGGTCGGACTGCAGTCCGACATGGAAGTTCCAGGCCTCCGCGTGGTAGTGCCACAGGGATCGCAGGGCAGCGGGGATCGGCGATTCGGGCTGGCTGTCGGCCCAGTCCCGGCCCCATCCACCCGCGGTGAGCAGCCACCCGGACCAGGTGAGCAGATAGGCCACGGCAGCGCTGCCCACCATGGCGACGAAGGCGATCGGCCCGCTGCGCAGGATCGTCGCCGTCCACGGCCGAGCCACGCCAAGCGAGCGCCTCAGCCCCACGTCCCAGACCACGGTCATGATCCCGAAGGCAGCGAGGTACCACAGCCCCGACCATTTCACCGCGCAGGCGAGGCCGAGCGCTATCCCGGCGGCCCAGCGCAGCGGTCGCGGGCCGAGAGCCGGCCCCCACTCACTCGGCGCGAGGGGTATCCGTCCGGCGAATCGTCGTCGCACCATGTCGCGGTCCCAGATGAGCAGGCCGAACGCGACCAGGACCATGAACGACAGGACCATGTCGAGAACCGCCGTGCGGCTCATCACCAGGTGCATGCCGTCGATGGCGAGCAACAGGCCGGCGACGACCCCGAGGAGATCCGATCGGGTGAGCCGGCGCACGATCCGCGCAATGAGGAGAACAGCGAGGGTGCCCAGGACGGCCACGGAGAACCGCCAGCCGAACGGCGTCACGCCGAACATCCACTCCCCTGCGGCGATGACCCACTTGCCGAAGGGGGGATGCACGACGAAGGAGGCATCCGGGCCGAACACGTCGATCGTGCGCCAGTTGCCGTCCGACGCCAGGATCAGGTCGTTGGCGTCCTCCACGAACTGCTGCTCGTACCCGAAGCGCAGGAGCGCGAGGGCATCCTTGGCGTAGTAGACCTCGTCGAAGGCGAAGGCGTTCGGGCGCCCGAGCTCGGTGAAGCGCAGGACGCCGCCCAGGGCGGCCACGGCGATCGGGCCGGCCCAGCCCCGCCAGCCGGACGACGGCATGGGCGGGTAGAGCGCGGAGGCGGTGGACGCCTGGGCCGCGGGGGCGGGAGGCTCCTCCGCCTCGGTCGGCTCAGCCGTCGCCGTCGCCGCCATCCGGACATCGTAGGCCGGGACCCTGCCAGGATGGGCCGATGACCGGTCCCGGCCGGGTTATCCTCGCGGCCACGCCCCTGGGCAATCCCGCGGATGCCTCCCCTCGACTCGCGGCCGCCCTTGCGTCTGCCGATGTGATCGCGGCCGAGGACACCCGCAAACTGCGTCGGCTCGCGCGGGACCTCGGTGCCACCCTGCGCGGCCGGGTGCTGTCGCTGCACGACAGCATCGAGGGGCGCCGGGCCACGCAACTGCTCGCCGATCTCACCGCGGGCTCCGACGTGCTCGTCGTGACCGATGCCGGCATGCCCGCGGTGAGCGACCCGGGCTTCCGCATCGCGCGGGCGGCCATCGATGCGGGCATCCCGGTCACCGTCCTGCCGGGACCGAGCGCCGTGCTCGCGGCGCTCGTGGTCTCGGGGCTTCCCGTGGATCGGTTCTGCTTTGAGGGCTTCCTCCCGCGCCGCGGCGCCGAGCGTCGCCGCCGCCTCGATGACCTCGCGCGGGAGCCGCGCACCATGGTCTTCTTCGAGTCGCCGCATCGACTGCAGGCCGCGCTCACGGACATGGTGGCCGCCTTCGGGGAGGCGAGGCCTGCCGCTCTGTGCCGGGAGCTCACGAAGACCTACGAGGAGGTTCGCCGGGGGACGCTCCTCGAACTCGCCGCCGGGGCCGAGGGGGTCCGCGGCGAGATCACCCTGGTCGTCGGGGGCTTCGCGGGGACCGGTGACCGGGGGACTCCCGCGGAGTGGGCCCGCCGGGTCGCCGCACGGGTCGGGGAGGGCGAGGATCGGCGCTCGGCCATCACCGGCGTCGCGGAGGAGTACGGCGTGCCGCGGCGATCCGTCTATGACGCCGTCGTGGCGTCCAAGCATGCGGACGACGAGAGCCCTGGCGAGCGAAAGTAGGATCGAGCGCCATGGCCGACTTCTACGTCACGACGCCGATCTACTACGTCAACGACGCCCCCCACATCGGCCACGCCTACACGACCACGGCCGGTGATGTGCTCACGCGCTGGCATCGCCAGCGCGGCGAGTCCGTGTGGTACCTCACCGGCGTCGACGAGCACGGCACGAAGGTGCAGCGGGCGGCGGAGAACGGCGGCGTCGAGCCCCAGCAGTGGGTGGATCGGCTTGTCGAGGACGCGTGGAAGCCGGTGCTCGGCACCATCGACGTCGCCAACGACGACTTCATCCGCACCACCGAGCCGCGTCACCAGGAGCGCGTGGGCCGGTTCTGGGAGGCCGTGCGGGACAACGGCTACGTATACGAGGCCGACTACGAGGGCCCCTACTGCGTGGGCTGCGAGGAGTTCAAGCTCCCCGGGGACCTGGTCGAGGAGGAGGGGGGCGGGCCGCCCCTGTGCCCGGTGCACGGACGTCCGGTCGAGATGCTCCGCGAGAAGAACTGGTTCTTCCGGCTCTCCGCGTTCACGGACAGGCTCATCGAGCACTACGAGCGGAATCCCGATGCCATCCAGCCCGCCAGCGCCTACAACGAGGTCATGAGCTTCCTGCGCGGTGGGCTCGTGGACATCTCCATGTCGCGATCGAGTGTCGCGTGGGGCATCGGCCTGCCCTGGGATGAGCAGCAGGTCGTGTACGTCTGGTTCGACGCGCTCCTCAACTACGTCACCGCCATCGGCTACGGCGCCGATCCCGAGTCCGACGAGGGACGGTTCTTCGCGGATACCTGGCCGGCCGACGTCCAGCTGGTCGGCAAGGACATCCTGCGCTTTCACGCGGTGTACTGGCCGGCGATGCTGATGGCGGCGGGCCTGGACCTCCCGCGCTGCGTGTTCGCCCACGGATGGCTCCTGGTCGGCGGCGAGAAGATGAGCAAGACCCGGCTCACCGGCATCGCTCCCGAGCAGATCACCGACCACTTCGGATCGGATGCCTTCCGCTACTACTTCATGCGCGCCATCCAGTTCGGGCAGGACGGATCCTTCTCCTGGGAGGACATGTCCGCGCGCTACACCGCCGAGCTTGCCAACGGCCTGGGCAACCTGGCTTCGCGCGCCACCGCCATGGTGCAGCGCTACCGCGACGGGATCCTGCCGGCCGCCGGTCCGCAGACCGAGGACGAGACCCGGCTCGAGGACCTGCTCCTCGAGGTCGCGAGCGCTGCGGATGCCGCGGTCGAGCGGCTGGACTTCGCCGGGGCGATCGGCCACGTCCGCCGGTTCATCGATGCAGTGAACCTCTACGTGACCGAGCAGGAGCCGTGGGTGCTGGCCAAGGATCCCGCGCAGGCGGGGCGACTCGACGCCGTGCTCTACGCGGTCTGCGAGTCGCTGCGGGCGATCGCGGTCCTCTACAACCCGGTCATGCCGCGTGCCATGTCCTCGCTGTGGGAGCAACTGGGCGCCGAATCCGCCCTGGGCCCGCTCGCGGCGCAGCGGATCGGCGATGTGGCGCGCTGGGGGCAATTGCCGCCCGGGACCGCGGTGTCCAAGGGCGCGATCCTGTTCCCGCGTCTCGAGGAGCCCGCCGAGTGAGGGAGCGCCCGCCGGTCGCCGACCCGCTGCCGCGCCCGGTGGTGGACTCGCACTGCCACCTCGATGTCGTGGACCGTCATCTAGGCGAGGGGCCCGGCCCGGACGACGCTCTTGCCCTGGCACGCGAGGCCGGAATCACGCGGGTGGTCCAGGTGGGCTGCGACGTCGCGTCCTCGCAGTGGGCGGCGGACTTCGCCGGCGCGCGCCCGGACGTGCTGGCCGCCGTGGCGCTGCACCCCAACGACGCCCCGCGCATCCTGGAGCGCGAGGGCAGGAGCGGCCTCGAGGCCGCCTATGACGCCATCGAGGCACTGGCCGCGATGCCGAGGGTGCGTGCGATCGGGGAGACCGGGCTGGACTACTACAGGACGCGCAGTGATGACGCCCAGGCGGTGCAGCACGAGTCGTTCCGCCGCCATATCGACATCGCCAAGCGGAACGACCGCACCCTGGTGATCCACGACCGCGATGCCCACGCCGACATCCTGCGGATCCTGGACGAGGAGGGTGCTCCGGACCGCGTGGTCTTCCACTGCTTCTCCGGTGACGCAGAGATGGCGCAGCACTGCGCCGACCGGGGGTGGCTCTGCTCCTTCGCCGGCGTCGTGACCTACAAGAACGCCGACGGGCTGCGCGAGGCCCTGCGCGGCCTGCCGCGCGAGGCGATCCTCGTGGAGACCGATGCGCCGTACCTCACGCCGGTCCCGCACCGGGGGGCCGTGAACGCGTCCTACCTCGTCCCCCTCACGGTGCGGGCCATGGCGGACGTCCGCTCTCAGTCGCTCGAGCAACTCTGCGACGACCTGTGGTCGAACTCCGAGCGCGCCTTCGGGCCGCTCTAGGGCCATGCCGGACGGACTCCTCGGCGCCGCGGATGCGCGAGCCATTGCCGAGCAGCGCGGCATCAGGCCGACGAAGCAACTCGGCCAGAACTTCGTCGTCGACGCGAACACGGTGCGGCGGATCGTCCGGCTGGCCGACGTCGGTCCCGGCGACGTCGTTCTCGAGGTCGGCCCGGGGCTGGGCAGCCTCACCCTGGGGCTGCTCGCCTCGGGGGCCGAGGTGGTCGCGATCGAAGTGGACCCGGCCCTCGCAAAGGCGCTCCCCGACACCGTGGGGCGCCTGCGCCCCGAGGACGCCGCGCGCCTCACCGTGATCACGGGAGACGCCATGCGGGTCACCCGCCTTCCGGCCGAGCCCGCTGCGCTCGTGGCCAATCTGCCGTACAACGTCGCGGTGCCGATCGTCCTCCACCTGCTCGAGGCATTCCCGAGCCTCGACCGGGGGCTGGTGATGGTGCAGGCCGAGGTGGCGGACCGGCTCGTCGCGCCGCCGGGATCGCGGACCTACGGCGTCCCCTCGGCCAAGTTCGCGTGGTTCGCCCGCGGAGCTCGGACTGGGTCCGTGCCGGCATCGGTGTTCTGGCCGGTGCCCCGCGTGGAGTCCCAGCTGGTCTCCTTCGAGCGCCAGGCGGCACCGGAGACGTCCGCGACCCGCGAGCAGGTCTTCGCCTGCATCGATGCCGCGTTCGCGCAGCGGCGCAAGACGCTGAGATCGGCGCTCTCCGGATGGGCCGGCTCGCCGCAGCAGGCCGAGCGCGTCCTGCGCGAGGCCGGGATCGATCCGTCCGCGCGCGGGGAGTCGCTCTCCGTGACCGAGTTCGCGCGCATCGCGGCGGCGAGGCCGTGATGACGGGGCCGATCCGGGTGCGCGCCCCGGGCAAGGTCAACCTCGCGCTGTCGGTCGGGCCGCTGCGGGCGGACGGCTACCACGACCTGGCGACCGTATTCCACGCCGTCTCGCTGTATGACGAGATCGAGGTTGCCGAAGGCGCCGGCCTGCAGGTGATGGTCTCGGGCGAGGGGGCGGATCTCGTCGAGCCTGGACCCGCGAACCTCGCGCATCGTGCGCTGGCACTGCTGGCCGAGCGAGCCGGGATCCGGCCGGACGTCCACGCGACCTTGGTCAAGGCGATCCCGGTGGCAGCGGGCATGGCAGGGGGCAGTGCCGATGCTGCGGCGGCCCTCGCGGCGGGTGCGGCGCTGTGGCGGACTCGGGCCGAGATCGACCTGACGTCGCTGGCGGCGGACCTCGGGTCCGATGTCCCCTTCGCGCTGCGCGGCGGCACGGCCGTGGGAACCGGACGTGGGGAGCGACTCACCCCGGTGCTGTGCCGCGGGGAGTTCCACTGGGTGCTCGCGCTCAGCCGTACGACACTGTCCACCCCGGCCGTGTACGCCGAACTCGATCGCCTTCGGGGGGATCGCGGCGAGGAACCACCGCCGCCCGTCGTACCGGACGACCTCATGCAGGCCCTGCGCGACGGCGACGCCCGGGCTCTGGGGCGGGCGCTGAGCAATGACCTTCAGGAGGCGGCCATCTCGCTGCGCCCGGAGCTGTCGCGCGTGCTCGAGGCCGGTACCGACCTGGGTGCGCTCGGGGCGCTGGTGTCAGGCAGCGGCCCCACGTGCGCCTTCCTGGCGCGCGATGCCGATCACGCCCTCGACATCGCCGCCGCGCTCACCTCGACACCCGAGATCCGCTCGGTGAGATGCGCGCGCGGACCCGTGCCCGGGGCGCGGGTCGTGACCTCGGGCTAGGTGGTCCCGCGGGTCACCGCGGACGGGCTGGTATCGAGGTGCGACAGCCCGTTCCAGGAGAGGTTCACCAGGTGTGCCACCACCTCCTCCTTGCGGGGCTTGCGCACGTCGAGCCACCACTGGCCGGTGAGGGCGGTCATGCCGACGAGCATGCGCGAGTACATCGGCGCGAGTCGCGTCGGAAGTCCGTGGGCCCGGAACTGCTCGGCGAGCAGGTGCTCGACCTGCCCGGCGATGTCGACGATGAGGCTGGCGAACGACCCGGTCTGCTGGGACACGGGCGAGTCGCGCACGAGGATGCGGAAGCCATCGGAGTGCTCGTCGATGTAATCGAAGAGCGCCATGCCGGCCTCCTCGAGCAGGCGTCGCGGATGGCTGCCGCGAAGTGCGTCGCTCATCATCGTCAGGAGTCTCGTCATCTCCCGATCGACGACGACCGCGTACAGGCCCTCCTTGCCCCCGAAGTGCTCGTACACGACCGGCTTGGAGACGCCCGCCTTTGCGGCGATCTCCTCCACGCTCACTGCCTCGAACCCCTTCTCGGCGAAGAGGGTGCGGCCGATGTCGACGAGTTGCTCGCGCCGCTCGCGGCCGGACATGCGCATGGCGCGACTACGCGACCGCTGAGTCGTCCCGCGATACCGGCTCGGCCGTTCGCCCGGCGCCGGTTGCGGGCAGGTCGGGGTGCCAGCCGCGGATGCGGTGGCGCAGGGCGGGGTCCTGCAGCTTCGCTGCCAGGCGCGCAGGGTTCGGCCATCGCACGTCGTGCGCCAGGTGCAGTCGCTCCATCCCCTTGATGATCGCCGCGCTGACGTCGACCTGCCCCTTGAGTACGCCGTGCCGCGCGGCGGTGGGCTCGGCATGGTGCAGGTTGTGCCAGGACTCGCCGAGGGAGGGCAGTGCCAGCCAGGCGTTGTTCGTCGAGCGGTCGCGCGTCGTGAAGGGGCGGTTGCCGAAGACGTGGCAGATCGAGTTGATGGACCACGTGACGTGGTGCACGAGCGCGATCCGGATGAGGCTCGCCCAGAAGAGCGCGGTAAGGGCCCCCACCCACGACCAGGTGATGAGTCCGCCGAGCACCGCGGGCAGCAGGATGCTCACCACGACCACCCACTGGAAATTCCGCGAGATCCGGTTGAGCATCGGATCGGCCACGATGTCGGGGGCGTAGCGCTCGATGGAGCTCTGCTGGCCGTCGAAGAGCCAGCCGACATGAGCGAAGAGCAGCCCCTTGGCCACGGCCTTGTGCGATGTGCCGTACCTCCATGGGCTGTGCGGATCGCCCTCCTCATCGCTGCGCGCGTGATGGCGCCGGTGATCGGCCACCCACTGAGTGAGGGAGCCCTCGATGGCCATGCTGCCGGCGAGGGCCAGGAATCCCGACACCCAGCGCGGGGACTTGAAGGATCCGTGCGTGAAGTGGCGGTGGTAGCCGATGGTGATGCCGATCGCGGCAATGAAGGCGAAGACGAGCGCGAGGATGATGTCAGTCCATCCCAGCCAGCCGCCCCAGGCAACGGGGATGGCCAGGGCCACCGCGAGGAGGGGAACCGCCACGAACAGCCCGATGGTCACCTTCATCCCGCGGGCCATCGGCTCGGTCACGATGCCGGGCACAGGCGGTGCGGCGGGCGTAGCGGTCACGGGACCTCCCCTAGAACGGTCGGCGGATCCGACCTACGACACCGTAACCTACGCCTCCGTAACCTGTCGAGCCCGGGGGCACCTGTCAGACTCATCCCCGCGTTCGGTCCCGGCTCGTCCAATGGCAGGACAAGAGACTTTGGATCTCTGAATGGGGGTTCGACTCCCTCGCCGGGAGCTCCCGCGCCGACCCGTGTCCGGTGCGGCGTCCAGGGGGTAGTGTGCGCCTCACCCCTCCTGCGTCCGAAAGGTCCGTGCCCGGTGACAGAGGCCCCGATCGTCATCGTCCTCGCGGCGGGAGAGGGCACGCGGATGCGCTCGTCCGTGCCCAAGGTGATGCACGCGGTTGCGGGTCGCAGCCTGGTCGGGCACGTCATCGAGGCGGCGGCCGCGGTCGAGCCCGCGCATGTTGTCGTGGTCGTGGGACACGGCAGGGACCTGGTGATCGAGCATCTCGAGGAGATCGCACCCTGGGTTGACACAGTGGTCCAGGCGGAGCAGCGCGGCACGGGCAACGCGGTCCGCGTCGCCGTCGATGCTCTCGATGCGCAGGGCATGCTGGGAGACGGCCCGGTCATCGTCCTGTCCGGCGACACGCCGCTGCTCACCGGAGAGACCGTGCGCGCGCTGTTGAGCAAGCAGCAGGACTCGGGGGCCTCGGCGACCGTCCTCACCGCGGATCTGGAGGACCCTGCAGGCTACGGGCGCGTCGTACGCGATGCCGGAGGCCTGGTCTCGGCCATCGTCGAGCATCGGGATGCCGACGAGGAGACCCTGCGCATCCGCGAGATCAATGCCGGGATGTACGCCTTCGACCCGAAGGCCCTGGTGCCGGCGCTCGGCGGCCTGTCGACCGCCAACGCGCAGGGGGAGGAGTACCTCACGGATGTCATCGGCCTGCTGAGCGAGCAGGGATCCCCGGTGGCAGCGCTCAAGGTGCCGGATTCCGACGAGATCCTCGGCGTGAACGACCGCGTCCAGCTCTCCGCGGCCGCATCCCTCATGCGCGACCGGATCAATCGGCGCTGGATGCTGGAGGGCGTGTCGATGCTCGAGCCGGAATCGGTGTGGATCGACGTCGACGTCGACCTGTCCCGCGATGTCACCATCCTTCCCCAGACCGCCCTGCGCGGGCCGACCGCTGTCGCCTCAGGAGCGCGCATCGGGCCCGGGGTCACCATGGTGTCGTGCGAGGTCGGCGAGGGCGCGACGGTGACGCACGCCTGGTGCGAACTGGCGGTGATCGGCTCGGGGGCCTCGGTGGGTCCCTACACGTACCTCCGTCCGGGCACGAGCATCGGGAATGGCGCCAAGGCCGGGGCGTTCGTCGAGATGAAGAACGCGGAATTGGGGGAGCGGGCCAAGGTCCCGCACCTGTCCTATGTCGGTGATGCCGTCATCGGCGACGGCTCGAATATCGGTGCGGCCACGATCTTCGTCAACTACGACGGCGCGGAGAAGCATGCGACCGTGGTGGGCCGTGAAGCCCGCATCGGCAGCGACACGATGCTCGTTGCCCCGGTCAGTGTCGGGGACGGGGCCTACACCGCGGCAGGATCGGTCATCACCGATGATGTCCCCCCGGGGGCGATGGCGGTCGGCCGCGCCCGCCAGCGCACGATCGAGGGGTGGGTCGAGAGGCGCAGGGCAGGGACGGCCGCGGCGGAGGCGGCTCGAGCGGCCCGTTCAGGGCAGGATGCACAGGACGCGACGGAGGAGGCCCCGTGAGCCAGCTGACGTTCCCCCCCAACAAGCGACTCGTGCTGCTGTCGGGGCGCTCGCATCCCGCGCTGGGCCAGGAGGTCGCCGATCACCTCGGCGTGGAGTTGTGCCCGGTGTCGGCGTACGACTTCGCCAACGGTGAGATCTTCGTTCGCTTCGAGGAGTCGGTGCGGGGCTGCGACGCCTTCGTGATCCAGAGCCACACCGCGCCGATCAACACCTGGATCATGGAGCAGCTGATCATGGTGGATGCCCTGAAGAGGGCCAGCGCCAAGCGGATCACCGTGATCGCGCCCTTCTACGGCTATGCCCGCCAGGACAAGAAGCCCCGCGGTCGCGAGCCGATCTCCGCAAGGCTCATGGCGGACCTGTTCGTCACTGCCGGGGCGGACCGTCTGATCACGGTCGACCTGCACACGTCTCAGATCCAGGGCTTCTTCGACGGCCCGGTGGACCACCTCTTCGCCCTGCCGCTGCTTGCCGCTCATGTGTCCGAGCGCGTGGACCGCTCGCAGATCACCGTGGTGTCCCCGGATGCGGGCCGGGTCCGCGTCGCGGAGAAGTGGACCGATGTCCTCGGCGCGCCACTCGCGATCATCCACAAGCGGCGTGATCCGCTGCTGCCCAATCAGGTGCGCGTGCTGGAGGTCGTCGGCGACGTGAAGGACAGGGTGTGCGTGCTGGTGGACGACATGATCGACACGGGCGGGACTGTCGTGAAGGCCGCGGAGACGCTCTTCGATAACGGCGCGGCGGACGTCATCGTTGCCGCGACCCACGGCATTCTCAGCGCACCTGCGGCACAGCGGCTGCACGAGTCGCGGATCAGCGAGGTCGTGGTCACCAACACGCTCCCCATCCCGCCCGAGCACACGTTCGAGAAGCTCACGGTGCTGTCCATCGCGCCGCTGCTCGCCAAGGCGATCTACGAGGTCTTCACCGACGGCTCGGTTACGAGCATGTTCGAGCTCGCGGAGCACGTGACGGCGGCCCCCTAGCCCTCGGGTAGGCTGGGGGAGCTCCCCGGCGAGGGTGGTCCGCCACCGTCATCGACGAGGGTCGCTGCCGAGGCGGTATGTCCGCTTCGCGAGGAGACCCCCGCGTGCCATCGCCGGAGGGCACGACGAGCGGCCGCTCCACTGGGCGACCCTGACCGAGGAGGACACGTGTACGTACGCCTGGATGCCGAGCCGCGCTCGGAGTTCGGGAAGGGCGCCGCCCGCCGACTTCGGCGCGACGGCCGCGTCCCCGCGGTGCTCTACGGGGATGACGCCGTCCTGCTGCACGTGTCCCTGCCCGGGCATGACCTCGAGCAGGCCCTGCGCAAGCCGCGCGTGACCTTCGAGATCGTGCAGTCGGGCAACACCACACTGGCCAAGCCGCGCGACATCCAGCGCGACCCGGTTCGCCGCACCCTGGAGCACGTGGACCTCATCATCGTCACCGAGGCCGAGGCTCGCGCGCGTGCCGCGGAGTCCGAGGCGCTCATTGCGGAGGCCGCCGCGGCCGCGGAGGCAGCCGCCAGTGCGCCGGAGTTCAGCGGCTCCTACGCCGCCGAGCGCGAGTCGGAGGAAGGCGCCGGGGGCGAGCAGTCCGTCGAAGCCGGCTCGTCGGACGGCGACTCGGGATCCGACGCCGCCGACGAGTCCTGACCTTCCCGACCGCACGATGGAGCCCTGGCTGGTCGTCGGCCTGGGCAACCCCGGCCCGGACTATGCCGCCACGCGCCACAACGTCGGCGTGATGGTCGTCGACGAGCTCGCCCGTCGCTGGGGTGGGCGCCTCACCTCGCACCGGTACACGCGGTGCGAGGTGCTCGAGGCCCGCTGGGCTGGAGCCAAGGTCGCGCTCGCGCGAGGTCGCTCGTACATGAACGAGTCCGGCGGCCCGGTATCCGCGCTGTGCGGCTTCTTCGGGGTGGATCCCGATCACGTCGTCCTGGTCCATGACGAACTCGACATCCCTTTCGGGGCGCTGCGGGTGAAGCAGGGCGGGGGAGACAACGGCCACAACGGTCTGCGCAGCGTCAGGTCCGCGCTGGGCACGGGGGACACGGTGCGGCTGCGCGTGGGGATCGGCAGGCCACCGGGCCGCCAGGATCCCGCCGACTTCGTGCTCCGGCCGTTCAGCGCGACACAGCGCGAGCAACTGCCGGCGATTCTCGATCGCGCCGGGGACGCTATCGAGTGCATCATCGCTGAGGGCGTCACGCGCGCCCAGAACCTCTTCAACGCCGATCCATCGGAGGAGCTGCCATGACCCAACCCGTGAGCGACCCCGTGAGCGACCCCGTGAGCGATATGGAGTTGTCCGCGCGCGTGGCCGCCGAGGCCGGGCGCCTGCTCCTGGAGCTCAGGGAGTCCCGCGGCCCGGTGGAGGACCGTGAGTCCGCAGACGCACTGCGCAAGGACGCGGACCGCTCCTCCCACGAACTCATCGTCGCGCGTTTCGCCGAATCGCGCCCCGACGATGTCGTGCTCAGCGAGGAGGGCGCCGACGACCCGATCCGCCTCGATGCCGACCGAGTCTGGATCGTCGACCCGCTTGACGGCACCTGGGAGTACGGGCAGGGGCGCGCGGACTTCGCAGTGCACATCGTGCTGTGGACTCGGGATGCGTCTCACCCGGCAGGCGGAGTGCTCAGCGCGGGTACCGTGGAGCTTCCCGCCCAGGGGCTGACCCGCCAGGTCGCAGACCCGCCCGCGCCTCGCCGCGGGCTGCCGGCGGACCGCCCCGTGCGCATCGTGGCCTCGCGCACCCGGCCACCCTCGACCCTTGCGGCGGCGGTGGAGATCCTCGCCGCCCGCCTGGCCGAGCGAGGATTCGACGGCGGCGTCGAGGTTGTCGACGTCGGCTCAGTGGGCGCGAAGGTCAACGAGATCCTCAGCGGCCGAGCCGAGGCCTATGTGCACGACACGGGCTTCTACGAGTGGGATGTCGCCGCACCGCTCGCCGTCGCTCACGCGCAGGGCCTGCCGGCATCCCATATCAGCGGCGAGCCCGTGGCTTTCAACCAGCCGCGGCCGTACGTCACCGACCTCATCGTCGGCATCCCGGAGGTCGTAGACGACCTGCGCGCCGCCATGCTCGCCGCCCAGGACGCATGACCATCACGGGACTCCTCGACGCATTCGCGGACGTCCCCGGATGCGAGGCGCTGACACGGGCCGCCGCGCGACCCGCCGCCGAGGACTTGCGCATCACGGCCGTCACCGCGGTGCGGCCTTTCCTCGTAGGCCATGTGGCGCAGTCCCTCCCCGAGGGGGCCCTCTGCCTGGCGGTGACTGCGACCGCGCGAGAGGCCGAGGATCTCGCGTGGGCCGTGGGCGACCTGCTGGGCGCCGGGTCCGCCGCGGAGTTCCCGGCGTGGGAGACCCTGCCGCATGAGCGGCTCAGCCCGTCCGCTGACACGGTCGGGCGGAGGCTCGACGTCCTGCGCCGGCTCGCTGCCGCGGGCGACGGCCTTCGAGTGGTCATCGCGCCGGTGCGTGCCCTCCTGCAGCCGCTGGCCCCCGGGCTCGGGGAGATCGACGTCCTGCACATGCGCGCGGGCGACACTGTCGACCTCGACGAGGCCGTGCGCCGTCTCGTCGAGTTCGGCTACGCGCGCACCGACCTCGTCGAGAAGCGCGGCCAGTTCGCCGTGCGCGGAGGGATTCTCGACGTCTTCCCGCCCACCGACGAGCACCCGGTGCGCGTCGAGCTGTGGGGTGACACGGTCGAGGAGGTCAGAGCATTCGCAGTCAGCGATCAGCGTTCCGTCGGGCTCGTCGAGGAGGGGCTGCGGGCCGGGCCGGTGCGCGAGATCCTCCTGACTGACGACGTGCGCGCTCGCGCGGCAGCGCTGGCGATCAGCCACCCCGAACTGTCCGACATCGCCTCGCGGATCGCGGAGGGGATCGTCGTCGAGGGCATGGAGGCTCTCGCACCGGTTCTCGTCGACTCCCTCGAGCCACTGACGTCCATGCTGCCCGCGGGATCGCTCGTCCTCGCCTGCGACCCGGAGCGAGTGGCCGCTCGCGCCGGTGAACTGGTGCAGACCTCGCGTGAATTCCTCGAGGCGTCCTGGCACAGCGCGGCCATGGGAGCCCAGGCCCCCTTGGCATCGCTCGACCTGTCGGCCGCGGCATACCTGGATCTCGCAGACGTCGAGGCGTCGGCGCGATCCGCCGGGATCGGCTGGTGGGACACCGGCCCTTTCGCGCGCGAGGAGGCGCCCGGCAGCGTCATCCTCGACGCGGCGGCGGTGGCCGAGTTCCGCGGGGACCTGACCGCCGCGGCGGAGTCGGTGCGGGGGTGGATCGCCGAGGGTGACTCCGTGGTGCTGGTGGCGGAGGGCCACGGCTCAGCCGACAGGCTCGCGCAGTACTTCCGCGAAGCCGGGGTGGCGCCGCTCGAGGTGGCGACAGGGCGCCTCCACGACGGCTTCGTCAGCCGGCCGGCGCATCTAGTCGTCCTCACGGAGATGGACCTGCTGGGGCAGCGGACGGAGACCCGCGACCTCGCGAGGATGCCATCGCGCCGTCGCAACGCCATCGATCCGCTGGCTCTCGTCGCCGGGGACTACGTCGTTCACGACCAGCACGGGGTGGGCAGGTACGTCGACATGATCGAGCGCACGGTGGCGGGGGCCACCCGGGAGTACGTCGTGCTCGAATACGCGGCGTCGAAGCGGGGCCAGCCCCCCGACCGCCTCTACGTCCCGACCGACCAACTGGACCAGGTCACGCGCTACGTCGGAGGGGAGGCACCGAGCCTGCACCGTCTAGGCGGGACGGACTGGCAGCGCACCAAGGGCCGCGCCAGGCGCGCCGTGCGCGAGATCGCGGGCGAATTGATCCGGCTGTACGCCGCCCGGCAGGCCGCGCCCGGCCACGCCTTCGGGCCGGACACGGAGTGGCAGCGCGAGCTCGAGGACGCCTTCCCCTACGTCGAGACCCCCGACCAGATGGCGAGCATCGACGAGGTCAAGGCCGACATGCAGCGGTCCACCCCCATGGACCGAGTCATCTGTGGCGACGTGGGCTACGGCAAGACGGAGATCGCCGTGCGTGCGGCCTTCAAGGCGGTGCAGGACGGCAAGCAGGTGGCGGTCCTCGTGCCCACCACGCTGCTCGTGCAGCAGCATCTCGCGACGTTCTCGGCGCGGTACGCGCCGTTTCCCGTGCGGGTGGCCGCCCTCTCGCGCTTCAACTCCGACGCCGATGTGCGGGAGACCCTGGAGGGCCTGGAGGACGGCACCGTCGATGTCGTGATCGGCACGCACCGCCTGCTGACCACTCAGGTGAGGTTCCGGGATCTCGGCCTCGTCATCGTCGACGAGGAGCAGCGCTTCGGCGTCGAGCACAAGGAGCACCTCAAGGCCTTGCGCACCGCGGTCGACGTGCTCACCATGTCGGCAACGCCGATTCCGCGCACGCTCGAGATGTCACTCACGGGCATCCGCGACCTCTCCACGATCCAGACGCCCCCCGAGGAGCGCCATCCCATCCTCACGTTCGTGGGTCCCTACGACGACCGGCAGGTGGCCGCGGCCATCCGGCGGGAGCTCATCCGCGACGGCCAGGTCTTCTTCGTACACAATCGCGTGGAGTCGATCGAGCGGGCCGCTGCCCGGCTGAGGGACCTCGTGCCCGAGGCGCGCATCGCGGTGGCGCACGGCCAGATGAACGAGCATGCCCTGGAGCGCGTCGTCGTGGACTTCTGGGAGCGGCGGGTCGACGTCCTCGTGTGCACGACCATCGTGGAGAACGGCATCGACATTGCCAACGCCAATACCCTCATCGTGGACCGCGCCGATGCCCTCGGCCTGTCGCAGCTGCACCAGTTGCGCGGCCGGGTGGGCCGGGGGCGCGAGCGCGGGTACGCGTACTTCCTGTATCCGCCCGAGAGCGCCCTCAGCGAGACGGCGTACGACCGGCTAGCCACGATCGCCCAGCACGCCGACCTGGGTTCGGGCATGCAGATCGCGCTCAAGGACCTCGAGATCCGCGGTGCCGGCAATCTCCTGGGCGGGGAGCAGAGCGGTCACATCGCGGAGGTGGGCTTCGACCTGTACGTCCGCCTCGTGGGCGAGGCGCTGGCCGAGGCGCGGGGCGAGCCCGAGGCCGCGCCCGAGGCCAAGGTCGAGCTGCCCGTCAACGCCTACATCCCCCACGAGTACGTCCCCGAGGAGCGCCTGCGCCTGGAGGCCTACCGCAGGCTCGCGTCCGCCGGGACGAACGAGGAGGTGGCGGCCGTCGAGGCCGAGTTGCTCGATCGCTACGGCCCCACGCCGGAGCCGGTGGCCGCCCTGCTCGCGGTCGCCCGCTTCCGCGCCCGCGCCCGGTCCCTCGGACTCGAGGAGGTCGTGGGCCTCGGGCAGCGCATCCGCTTCGCTCCGGTGGACCTTCCCGAGTCGCGGGCGCTGAAGCTGTCCCGGCTGCACCCGGGCACCGTGATCAAGCCCGCTGTCCGTACGATCCTGGTGCCGCGTCCCACCACGGCCCGCGTCGGGGGGGAGCCCCTGCGCGACCGGGAACTCCTGGAGTGGGCGGACTCGGTGCTCGATGTCCTGGAGCCGATGTCAGGGAGTGCGACGTGATTCGTCGATCGGGAGCCGCCGCAGCGGTGCTTCTGGCGCTGTCCGCCGTTCTCGCAGCGTGCGGCAACACCGCGAGCGCGGGCGACGCGGCGGTGATCGGGGACGCGAGCATCAGTTCCGATGACCTGGCCGCGACGGTCACCGAGGTCCAGGAGGCGCTGGGGACCACCCCGGGCGCTGCGGACGCGAACCTCGTCGTGGACATCCTGCAGCGCGAGATCATCACCGAGCTCGTCGCGCAGGCGGCGCAGCGCGAGGGCATCAGCGTCACCCAGGGCCAGATCGATGCCAAGCGCGCGGAGGCGGCGGCCGGGGTCGGCGGCGACGACCAGCTGGAGCTCGCGTTCCTCAACAGCAATGTGCCGCCCTCCCAGGTGGACGAGCAGATCGCGCTGTCGATCGAGGTCGAGGCGCTGGGAGCGAAGCTCGCGGCCGGAGGCCCGGTCGAGCAGCAGCAGGGCGCCGTCTACGCCTACATCGTCGGCCTGTCGGAAGAGCTCGACGTCCTCGTGAGCCCCCGCTTCGGCACCTGGTCGAACGTCGAACTGCAGATCGGTCCCGTCCCCACGGACCTGGCCACTCCCGCGCAGCCGCAGGAGGACCTGGGCGAACTGCCCGTGCCCCAGGGCTGACGTGGACGGCGTTCGTGCCCTCGTGGAGGTCATGGATCGACTGCGTTCGCCCGGGGGTTGCCCCTGGGATGCGCGCCAGACCCATCGCAGCCTCGTGGAGTACCTCGTCGAGGAGGCCTACGAGACCGTGGAGGCCATCGAGGCCGACGACCGCGATGGGTTGCGCGAGGAGCTCGGCGACCTGCTGCTTCAGGTGGTGTTCCATGCGCGGATCGCGGAGGAGGACCCCGAGGATCCGTGGGGCCTGGACGAGGTCGCGCGCGGGATCGCGGACAAGCTGATCGCGCGTCATCCGCATGTGTTCGCCGGGGAGGAGGCTGACTCCGCTGAGTTGGTCGAGCGTCGATGGCATGAGCGCAAGGCCGTGGAGAAGGGGCGTTCGTCGGTCACCGATGGCATCCCCGATTCCCTCCCGGCCCTGCTCTGGAGCGCCAAGCTACTCGCGCGCAGCGAGGGCCTCGGCGCGCAGATCCCGCGTGCCGAGGAAGGCCGGGACATCGTCGGGGGCCTGATCGACGAGAGCGAGCTCGGCGACCTCCTGCTCGGCGTGGTTGCAGCGGCTCGGGCGCGTGGCTGGGATGCCGAGGCGGCGGTGCGCCAGGCGGCCCGGCGCCACCGGGAGCGCATCCGCGCGATCGAGGGTCGGTGACCGCGGACTTCGGGGAGGTCACGCGAGCCGCGGTCGACGATCTCCTGCGCCTGGATCCGGTGCTCGCGACCTCCCTCG
The DNA here is from genome assembly GCA_029978585.1 of Actinomycetota bacterium. Classification (GTDB taxonomy): domain Bacteria; phylum Actinomycetota; class Actinomycetes; order S36-B12; family S36-B12; genus Mxb001. The sequence goes on from JAPOJD010000003.1 coordinate 26,206, forward strand.
GCGACCACCGGTGGGACGACCTGCTCCCGGATCGCACCGACGGGGCCGTGCGCGACGCGGTCGTGGCGCTCGACGATCACCTCACCGCGCTGGACGCCGTCGATGACGTCGCCCTGCCGGTCGAGGAGCGGGTCGACCTCGAGATCCTCCGTGCTCGGCTCACGGCGGTGCGCTTCGATCTCGCGGAGATCCGCCGTCGGCAGTGGGATCCGCTGTCGTGGAATCCGTCCACCGCCGTGCACCTGCTCGTCGCTCGCGAGTTTGCATCGCCGGAGGATCGTCTGCGCAGCGTGGTCGCGCGCCTGCGCGATGTGCCGAGGTTCCTCTCGGATGCGCGTGCCACGCTCCGGGAGATGTCGCGCTTGCATGTCGAGACCGCGCTCGGGCAACTCTCCGGCTTCGGTGCCCTGCTCACGACGGCGAAGGCCCTTGGCGATGGCGCGCCCGTCGCGCTGCGGACGTCGTTCGCCGCGGCCGCCGAGGCCGCGCAGGGCGAGGTCGACCGGCATGTCGCCTGGCTTGCCGAACGCCTGCCCGAGTCGCGCTGGGATCCGCGGCTGGGGGTACGCCTCTACAGCGCGGCCCTGTGGCACAACCTCGACGAGGAACTGACGCCCGTCGAGGTCCTGGAGCAGGCCGAGCGCCGCCTGGACGAGGTCGGGGAGCTGATGCGCGAGGAGTCCGCACGCTTCCTCGGCGGATCGCCGCGCGAGCCCGACATCGTGAGGCGCGCGCTCGCCCGGATCGCGGCGGAGGCCCCCGTAGACGACTCCTCGGTGCTCTCCGTCGTCCGCGAAGCCCTGGCCCGAGCGACTCGATTCGTGAGCGTCGAGGACCTCGTCTCACTGCCGGATGTAGACACACGGGTGATCGAGATGCCGGAGTTCCACCGGGGCGTCGCCGTCGCCTACTGCGATGCGCCAGGCCCGCTGGAGACGGCCGACGTGGCGACGTTCGTCGCGGTCTCGCCCACGCCGGCGGGATGGGATGCGGAGCGCGTGGCTTCGTTCTACCGCGAGTACAACACCGTCCTACTGCACGATCTCACCGTCCACGAGGCCATGCCGGGCCATGTCCTGCAGCTCGCGCACGCGAGGGGTGCGACCCATCGCAGCCTCGTGCGGCGCTTCGGCTCGAGCGGGGTGTTCGCCGAGGGCTGGGCCGTATACGCGGAGGAGATCATGGCCGAGCGAGGGTATGCGCCGGATGACGGATCGAACTCGGCGCTTCGCCTGCGCCTGCAGCAGTTGAAGATGCAGGCCAGGATGGCGCTCAATGCCATCCTCGACGCGCGCGTCCACGGGGGCGACATCGATGAGACGGAGGCCCTGGCGCTTCTCACCCGGCGGGGATTCCAGGAGGAGGGCGAGGCGGTGGGGAAGTGGAGACGGGCGCTGCTCACGGCCACTCAACTGCCCACGTACTTCGTGGGCTGGAGGGGGGTCACGGGAATCGCGGCGGACCTCCGGGTGCTTCACCCCGACTGGGGTGATCGGGAGATCCACGACCTCATGCTGTCGCAGGGGACGGTGGGCCCCCGGCACCTGCGCGCCCTCCTCGGGCTCTGACGCGCCGTCCCATCGGTAGGGTCGGGGCCATGGCCAGCATCGACGATGTGATCGCCCGCGAAATCCTCGACTCGCGAGGCAACCCGACGGTGGAGGTCGCGGTTACCCTCGACGATGGCAGCGCGGCGCGCGCGGCAGTGCCCTCGGGAGCGTCGACCGGCGCCTTCGAGGCCGCCGAGCGCCGCGACGGCGACCAGGGTCGGTATCTCGGCAAGGGCGTGCTCGCCGCGGTGGCCGCGGTGGAGGACGAGATCGCACCGGAGATCCTCGGGCTCGACGCGACAGAGCAGCGCATCATCGATCAGGTGATGATCGAACTGGACGGCACGCCCAACAAGGCGCGGCTCGGGGCCAATGCGATCCTGGGCGTCTCCCTCGCGGTGGCCCGGGCCGCCGCCGTGTCCGCGGACCTGCCGCTGTTCCGCTACGTCGGGGGACCCCGAGCCCATGTCCTCCCCGTGCCGATGATGAACATCCTCAATGGTGGAGCGCACGCCGATACCGATGTCGACATCCAGGAGTTCATGATTGCTCCCATCGGAGCGGTGTCGTTTTCGGAGGCGCTGCGCTGGGGCACGGAGTGCTACCACGCGCTGAAGTCGGTGCTCAAGGAGAATGGCTATGCCACCGGGCTCGGCGATGAGGGTGGCTTCGCTCCGAGCCTGCCCGACAATCGCGCGGCCCTCGACCTCATCGTGCAGGCGATCCAGCGCACCGGTCTCGGCGTCGGCACTGATGTCGCCCTCGCACTCGATGTCGCTTCGACGGAATTCTTCGCTGACGGGTCCTACCGCTTCGAGGGCGCGGACCGATCGGCCGAGTGGATGACGGGCTACTACGAGGGCCTGCTTGCCGACTATCCCCTGGTCTCGATCGAGGATCCGCTCGCCGAGGACGACTGGGCCGGCTGGGGGCATCTCACGCGTGCGCTGGGTGACCGCGTCCAGCTGGTGGGCGACGACCTGTTCGTGACGAACCCCGAGCGGCTGCAGCAGGGGCTGGACGCCGAGGTGGCCAACGCCCTGCTCGTCAAGGTCAACCAGATCGGCACCCTGACCGAGACGCTGGACGCCGTCGCCCTCGCGCAGGGCCATGGGTACCGCTGCATGATGAGCCACCGCAGTGGCGAGACGGAGGACACGACGATCGCCGACCTCGCGGTCGCCACCGACTGCGGGCAGATCAAGACCGGGGCTCCGGCGCGATCAGAGCGAGTGGCGAAGTACAACCAGCTGCTGCGCATCGAAGAGCAGCTCGACGAGGCCGGGCGCTACGCCGGGCGCTCCGCGTTCCCGCGCTTCGCCGGCTGACCGTGGCATCATGGCGGGGTGTCCCGCCCCTTCCAGCGCACGCGAGCGGGACGCGCAGTGATCGTCGTCGTGGTGCTCGCCGCCCTCGGACTGACCCTGGCCATCCCACTGCGGGAGTGGCTCGCCCAGCGCGCGGAGATCGCCGCGCTGAGCGAGGAGGTCGAGGCGGCACAGAAGCGCGTCGACGCGCTCGAGGGCGAGGCGGCGGACTGGCAGGATTCCGCCTACGTCGTGGCCCAGGCGCGAGCCCGGCTGCACTTCGTCTTCCCGGGGGAGATCGGCTACGTCGTGCTCGGTGCCGACGACCGTCCGATCGACCCCGTCCCGAAGGAGGCGGGCCCCCCGGTGGCGTGGTACTCCCTGCTGTGGGCCTCGACGCGGGAGGCCGACGCAGCGCCGTGACCGGATCGTGCGACGAGGCACCGATCGCCGACGCGGACGTGGCCGCAGTGCGTCGCCAGCTCGGACGCGAGCCGCGCGGAATGCTGGCGGTGGCGCACCGGTGTCCGTGCGGCCGGCCTGATGTCGTCGTCACCGCGCCACGACTCGATGACGGAACGCCGTTCCCGACCGTCTACTACCTCACCTGCCCCAAGGCCTGCTCGGCCGTCGGCCGGCTGGAGGGCAGTGGGCTGATGCGCGAGATGGAAGACCGCTTGGCCGATGACCCCGAACTCGCGGCTGCCTACGCCCGCGCACACGAGGCCTACCTGCGCGATCGCGAGTCCCTGCAGTGCGTGGACGAGATCGCGGACGTGAGCGCAGGAGGCATGCCTGATCGTGTCAAGTGCCTGCATGTCCTCCTCGCCCACTCACTGGCCGCGGGCGCGGGGGTTAATCCCCTGGGCGACGAGGTGCGCGAGGCCGTCGGGGTGTGGTGGGAGCCGACGTCGTGCGAGTAGCAGCCATCGACTGTGGCACGAACAGCATCAGGCTGCTCATCGCCGACGTCCACGCCACCGGTCTCGTCGACGTGGTGCGGCGCATGGAGATCGTGCGCCTCGGGGAGGGAGTCGACGGAACCGGCCGCTTCAGTGACGCTGCCCTTGACCGGACCTTCGCGGCCTGCGACAGCTTCGCTGCGGAGATCGCCCGATGCGGAGCCGAGCGGCTGCGCTTCGTGGCGACGAGCGCAAGCCGCGATGTGTCCAACCGCAGCGCCTTCGTCGAGGGCGTGCACCTCCGGCTCGGCGTCGAGCCAAGCGTTATCAGCGGGGACGAGGAGGCAGCGCTGTCTTTCGCGGGCGCCACGCTCGGACTTGACGGCGGCCTCGCACCCGCGCCGCGCCTTGTAGTGGACATCGGCGGAGGCTCCACGGAGTTCGTCGTCGGGGACGCCGCGCCATGGTCGTCGATCTCCGTCGACATCGGGTGCGTCCGCATGACCGAACGTCACCTCGCGGGTGATCCACCGACCCAGGAGCAGGTTGCGGCAGCGCAGCGGGATATCGATGCCGCGGTGAGTCGGGCGATCGATGCCGTTGGCGCTCGGCGGGCGAGCAGCCTCGTGGGCCTGGCCGGCAGCGTCACGACCGTGGCCGCGCTGGCGCTTCGCCTCCCGGAGTACGACCCGGAGGCCCTGCAGGGGTCCGTCATCAGCGCCGACGACGTTCGGGAGGTCACCGCCTCCCTCGTGACCATGCCGCGATCGGAGCGCGCCGCCCTGCCCGTCATGCATCCGGGCCGGGTCGATGTCATCGCGGGCGGTGCCATGATCCTGCGCTCGATCGTCGACGCCGTGGGTGCCGACTCCGTCGTGGTGAGCGAGCACGACATCCTCGACGGGATCGCGTGGGGGCTGCGCCCCGCATAGGCCCGGGGCTGCGCCCCGCATAGGCCCGGGGCTCCGGTCGCTGTAACGCCTTGCGGGCCCGTTACCGTAACGCTGTGGCCATCACCATCCGCGATGTCGCACGCGAGGCGGGCGTGTCGACAGCCACCGTGTCGCGGGCACTGCGGGGCCTGCCGCACGTCGACCCCCAGACGCGCGAGCACGTGGCCCGGGTCGCTGCTGAGTTGGACTACGTCGCCTCCGCCAACGCCTCCCGGCTGGCCAGCGGACGACAGGGCACCGTCGCCGTCATCACGCCGTCACTGTCGCGCTGGTTCTTCGCCACGGTCCTCGCGGGGATCGGCGAGGTCCTGCAGGCGGAGGACCTCGACCTGCTCGTGCACTCTGTCGAGGATGCGTCCGCCCCGAGCCTCCCCAGCGAGCGCCGGCTGCGGGGAAGAGTCGATGGGGTCATCGCTGTCGCCCTCCCGTCGGGCGATGCGCAGGACCTCCGCGGCATCGGGGTTCCCCTCTCCCTGATCGGGGCCACGGCAGACGGCGTTCCGTCCGTGACCATCGATGATGTCGATGCGGCGCGCACAGCCACGGCTCACTTGATCTCGCTCGGACACGAGCGCATCGGCCTCATCGGCAGCGGCGACGACGCCTCCGCGGACTCGGCGGGCAGCTGGCGCATGGAGGGGTTCCGCGAAGCGATGCTGGAAGCCGGGATCCCGATCGACACCCGGCTGCATGCGGATGGGGGTTTCACGGTCGATGGCGGTGAGACCGCGATGGCGGCACTCCTTGCACGACCCGACCGGCCCACGGCGGTGTTCGCGCTGTCCGACGAGATGGCGTTCGGCGCGATGCGCTCACTGCGCCGGCATGCCCTGCGTCCGGGCAATGACGTCGCCCTCATCGGGATCGACGGCCACGACCTGTCCGGCCTGCTGGACCTGTCCACGGTCGCGCAGCCGGTCTCGGACATGGGGCGCATGGCGGCGGAGCAGGTGCTGCGGCAGTGGCGCGGCGATACGCCGGAGCCCGTGCGGGCGCCGACGAGCCTGGTCGCCCGCGGGAGCACCCTGCCGGTCGCCGAGGCCGTCGCCCTGGCCTGAGGCCGCGACCGCCGCGCGCACTAGGCTGCCGCCATGTCGACGATGCTCGAGATCGGATCCGGCGCGAGCGCGATGCCCGCCCTCTACGCGCAGCCCTCGTCGGGGCGCGGCCCCGGCGTGGTCGTAATCCAGGAGTGGTGGGGGCTGGTGCCCCACATCTCCTCCGTCGTCGACCGGCTCGCCGACGCCGGCTTCGTGGCGCTGGCGCCGGACCTGTACCGGGGCGAGACCACGACGGAGCCCGACGAGGCGGGCAAGCTCATGATGGGCCTGCGGGTGTCCCGGGCGGCAACCGACATCGCCACGGCGGCCGATCACCTCGTGCGCACCGGTGCGCTCCCCGACGATCGCGTGGGCGCCATGGGCTTCTGCATGGGCGGTGGCCTTGCGCTCCTCGCCCCTACCGTGAGCCCGCACATCGTGTGCACCGCGGCGTTCTACCCGGCGATGCCGTGGCCCGACTACCACCCCGCGTGGGCCAACTACGCCGGACGTGAGGCGCTCATCCACCAGTGCGAGTCCGACATCGCCTCGACGGGGCCTGACATCGCGCGCTACGCGGCGGAGATCGCATCGCATGGCGGCACCGCCGTCATCGTCGACTACCCGGGAACCCAGCACGCGTTCTTCAACGACGACCGGCCCGAGGTGTTCGACGCCGTCTCCGCCGCGGCGGCCTGGGAGAGCTCGCTGGCGCTGTTCCACCGCGTGCTCGATGGCCCGTTCGCCTAGCCGGCGCCTCGCGGAGCTCGACCAGCGGATTATCGCCTGCCGTGCCTGCCCGAGGCTGGTCGCCTGGCGGGAGGAGGTGGCCCTGACCCGGAGGTCGGCGTACGCCGACCAGGAGTACTGGGGCCGACCCATCACCGGGTTCGGGCCCGTGCGCCCGGGGGTGCTCGTCGTCGGCCTCGCCCCGGCCGCTCACGGGGCGAACAGGACCGGGCGCATCTTCACCGGCGACCGCAGCGGGGACTGGCTGTTCGCCTCCCTGCATCGCCTCGGCCTCGCGTCGCAGGCGGAGTCGGTCTCCCGCGACGACGGGCAGGAACTCAGCGGCGTGCGCATCACGGCCGCCGTGCGGTGCGCGCCGCCGGGCAACGCGCCGACCCCCGGGGAGCGCGACTCGTGCGCCCCCTACCTCGTCGAGGAGGTCGACATCACCGACCCGCCGGTGATCGTGGCCCTGGGCGGGTTCGCCTGGCAGTCGGTCCTGCGGACACTCCAGACGCTCGGCGACGACATCCCCCGCCCCCGGCCCCGGTTCGGGCACGGCGCGACGGCGAGGGTCGGCTCGAGGTGGCTGCTCGGCTGCTACCACCCCAGCCAGCAGAACACCTTCACCGGCCGGCTCACCGAGCCGATGCTCGACGACGTCCTCGGCCGCGCCCGCGATCTCGCGGAGACCGGCGGCGTAGCCTGAGGGAGCCCCCGTAGTCCAATCGGCAGAGACGCCCGGCTTAAACCCGGTCCAGTGAGGGTTCGATCCCCTCCGGGGGCACGGTCGGGATTGCTTCGGCGGCCGAATCGGTTAACGTGGAAGGAGACCCGCAGACCGGGCCCCGTCCCAGGAGGTAGACCCAGCATGCAGACCGCGAACCCGATCCTGTCCCGCATCGACCGCGACGCGGCTCAGGCAGCGTCGAGCTGCCCCGGCTTCGCCTACGAGGAGGGCCGTACTGCCGTGGCCGCGGCCCAGGCGCCGGCCCCGCAGGCGACCGCCGCTGCAACCTCCGCCGCCGTCCACTCCGCGGGGGCTGCCGACGCCGGCTACTACGCCGGTGTCCAGATCCCGGCCCCGGTCGGGCAGCGCGTCACCTTCGCCGACGTCATGGTGAAGAGCGCCATCATGTTCGGGCTCGCCGTCGTCGGTGCCTTCGTCGGATGGGGGCTCACCGCGGCCGTCCCGGGCATCGGCACCGGGGTCGTGCTCGTGGCGACGGTGGGCACGCTCGTCCTCGGCCTGGTCAACGCATTCAAGCGCCAGGTCAGCCCGCCCCTCACCCTGCTGTACGCCGCCTGCTCCGGGATCTTCCTCGGCGCCATCAGCTACTGGTACAACGAGCTCGCCCTGCAGTCGGACTACGAGGGCCTCGTGCTGCAGGCGGTCCTCGCCACGTTCACGACGTTCGGCGTGATGCTCCTGCTCTACGGCACCGGCATCGTCAAGGTGAACGGCCGCTTCATGAAGATCATGATCGTGGCGATGGTGTCCTACCTCTTCATCGGCATCGCCTCGTTCGTGGCCGCCCTCTTGGGCGTCGGAGGCGGCTGGGGCTTCTACGGTGTCGGGACGCTGGGCCTCCTGCTGTGCGTCTTCGGCGTGGGGCTGGCGGCGTTCAGCCTCATGCTGGACTTCGAGGCCATCAAGCAGGGCATTGCGATGGGCCTGCCCGAGCGCGAGTCATGGCGGATGTCCTTCGGCCTGCTGGTCACGCTGGTGTGGCTCTACCTGGAGTTCCTGCGCATGTTCGCGATCATCGCGTCCGGCCGGGAGTAGCACCCGGCTGACGGCGGGTGCCGCCTAGGCGAGTTTGCGCGCGGCGCGCTGCATGTCGTACTCGTGCACGATGGCCGTGGCCTGACCATGCGACAGGTCGTGCTCAGTGCGCAGCCAGGTGACCTTCTCGTCGAATCGCAGGAACGCGGGGCCGTCCTCCAGCACCACGAACCACTCCTTGATGTCGCGTCCGGTCGTCTCGGGAATCCGGGCGACCAGGGCCCGATGCGTCTCCTCGGAGTGGTGCAAGGTCATGGGGCGCTCCTTCGCGTCGACGGGGCTGCTGCCTCCACCGTAGGCCCTGCGGCGCCCCATGGGGAGGGACTCCGCGGATCCGGCCCGGCTAGCCTGCCCGCATGACCGCCGAGGAGGAGCTGCGCCGGGAGGCCGATCGGGTGGTGGAGCGCCTGCGCACCATGCCGCTGGCCCGGCTGTCGACCTCGGCCCCCGGGGCGCGGGCCCTCGCCCAGCGCCTCGAGGACCGTTCGGCGGACCTGTCCGGGCGGGAGCGGCGGGAGGTCCCCGACGTCGGCGACGCCGCCGTAGGCGACCAGGTGGCGGTCATGGTCGCGGACCTGCTGCGACTTCGCCCGCCGCCGCAGCAGTGCGCCGAGGCCGCGGATGAACTGGCCCGCTACCGGCGGGAACTGTAGGAGTCGTCGGGGACCGCGGGGAGGATCTCGCCCTCCCCGCCCAGTCGCCACGCCGCGATGACCTCGGGCAGCAGGGCCTGGGCCGCTGCCTCGTAGCCATCGGTCGAGGGATGGAACCGGTCGGCGGCGAACATCACCTCGGGGCGCTCGTCGAACTCCGGTCCCAGCCGAGCTCCCAGCGATACCGGCCGACCCCCCTCGGCGAGCGTGGCCTCGGCCTGTGCTCGCGCGAGGAGGCGCGAACGCCGGCGCATGATGCTGCGCAGCGGCTGCGGGACGGGCTTGACCGTGCCGAGATCAGGACAGGTGGCCATGACGACATGGGTACCCGCCTCGCGCAGCCTTCGGATGGCCGCGCGGAGCCGCTTCGCGGACAGGTGGCGGGGCACCAGGTGCGTGACGTCATTCGCGCCCACGATGATCACGGCCACGTGCGGTCGGGTCCACAGAGCGCGGTCCACCTGGGCGTCGAGGTCCTTCGCCTGGGCGCCGATGACGGCGTGGTTGCTCAGCGTCACCGAACGCCCGGATACCTCGGCGAGGGCCTCGGCGAGGAGGGCGCCGGTCGTGTCCTGCGGCCGGTCGGCCCCCAGGCCCGCGGCCGCCGAGTCACCGAGCATGGCGAGGCGGATCGAGGTTCCCGGGCCGGCGCCGTACCGGCCGTCGGCGTACGGGGCGGACGAGGTGCGCCGGCCGATGCGGCGATGGGCCTCGTAGGCCTGGGCGGTGAGGATCCCCAGGGCCGCGACCGCTGACGCGGCGACGGCTCCCGCGGTGCGCGCGGCGGCGGTGCGGCCCGTCGGCACGACTACCGGCTCGCCTTGCGCAGGAATGAGCGCACGGCCTCCCGCGCGTTGTCGCGGATCTCCGGACCGTGCGTGAACGCCGCGATGGCATATTCCACCTCACCCAGCGCATGCGCGGTCTGGACGTTCTGCCGGAAGGACGTGCAGAAAGCCTTGGTCGGCCAACTCATCCGCGAGTTCATGTTGAAGATGGAGTCGCCGGTGATGAGGACGCCGCTGGCCGGATGGAGCAGGGAGATGTGTCCGGGGGTGTGACCCGGCGTGTGCATGACGCGCAGTCCGCCGCCGACCGGCAGCTCGTCGCCGTCGTGCAGGCGCTGGGCCACGGCGGTGGGGCGGAAGTCACCCCAGGGAGTGCGCGACATGAGCCGCCCGGACGACTTCGTCACGTCGCCCGGGGCGCGCGTGCCGGACTCGATGTAGCCGGCATCATCGGCGTGGACGTCGACACCCACGGCTGCGGACTCCGAGACCAGTTGGGCTGCGCCGCTCGCGTGGTCGAAGTGTGCATGGGTGAGCAGGATGCGCTGGACGTCCCGCGGATGCTTCCCGAGGGCGGACAGGGCGCGGACGATCTTGGCCGGCGCGCGCTTGAGGCCGCAGTCGACGAGGGTGACGGACCCGTCGTCGTCTACGAAGGCGTAGGAGTTGATGAAGTCGCCGAGGGTCGGGATCCGGTGCACGCCGGGGGCGAGGGTGACGACGGGCGCCTTGCTCATGGTCACAGACTAGGCTCTGGTCTCGTGCGCGTCGTCGACTCGGTCGTGGAACTCATTGGCAACACCCCTCTCGTGCGGCTGAATAGGGTCACCGAGGGGATCGCGTGCCCGGTCTACGCCAAGGTCGAGTACCTCAACCCCGGTGGCTCGGTGAAGGACCGCATCGCAGTGCGCATGATCGAGACGGCCGAACGCGAGGGCCTTCTCGGGCCGGGGGGCACGATCGTGGAGCCCACGTCCGGCAACACCGGGGTCGGCCTCGCCCTCGTCGCCCAGCAGCGCGGCTACCGCTGCATCTTCGTCTGCCCGGACAAGGTGTCGCAGGACAAGCAGAACGTCCTGCGGGCCTACGGCGCCGAGGTCGTCGAGTGCCCGACCGCTGTCGATCCCGAGGACCCCCGCTCGTACTACTCGGTGAGCGACCGGCTCGCCAGGGAGATCCCCGGAGCGTGGAAGCCCGACCAGTACTCCAATCAGGACAACCCGCGGTCCCACTACGAGACGACGGGCCCGGAGATCTGGGAGCAGACCGACGGCCGGGTGACTCATTTCGTCGCGGGCGCGGGCACCGGGGGGACCATCAGCGGTGTCGGGCGATACCTCAAGGAGGTCAGCGAGGGCCGAGTGCGCATCATCGCCGCGGACCCGGAGGGCTCGGTCTACTCCGGCGGCACCGGTCGCCCCTACCTGGTCGAGGGCGTGGGCGAGGACTTCTGGCCGACGACGTACGACCCCGGCATCGCCGACGAGGTCATCGCGGTGAGCGACCGGGACTCCTTCGAGATGACGCGCCGCCTCGCGCGCGAGGAGGGCCTCCTCGTAGGCGGATCGTGCGGCATGGCTGTCGTCGCCGCGCTGGACGTGGCACGGCGGGCATCCGCGGACGACATGGTGGTCGTCCTGCTGCCCGACTCGGGGCGCGGCTATCTCTCCAAGGTCTTCAACGACGAGTGGCTGGCGTCGTACGGCTTCGGCCCCTCCGAGGGCGAGCGCACGGTCGGCGACGTCCTGCGGGGGAAGTCCGGCGACCTCCCTCCCTTCGTGCACGCGCATCCGACCGAGTCGGTGCGCGAGGCGATTGACACCCTGCGCGAGTTCGGCGTCTCGCAGATGCCCGTCGTCCGCGCGGAGCCGCCGGTCATGGCCGCCGAGGTAGTCGGATCCGTGGTGGAGCGCGACCTGCTCGATGCGCTCTTCGCCGGCCGTGCCGCTCTCGCCGACACGCTGGACCAGCACATGTCGCCCCGCCTCCCGCAGGTGGGCGCGGGGGAGCCGGTGTCGGCCGCGGTCGCCGCGATGGAGGCCTCCGACGCGATCCTCGTGCTCGAGGACGGCAAGCCGGTAGGGGTGCTGTCACGGCAGGACCTGCTGGGCTACCTGGCCGGCTGAGGAGTAACACGGATTCCGTGTAGCACAGAATCCGTGTTAGCGTGATCCCATGACGAACCTCACCATCACGGTGGACGACGAGGTCCTTCGTCAGGCGCGCATCCGCGCCATCGAGGAGGGTTCCTCGGTCAACGCCGTCCTACGTGAGTACCTGGCTCGGTACGTCGCCGATCGCGATCGGTCCGAGCGTGACCGCGCCGTACTCCGCGGCATCGTGGCCCACGCCCTCGCGCATCAGGGCAGGTCAGGCGGGCGCCGGGTGCGCCGCGAGGAACTCTACGAGGAACGGGTGCAGTGGCCCCGTTGACCTTCCTCGACACGAACCTCCTGGCCTACGCCTATGACGCTGACGCGGGGACCAAGGGCGAGCGGGCACGCGAGGTCCTGGGCAGCCTCGACAGGGCGGTCGTGAGCACTCAGGTCCTGCTCGAGTTCTACGCGGTGCTCACGCGCAAGTTCGGACTTGCGCCTGCGACTGCCTTGGCTGCGGTCGACTCGTTGCTGGGGCTGGAAGTCGTGGCAACCGATGCGCGATTGGTGAGGGATGGCCTGCATCTGTCCATTGAGAACGGCATTTCGCACTGGGACGCGATGATCGTGGCGGCCGCCGCAAGCGCTGGTTGCGACGTTGTGCTGACCGAGGATCTCAGCGATGGACAGGTCATCGAGGGCGTGCGGATCGTCAACCCCTTTCCGGGGTGAGTGCGGATATCGTCAGCGGCTCCAGATGTCTCCCACGGTGAAGCCGGTGGGGAACGGGTCCGTCGGGTCGACGACGTACTCGGCGAAGCCGGTGATCCAGGCGTGCCCGGTGATCTCGGGAACGACCCCCGGCACGCCGCCGATGTCGACCTCCTCCACGAGGCGCCCGATGAAGACGGTGTCGGTGATGCTCTCGTGCCGGAACTCCCGGCCGAGCGCCAGCCGGCCGCGGGCATGCATCGTCGCCATGCGCGCGCAGGTGCCGGTGCCGCACGGCGAGCGGTCCAGGCATCCGGTGAAGCTCGCGGGCGACCCCCAGCTCGGCTGACCCGTGCCCATGGTCACCGCATTGCGGCGGTCGTTGGCCGGCGATCTCGGCGGGGCGGACAGTTGCGAGATGGTCACGCCCGCAAGCGAGGGATCGAGCGGATGGTGCACGGGGTACTGCTCGCTCGCCGCCAGGGTGAGCATGCTGCCGAAGCGCACGATGTCCGCTCCCTCGTCAGCAGTGAGATCGAGGCCGAACGCGGATGCGTCGGCGATGGCGTAGAACATCCCGCCCCAGGCGATATCGGCCTCGATCGTGCCGACGCCGGGGATCTCCACGGGGACCGCGAGATGGGCCGCGAAGGCAGGGACATTGCGGAAGGTGATGGAGGTGGCCTTGCCTTCGTGGACCGTAGCGGTGATCTCGATCAGCCCGGCCGGCGCCTCGAGGGTTAATCGCGTGACCGGCTCGCTCACCTCTACCATGCCGGTCTCGATGAGGACGGTCGCCACGCAGATGGTGTTGCTGCCCGACATGGCCGGGTACTCCACGTGCTCCATGATCACGTAGCCGTAGTCGGCGGCCGGATTCGCCGACGGCAGGATGAGGTTGCAGCAGGAGGCCGGATACCCGCGCGGCTCATTGAGCATGAGCTTGCGCAGGCTGTCGGCATGCGACTGGAGATAGCGGGCCTTGTCCAGCATGGTGGCCCCGGGAACATCGTCGACACCGCCGGTGATGACCCGTCCCGGCATGCCGTCGGCGTGGATGTCGACCGCGGTGATCCGGCGATCGAATCGCATGGCCGGCTCCTACAGGGCGGGAAGCGCGATGCCGGAGGCAGAGTGGCAGCGGTAGCCGTTGGGGACCTTGTAGAGGTACTGCTGGTGGTATCCCTCGGCGAAGTAGTAGGGCCAGTCCGAGGCGGGGGACACCTGCGTCGTTATGTCGGCGTACCCCCGGTCCTTGAGGAGCGGGGCGTACGACGTCGCGGTGCGCTCGACGAGGTCCCGCTGCTCCTGAGTCGTCCAGAACACGGCACTGCGGTACTGCGTGCCCGTGTCGTTGCCCTGCCGGTAGCCCTGGGTGGGATCGTGCTGCTCCCAGAAGTGGCGCAGGACGTCGTACGTCGAGATCTCGTCCTCGCGGTAGGCGACCATGACGGCCTCCGTGTGCCCGGTGCGCCCGGTGCACACCTCCTCGTACGTCGGGTGCGGGGTGAAGCCGCCCTGGTAGCCGACCGAGGTCGTGTAGACGCCGGGAAGGCGCCAGTAGATCTCCTCCGAGCCCCAGAAGCAGCCCATTCCGAGGTAGATGACCGACAGGCCCTGCGGCCAGGGCTCCGCCGGCAGGTCCCGCAGCGGGGTGCCGAGGACGGCGTGGTCGGCCGGGATCTCGAAGGGGTACTCGGCGCGGCCCGGGAGTGCGTCCTCGGGCGTCACCATGCGCGACTTGGCGGAGGGGAAGAGGAAGGCCATAGGTGGAGTATCGCCCATCTCGTAGGCTCCTGCCATGACGGAGTGGGGCACGGCCGGCTTCGAGACCCGCGCGATCCACGCTGGCCAGGAGCCCGACCCGCAGACCGGGGCCGTCGTGCCGCCGGTGTACCAGGTGTCGACGTACGCCCAGGACGGCGTGGGCGGCCTTCGCGGCGGATACGAGTACTCCCGTAGCGGCAACCCCACGCGAACGGCGCTCGAGGAATGCCTGGCCTCTCTGGAGGGAGGTGCCCGCGGCCTCGCGTTCGCGTCGGGTCTCGCCGCGGAGGACACCCTGCTGCGCACCGTCTGTGCCCCGGGGGCGCACGCGATCATCGGCAACGATGCCTACGGAGGCACCTACCGCCTCTTCGCGCGCATCGCCGAGCCGTGGGGCCTCGAGCACACTCCGGTCGATCTCACCGACCTCGACGCCGTGCGCCGGGCCGTGCGCCCAGGAGCGACCCGGGTGATCTGGGCCGAGACGCCGACCAACCCGCTGCTCACCGTCGTCGACATCGCGGCCCTCGCGCAGGTGGCGCACGAGGCGGGTGCGCTCCTCGTCGTCGACAACACGTTCGCGTCGCCGTACCTCCAGCAGCCGCTGGCGCTGGGAGCCGACGTTGTCGTGCACTCGACGACGAAGTACCTCGGCGGCCACAGCGACGTCATCGGCGGGGCGCTCGTGGTCGCCGATCCGGACCTGGGGGAGCGGCTGGCCTACCATCAAAACGCCATGGGCTCGGTGCCCGGCCCATGGGACTCGTGGCTCGTCCTGCGCGGCATCAAGACCCTGGGGGTGCGGATGGACCGGCACTGCTCCAATGCGCGCGAGGTCGTCTCGCTGCTGCTCGACCATCCGCGCGTGACCGAGGTGTTTTATCCCGGCCTGCCTTCCGCCCGCGGTCACGAGGCGGCAACACGTCAGATGCGCGACTTCGGAGGCATGGTGTCGTTCCGCGTCGCCGGAGGGGAGCAGGAGGCTGTCGACATCTGCGGGCGGACGAAGGTCTTCACCCTGGGCGAGTCCCTGGGCGGGGTCGAGTCCCTCATCGAGCACCCCGGTCGCATGACGCATGCCTCCGCCGCGGGCAGCCCTCTCGAGGTCCCCGACGACCTGGTGCGGCTGTCCGTCGGCATCGAGACGGTCGACGACCTGGTGGCGGACCTGAAGCAGGCACTGGGATGAGCGACCGGACCGCGGTCTCCATCGCGGCGGATGTACGCGCGGGTCGCCGTACGGCGGTGTCGGAGGCTGAGGAGTCGCTGGAGCGGATCCGGACGCGGGACGGCGACCTGGAGGCGTTCCAGGTCGTGCGCGGCGAACGCGCGCTGAGCGAAGCTGCGGACGTCGACGCGCGCCCCGACCGGGCGAGCCTGCCGCTCGCCGGAGTACCCGTGGCCATCAAGGACAACGTTCCCGTGGCCGGCGAGCCCATGCGCGATGGGTCGGCGTCGACCGATCCCTCGCCGCGACCGACCGACCATCCCGTCGTGGCCCGCATCCGCGCGGCCGGAGGAGTGGTCATCGGCATCACCCGCGTGCCTGAACTGTGCGTGTGGGGCGCGACGGACTCCGTCTACGGCGTCACGCGCAACCCCTGGGACCTCGGCCGCACCCCTGGCGGGTCGAGTGGCGGGTCAGCTGCCGCCGTCGCGTCGGGCATGGTGCCGGTCGCGCACGGCAATGACGGCATGGGCAGCGTGCGCATCCCGGCGGCGTGCACCGGCCTGGTGGGCATCAAGCCGGGGCTCGGCGTCGTGCCGGCCGAGCTCGGCGAGACCTCGTGGTACGGCCTGTCGGAGAACGGCGCGCTCGCCACCACCGTCGACGACGCCGCGCTCCTGCTGTCGGTGATGGCGGCCGATCCGTCGCTGGCCGTCGTCACGCCCCCCGATCGCCGCCTGCGCGTGGCCGTGTCGTTCTCGTCGCCGGTCGCCGGCATCCCGGTCGACCCCGCGTGGGCGGCGGCCGCCGAGTCCGCGGCAGCGATCCTGCGCGCTCAGGGCCACGACGTGCGTCGCGCCAACCCGGCGACGAGCCTCGCGGGCAACGCGGCGGCGATCGCTGGGCTCGCGCGCTGGTTCGCGGGCACGGCGCAGGATGCCGATGACGTGCCGGATCCCGGGCAGTTGGAGAAGCGAGTCAGGGTGCACGCCCGCGTCGGTCGGGCGCTGCGGCGCACGCCGCTGATGAGCCAGCGGTTGCGCGATATGTGGATCGACCATGCGCGCGGGTTCCTCACCGAGTACGACGTCCTCGTCACCCCGGCACTCGCGCAGCCGCCCATCGAGTCGCGTCGCTGGCATGACGGCGGATGGGCATCGACCGTGCTCGCCAATGCCCGCTATGCGCCGTTCGCGGCCCCCTGGAATGTCGCTCAGGTCCCCGCCATGGTCGTGCCGATGGGCGTGCACCCGCAGGCGGGCACCCCGGTTGCCGCGCAACTCGTCGCGGGCCCCGGCCGCGAGGCCCTGCTGCTCGGGGTGGCGTCAGCCCTCGAGGCTGCTCGGCCGTGGCAGCGCATCGCCCCCGCCTACGCCTGACTCTCCCGCCCGACCTTGGGTTGAGTGGCGGGGGGTGGTTTCACACTCCTTAGCTTATTTTGGCCTTCACGGCC
>JAPOJD010000091.1 GCA_029978585.1 Actinomycetota bacterium
CACCTTGGGGCGTCAAGCCAACATTGACGACTCGGGAGTCGTCAATGTTGCGGCCATTGATCGCGGACAGGGTGCCCTGTGAGTTGGCTGGGGTGTTCGCGTTGGCTACGTACACCGTGTCATCCGCGTCGTTGACGGCAACACCTTCCGGTTGCACGCCTACTGCTGTCGTGCGGGAATCATCCAGATTGGATGCCTTAAGGACTGCCAGTCGCCCGGCACTGGGATTATTGGACAAAGTTACATACACGGTGTCATCACTCTGGTCGACGGCAACATCGTTGGGGGGGAAGCCCATGGGGATGATCTGCCTTCGGGTCCCCGTCGCCCCTTCAATCACCGAAAGGTTGTAGTTTCCGGCGCCAACGGTCGTGACATACACCGTGTCGTCGCCGGAATTGACTGTCACGCCCGCGGCGCCTTGGCCGACGCTGACAGACTTGATGATGGCGTAGGTCGTGGCTGGGGGAGTGGCCACGCGCGGCTGCACCCTGGCCGGGGCGGCTCCCGAAGCCATGTGCCCCGTCATCACGTTTACGGCCACGAAGGCCATAGCCGTTAGGCCGACGATTCCGCAGCGTGTGCGCGTGAACTTCATTCCGAGCCCCCAAAGGAGAGAAGAACAATGAGACGCAGGCCAACTTGCCTGACCCCCCTGCCATGCTCGTCTCCGGCAGCGCACGATGGAGTCACGGCGGCAGTGTGGCCTGCCGATCCCCGGCATGTGGCGGGAAACTGTGGAATTCCAGAGTCTCGCGGCTGGTGCAGACCGAAATTCGAAATCTCAAGGCAGGGGCCTAGTCCAAGATATTTCACCGCACAGCGCTCATCTGAAGCGTGAGGCGATAGGGGAGTGGCACAGCGCTCGGCCGATTCGACTGCGCGACTACCTCGACTGAGGCGGGGACACTTCACGCCCTCGGCCGCGACGGGCGCCCCTAGGGCCCCGCGCCCCGACGGCCGCTGGGTTCGCCCATTCGGGCGTGTCTCTCAGGACTCCCAGCCGGCGGCCCGTGCGGTCGACGGGGGAGTGGCATCGCGGAAGACGTCCGTCCGCCCCGCGATGGCCTCAGACAGGTACGGGGGCACGCTGAGCTTGCCGACCAGCAGTTGAAGGGTCAGCCAGCGGTGCTCACCGGTCAGGTTCGCACCCGAGAGCGCCATGCGCTCAACGGTGAGCCGGTCGTCGAGCGGGTCCTGGGAGGCGATCACGAATCCGAGGTCGCGCCCGTAGCACGGTGCATCCACCGCGTAGGGGATCACGTGCTCGAAGGCCTCCCGTAGGGTCCGGATGACCTTGGCGTGCAGCGCGATCTCGACGGGCGATGAGGGGCCGGCCTGGACCGCGAGGACCCCGTGCGGGCGCAGGATCCGCCGGATCTGCTCGAAGTACTCGACGGTGAAGCAGAAGGTCGAGGGACCGTCCTCGACAGGGTCGGTCATGTCCGAGATCACCACATCGAGCGAGTCGTCCGGCAGTGACCGGAGGTAGGCCACGGCGTCCTCGTGGAGCAGGGTCACCCGCGGGTCGTCGAAGGATCCGCGATGGTGCTGCGGCAGGTGGGCTCGGCAGGCCTGGACGACATCACCATCGATGTCGACCATGGTTGCGCGCTCGACCGTCGACCAGCGCAGGACCTCTCGGAGACTCGCTCCCTCCCCGCCGCCGAGGATGAGCACGTCGGTGACCGGCGCGACGGATGCGGCGGCGTACATCGCGGGATGGATGATCCCCTCGTGATAGATGAACTCGTCGGCCTCCGTGCTCTGCACGACGCCGTCGAGGATGAGCATGCGGCCCCAGACCTCGCTGCGGCCGATCAGGAAGTCCTGGAACTCCGTCGTCCCCTCGGCCAGGACCTCGGCCAGGTCGTGCTCGTATCGATCGACTGGAGTGATGAACTCCGCGAAGCGGAAGCCCGCGTCGTCCGGGCCGCCCGGGACCGTACGGGGCACGGTGGCTCGCCGCACAGTGGTGGGTGCCAGGCCCGCGATCACGAGGTCCACCAGGCGCTCGGGGTCGGCGTTGCCGCAGGTGTAGGCGTCAATGGTGGCGCCCCCCCATTCCGGCCACGTGTGGATGGAGACGTGGGACTCGGCGAGCACGACCACGACCGTCGTGCCCTGCGGCTGGAAGTTGTGGCTGTGTGACATGACGACGGTGGCTCCGGAGGCCTCCGCTGCCTGCCTCATGAGGACCTCAAGTCCTGAACCGTCGTTCAGCAGCGGGGACGTGGATCCGCTGATGTCAGCCAGCACGTGGAGGCCCACTGAGCGCATCGACACGCGCGCAACCTAGCAAATACGCGTGCTGCGTTGCCCCTCGTGGGCGACTTCCGTGCACCGAAGGCCAGGATGACGCCAACGAGCGCCTGTCGACGACTCACGCCCTCGCGAGGCGCGGTCTCACCTGCTCGCCAAAGGCCTTGATGAGTTCCAGAAGCTCCGACGTCGGAGTGGTGGCCGATCCCAGGATGACGACCAATTCGTCGCCCCCGGCCTCGGCGAGCTCCAGGAGTAGCGCGGCGCAGTGCTCGGCGTCCCCGGTCACCGCGTAGTCCTCGATCTCGGGATGGCCGGCGCCGGCGGCCTCGAGCCCGTGCGTCTCCAGCCGGTAGCTGCGAGCGGCCTCGGCGGCGGCCTCGGCCTGGGGTGATGAATGGTCTGCGAGGGTCCCTGCCGCCATGCGCGCGAGAAGCGGCGTGACGCCGTCGATCGGAGGCGCGGAGGCCTGGCCGTCGTGCAGGCCGACGATCGCGTAGACCGCGATGATGAAGTCAGCGCTGCGCTGATTGGTCCGGGCCAGCTCAGTGCAGCGCCTCACCGCGGCAGGATCGGAGCCGACCTGCAGGATCAGCCCATCGGCGTTGTGCGCGCATGCCTCGATCGCGTGCGGGCCGCTGGCTACGCCGAACACGGGCACGGGCGGCACCTCGCCATCCAGCCACGCGAGAGAAGCACGATGATCGTCGAAAGCGACCTCCCTGCCACCTACGAGTGCCCTCAAGCCGGCGAGGGACTCCCCGAACTCCTCCGGGGTGGCCGGATGCAGGCCCACCTTGGCGACTGCGGAGTCACCCCGGCCCACTCCCAGGACCATCCGCCCACCCGACCTCACCTGCAGGGTGGTCGCGGATGCTGCCAGCACCGTGGGATGTCGAACGACGGTGTTGGTGGCGCAGGTGCCGAGAAGGAGGTCCGTCGTCGCGTCGGCAACGGCGGCCAGTTCCACGAAGGGGTCGGCAACCAGGCACTGCGAGTCCGTGAGAAGGATCCCGTCGAAGCCGGACTCCTCGGCCTGCCGGCCGACGATGTGCGTGCGGCCCGCGCGCGCGAAGGTGCTGAGCCAAACGCGCATCGAACCTCCTTCGCCCGGCGCGCAGTGGAGAGCGCCTACGGCCGCAAGCGCAGATCGCGCTCGGCGGGGACGCTGCAGCAACTACGAGCGCGCACGCGGCCGCTGATGGCGCCGATGATGAGTGCGGCGACCGGGAGGACCACCAGCGTGGCGAGCACGAACTGCATGGCGTCAGCCTACGCCAGGCGGGCCGTTGCCGTCCGGCGATGCGATTCCCAGGTCGCTTGTCCCAGGTCGCTTGTCCCAGGTCGCTAAGCCCGACGGCTTGGCCGACGCGACGGTGCCCCCGGCCCCTTCGCTGGTGGTCGGCGCTCCCGTGTGGCAGCCTTCGGGCGTGGACGAGGACAGTTACCCCGTGCCGTGGTCCGCGCGGGCGCCTCAGCGCTATGCGTTTGCCGCTGTCGCGGTCGTGCTGGGAATCGCGGTCGTCATCACGGCCCTGGCCTACATCCGGTCAGGAACGGGCGGGATCGTCCCCTACCTCATGATCACGGTCGGCCCTGTCCTGGCGGTGATCTACGTCTACTACTTCGGTTTCCGGAAGTTCGACGATCAGCAGAGCGAACCCTGAGAGCGGCGTCGTCTAGGGTCGGACCATGGCGGACCTCTCGCGACGTCACCTGCTCGGTGCCGTCGGCCTCGGCTCCCTCGGCCTCGTCGCCGGCGGGGGGACAGCTCCGGCCCAGGCCAGAGCCTCCAAGTGGAAGGACCTCTCGCGCCGGCTGAGCGGCCACCTCGTGGGGCCGGACAGCCCGCGTTACGCCGAACTTGCTACGCCGCGCAATCTCCGCTTCGCCGCACTGATGCCCCGGGCGGTGGCCCTGTGCGCGGATACCCGTGACGTATCCGTTGCGGTGCGCTGGGCCCGCAAGACCGGCACGCCGTTCGCCATCCGCGGTGGTGGGCACAACTACGCGTCCGCCTCGAGTTCCGACGGCCTCATCATCTGCACGCGCGCCATGGCAGCCGCGACGGTCGAAGGCACGCGGCTGCGAGCCCAGGCGGGGGTCCGGAACATGGACCTTGCCGCGCTCCTGCCGCGCGGGGGGAAGGGACGCCTCCTCCTCCCCGGGGGTAACTGCCCGAACGTCGGGATCGTCGGACTGACGCTCGGCGGAGGAATCGGTCCGAACGCGCCGTGGGCGGGGCTCACCGCAGACCGCCTCCGTGAGGCCACGATGGTGACCGCCGACGGCGACGTTGTCACGGCGAGCGTGAGGAGCAACCCGGACCTCTTCTGGGGGCTGCGGGGCGGCGCCGGCGGGAACTTCGGCGTGGTGACCGAACTCGTCTACGACATGGTCGAGGTGCCCGTGGCCCGCGCGACGGGGTTCGTCCTGTGGTTCGACGGTGAGGAGGCCGCGTCGCTTGCGGGCGCCGCGTGGCAGCAGGCGCGGCCCGCGGGCGGTCGTAGTGTCTCGGGATCATGGGTGGCCGTGCGGACGCCGGATGGGGTGCGTGGCCGAGTGCGCGGTCAGGCCCTGATGACCGAAGCGGACGCTCGCTCGATGCTGGCGCCGCTGCTGTCCCTGGGACCAGCAAGCGTTGAGGTCGTCGAGCGAACCTTCTGGGGAACTTACGAGTGGTACACCGCGCCGATTTCAGATCCCGGGTTCTTCTGGGACCGGTCGCTCTACGCCGAGAGGGATCTGCCTGACGAGGCCATTGCGGACATCGTCGCGGTGGTGTCG
The DNA here is from genome assembly GCA_029978585.1 of Actinomycetota bacterium. GTDB lineage: Bacteria > Actinomycetota > Actinomycetes > S36-B12 > S36-B12 > Mxb001. The sequence continues at coordinate 5,050 of JAPOJD010000091.1, forward strand.
CGCTGGCCGCGCCCCGATGCCGGCGTGGGCGCCTGCCAGGTGCTCGGGTGGGTCGGGGGCGCGGTGAACGATGTCGGTCCGACAGCGACGTCGTACGTCCACCGCAGGGCTAGGGCGATCATCGAGGTGCTCAGCGGCTGGGAGGGGCGGGAGAACCCGACGCGCTGGCCGACCCGGGTGCCCCGCGATGTGCACGACTGGGCCGACGAACTGTGGGAGACCGTCTGGCCGCATAGCAACGGGCAGTCCTACCAGAACTTCCCTGATCCCGGCCTGCGGGATTGGGCCCGGGCCTACTACGGGGAGAACTTCGACCGGCTCACGCAGGTCAAGGGCCGGTGGGACCCGCTCAACCTCTTCACGCACGCCCAGGGCGTGCCGCTCCCCGGGAAGTGACGCCCGGTCCGACTGCGGCGGTCAGGCTTCGGGGACGGCGACGACGTCGACGAGGCGGTCCGTCTCGTCGATCACCTCCGCCACGCGCGGCTTGAGGGCCTCGGCGTGCCGGCCCCAGTGGTGGCCGCAGAAGAGCAGTTCGCCGCCGTTCACCAACGTGACACGAACATAGGCCTGGGCCCCGCAGCCGTCGCAACGGTCGGCAGGGGTGAGTGACGGAGCCAGGGTCGATGTCATGCGCGCGGACCTCCTTCAGCGGTTCGGCTGCTGCAACACTCTCACACGCCCCTGACATTCCCGCTCACCGAGGGAAGATGACGCGCCGGGCGATTGTGACCGGGGTCACAGTCCCGCCGGGCAGGCCCGTCGGTGTGCCCGGGCCGGGCGGGCATCGGGGCGCCTCCCCGCCAGCGGACGCCCGTTTGGCTAGCCTGCCGGTATGGCAGCCCGCAGCGGGGCGGCGACGAACTCGCCGCCGAAGACGCGTGCCCGCTCGTCGGTCCCCGAGGGGGCTTCCGCGGGCTCGGGCTACAGCGCCCGCCATCTTGCCGTCCTCGAGGGCCTCGACGCGGTCCGCAAGCGTCCCGGCATGTACATCGGGTCCAACGACAGCCGAGGCCTCATGCACTGCCTCTGGGAGATCGTCGACAACGCGGTCGACGAGGCGATGGGGGGCTGGGCCAAGCGCATCGAGGTGGTCCTCCACCCGGACGGTTCCGTCGAGGTTCGCGACGACGGCCGCGGCATCCCCGTAGACATCGAGCCGAAGACGAAACTGAGCGGCGTCGAAGTGGTGATGACGAAGCTCCACGCCGGAGGCAAGTTCGGGGGCAGCAGCTATGGCGTCTCCGGCGGACTCCACGGCGTGGGCGCATCAGTCGTCAACGCACTGTCGGCGCGACTCGACGTGGAAGTCGACCGGGGAGCCAAGACACACGCCATCTCCTTCCGGCGAGGAGTTGCGGGCTCCTTCGACGGCGAGGGGCCGGACGCTGCCTTCCAGCGCAAGGCGGGGCTGCGCGTGGCCGGGTCGGTGCCGCGCGGCCGCACGGGGACGCGGGTGCGCTGGTGGGCCGACAGACAGGTCTTCACCAAGGACGCGTCGTACGACATCGCGGCCATCCGCGACCGTCTCGTCCAGACGAGCTTCCTGGTCCCCGGTCTCACGGTCAGCCTGCGGGACGAACGAGACGGGGAGGACGTCGAGACGTTCTGCCACAAGGGCGGCCTCACCGAGTACGTCGAGCACCTGGCGGGCGGCGACCCAGTCACGGGGATCATCCGACTCGGGGGACAGGGTCATTTCCACGAGAACGTCCCGGTCCTCGACGACAAGGGGCACATGTCGACGCAGGAGGTCGAGCGTGAGCTCACGGTCGACATCGCCCTACGGTGGATGGCTAGCTATGACACCGACGTCCGCTCGTTCGTCAACGTCATCTCGACGGCCAAGGGCGGCACGCACGTCGTCGGCTTCGAACGGGCGTTGGTGAAGGTACTCAATGAGCAGGCGAAGTCGGCGCGCGTGCTCCGGGCATCCGATGAGGCCATCACCAAGGAGGATGCGCTCGAGGGCCTGGTTGGCGTCGTCGCCGTGCGCGTGCCCGAGCCGCAGTTCGAGGGGCAGACGAAGGAGATCCTGGGGACCCCGGCCGCCTCCCGAATCGTCTCCCAGGTGGTCACGCGCGAACTCGCGCGATGGATCGAGAGCCCGCCACGGGGGGAGAAGGCCTCCAGCAAGGCCCTCCTGGAGAAGGTCGCCGGGGCGATGCGTGCGCGGGTTTCGGCCCGCGCCCACCGCGACACCCAGCGTCGCAAGACGGCGCTGGAGTCCTCGGCGCTGCCCGCGAAGCTCGTCGACTGCCGCAGCGAGGACATCGATCGCAACGAGCTGTTCATCGTGGAGGGCGACAGTGCCCTCGGGACAGCCAAGATGGCGCGCGACGCGGAGTTCCAGGCGCTGCTGCCCATCCGCGGCAAGATCCTCAATGTCCAGAAGGCGTCGCTGGCCGACATGCTGAAGAACGCCGAGTGCGCGGCCATCATTCAGGTCATCGGAGCCGGTTCGGGACGGACATTCGACCTCGAGCAGGTGCGCTACGGCAAGGTCATCCTCATGTCGGACGCCGACGTGGATGGTGCGCACATCCGATGCCTTCTGCTCACGCTCATGCACCGCTACCTGGCTCCGCTGCTGGAGGAGGGCCGGGTATTTGCGGCGATGCCGCCGCTGCACCGCATCGACGTCCTGGGCAGTGGGGGCAAGCCCGGCGAGGTTCGCTACACGTACTCCGACGCGGAGATGAAGACGATGCTGAAGGACCTGGAGAAGAAGGGGCGCCGCTGGAAGGACCCGGTCCAGCGCTACAAGGGCCTCGGCGAGATGGACGCCTCCCAGCTGCGCGAGACGACGATGGGATTCGGGACCCGCCAGCTCCGGCGGATCTCGGTCCCTGACGCCGAGGCCGCCTCGCGGGTGTTCGACCTGCTCATGGGCAGCGAGGTCGCGCCCCGACGCGACTTCATCGTGGCCGGCGGGGCGGCCTTGGACCGCGGTCGGATCGATGCCTGAGCGATCGCGGTTCGTTCGGCGTGGCGCTATCGTCGAGTAGTTGGTCCGGGACCGGGAGTCAAGGGCCGGGTCTTCACGGGAGAGGTAGAGGAGTCCGATGTCAGGTTCACCTGTCGCACCGCTCGATCTCATCGCCTTCGACAGCCTCCTCGATGAGGAGGAGCGGGCGATCCGCGACGTCGTCCGCTCGTACGTCGACGCGCGGATCAAGCCGAACGTCGCGGAGTGGTTCGACACCGGAACACTCCCGGCCCGAGAGTTGGCGCGAGAGATGGGGGAGCTCGGTCTGCTCGGCATGCACCTCGAGGGCTACGGATGCGCCGGGACCTCGGCGGTGGCGTACGGCCTTGCCTGCACGGAACTGGAGGCAGGCGACTCCGGCATCCGCTCGCTGGTGAGCGTGCAGGGCTCCCTCGCGATGTTCGCGATCCACGCCTTCGGCTCG
>JAPOJD010000156.1 GCA_029978585.1 Actinomycetota bacterium
GACCTCGAGTGCGAGGTCTGGCAGGTGGGGGCGTCGTACGACGCGAAGCCCTATCGCCGTCTCATGATCGAGACGTTCGGCGCGACCATCCACCGCTCGCCCTCCGACGTCACCGCGATCGGCCGGGAGCTCGCCAAGGACCCCAACAACTGGTCCGGTTCGCTGGGCATCGCCATCTCCGAGGCGGTCGAGGTCGCGGCGACGAATCCCGACACCCGCTATGCCCTCGGGTCAGTGCTGAACCACGTCCTGCTCCACCAGACGATCATCGGCGAGGAGGCGCTGCTCCAGCTGCAGATGGCGGGCGACTCCCCCACCCACATCGTGGGCTGCACCGGTGGCGGGTCGAACTTCGCCGGCCTGTCCTTCCCGTTCCTGCGGGAGAAGCTCGCCGGCAAGATCAACCCGAAGATCACCGCCGTCGAGCCGGCTTCCTGCCCGTCGCTCACTCGCGGCGTGTACGCCTATGACTTCGGCGACACCGCCGGGATGACGCCGCTGATGAAGATGCACACCCTGGGACATCAGTTCATCCCAGACCCCATCCACGCCGGAGGCCTGCGCTACCACGGAATGGCCCCGCTCATCTCGCACGTCTACGAACTCGGCCTCATGGACGCCGTCGCGATCCCGCAGACGGAGTGCTTCGCGGGAGCCGTGAAGTTCGCGCGCAGCGAGGGCATCGTGCCCGCGCCCGAGCCCACGCACGCCATCGCCCAGGCCATCCGCCTGGCGGAGCAGGCCAAGCAGACCGGCGAGGAGACGGTGATCCTCACCGCCCTGTGCGGACACGGCCACTTCGACCTGGCGGCGTACGAGCACTTCCTGGCCGGGAGCATGGTGGACGAGGAGCTCTCCGACGAGCGCTTCGCTCCGGCCCTGGCCAAGATCCCCCAGGTCTGAGGCCCACCCCCGGTTTTCGTCACCCCATTCCGCGTTTCCGCCGCGGAATGGGGTGGCAAACCCGGGAATGGGGTGACAAAGACCGTGTTGTCACGGCACGTCAGCCCTCGGCGATCCTCTCGATGGCGCGCCACCGCCGAGCCGCGACCGCGAGGAAGACTCCAGTAACAATGAGTGCGACTGCGTTGAGCATCGAGCCGAGGTAACCCGAGACGAAGTTGCCGGCCGCGAGGATCACGAGCGTGAGTCCCAGGTAGGCGTAGTCGAGCGTGAGCATCCGCGGCGTAAATGCGAAGAGCCCCTTCGCCGGCACCATCCACGCCATGTAGTCGACGATGAAGATGAACAGGGTGAATAGGACGCTCAGACCGATGATCGCCACCGCGACAGCAGTGGAAGTGCGAGTTCGAGCCGCCAGGATGATGACGAAGACCAGGGCAACGGCCGTTGAGGCCCCCACGGCGATGTGGCCGAGGTCGAAGATAGCGGCCCACACGCCGACCGGCGCATCGTCGCCGTCACCTTGGAAGTAGTTGGAGAGGACGTAGGACGACAGTCGCACCGCGCCGATGCAGCAGGAGACGACGACCGCCCACCAGGCCCACCACGCTGTGCGGAGTACGGAGGCGGGAGCCGCACGATCGATCCGGCTGAGTTCCACGGCCGCGAGCGTAGGGCACTTTCTGGTCGAAGGCCCGCATCACTCAGGTTCCTTCGGCGGCTGGCTCACCGGGGCGGCGACCAGCGGGCGATGACGACCCGAACCGGCACGGAAGCGCCATCCACCGTGGCCTCGGCCACGATGGTCGCCGAGCCGGGCTTGCCCTGATCGGGCGGGATGAAGTCCACTCTCGCCCCCGACACCCTGGCTGTCTCGGTCTCCGCTGCATCGAGCCCGTACGTCGATCCGAGGTCGCCGGCGACGAACACCGAGGCAAGGATGTCCCCTGCGCCGTCAACCAACTGAACGACGGCCTCGTCGGTGCGCCGCCCCAGCACCAGGATGCGCGCGGTGATGTCGCCGACCACAGGGACCTCCTCGACGAGGGCCACCGGTACGCCGTCCAGGGTCAAGGAGACCGGGCCGAACGACTCGACCGTCGACAGTCCCTCCGGTGCGGGGACCGCGAGGGGCTTGATATCGAGGACGAGGGTTCCGTCGGCGCGGACATTCGCGGCCGAGAGAGTGAAGGCCAGATCGCCTCCGGCGAAGGCGAGGAGGCCGTTCGGCCGCGGGGGCGGCAGAGGCGCGGTGGTCCCGTCATCGGACGGGCGCCAGCCGAGGGCCAGAAGGGCCTCCTCCGTGGTCATCGTTCCGGTGAAGCCCTGCGGCAGTGAGGCGAGCCAGGCAGCCTCGTTCTGGGTGCGGGCGATCGTGAGTCGAATCGGGTCGCCGCCGGCCACGAGCGAGGCATCCTCGCCGCGCTGGACGATGACGACCGCTCCGCGAGTACGGCCGGGGCGCACCGGAGGGGGCGGAGTGGACTTCGTCGGCGTGGCCGAGGCGCTGGGGGAGGGCGCTGCAGAGGAGCCCGTGGGCGAATCCGGTGACGCCGATGGCGTCAACTCCTCGGTGGACGCGGAAGGCGCGCAGGACGCGAGGACCGCGGCAGCGATGCATCCGGCCACGCAGCTCTTTAGCGATGCAACCGCCCGGACGCTCATCGGACGAGCGGCTCGAGCACCTCGCGGCCGAGGTAGGGACGCAGTGCCGGTGGGACCGTCACCGATCCGTCGGCCCGCTGGTGGTTCTCCAGGATGGCCACGATCATGCGCGGCATGGCGCAGAGGGTTCCGTTGAGCGTGGCGAGAGGGCGTACGTCGTCTCCTTCGCGCATGCGAATGCCGAGCCGACGTGCCTGGAACTCCGTGGTGTTGGAGGTGGAGGTGACCTCGCGGTAGGTCCCCTGAGTGGGGATCCATGCCTCGATGTCGAACTTCCGCGCGGCGCTCGACCCCAGGTCGCCGGTGGCCACGTCGATCACGCGATACGGGATGTCGAGCTGGTCGATGAACTCTCGCTCCCACCCGAGGATCCGCTCGTGTTCGGCCTCGGCATCCTCGGGCCGGCAGAAGACGAACATCTCCACCTTGTCGAACTGATGGACCCGGATGATGCCCCGGGTGTCCTTGCCGTAGGAGCCGGCCTCGCGCCGGAAGCACGAGGACCAGCCCGCATAGCGGATCGGCAGGGAGCTCGCGGGGATGATCTCGTCCGCGTGCATGCCGGCGAGGGGAACCTCGGCGGTGCCGACGAGGTACATGTCGTCGAGCTCGACCCGGTAGACGTTCTCAGCGGCCTGGCCGAGGAAGCCCGTGCCCTCCATCGCGCGCGGCGACACGAGGACCGGCGGGATCACCGGGATGAAGCCGTTCCGGGTCGCCTGGGTGATAGCCAGGTTGAGCAGGGCGAGTTCGAGCAGCGCGCCGACGCCGGTGAGGTAGTAGAAGCGTGAGCCCGAGACCTTGGCTCCGCGCTCGACATCGATCGCGCCCAGGAGTTCGCCGAGCTCCAGGTGATCACGCGCCTCGAAGCCTTCCTGGGCGAAGTCACGGGGGGTCCCCTGCACCTCGAGGACCGCGAAGTCCGCCTCGCCCCCGACCGGGGATCGCATATCCACGATGTTGGAGACGTCCAGCCAGGCTGCCTCCGCCTCGGCAGCCGCAGACGATGCCGCGGTGTCCGCGGCCTTGACACGCTCGGCCAGGGCCGCGGCCTCGGCCATGAGGGCATCGAGTTCAGCGCGCACTGCCGCATCGCCCGGGTCCTTCTTCGCCGCCCCCTGGAGCGGACCGATGCGCTTCGATAGCTGCTTCTGCTCGCCCCGAATGGCGTCGTACTCCGCCTGGCGCGCTCGGCGCGCAGCATCGAGGTCGACGAGACGGTCGATGAGCGCAACATCCTCTCCCCGACGGCGCTGCGACTCGCGCAACATGTCCGGGGATTCGCGCAGGATGCGGGGGTCGATCATCACACCAGGCTAGAGGTAAAGCCCATGCGATCCCCGCTCCGTCCCTTCGGGCGCGGCGCCGGCAACCCCCGGCGGCAGGATGCCGGGAGGGGTGGCGGCACGGCGGCGCATCTCCTCGAACTGGGCGCGCGCCGCCATCTGCTGCGCGAACAGTGCGGTCTGGATTCCGTGGAATAGCCCCTCGAGCCAGCCGACAAGCTGGGCCTGGGCGATCCTCAACTCCGCCTCGCTCGGGACTTCGTTCTCGGTGAAGGGGAGGGACAGGCGCTCCAACTCGCTCACGAGATCCGGGGAGAGCCCGTCCTCGAGTTCGGCGAGCGAGCGCGCGTGGATCTCGCGCAACCTGGCCCGCGCCGCCTCGTCCAGCGGGGAGGCCCTGACCTCCTCCAGCAACTGGCGGATCATGGCGGCGACGCGCATGACCTTCGCCGGCTGCTGCACGAAGGCCGTCACGGCCGCCTCGGAGGATGATTCCGCGGGAACGCCGTTCTCGACGCTCACCGTCTCGCCGTGCGGGGTGATGATGAGCGGCGGGCCAGGCTGGGGCTCTGTCACTCCTCCATGGTGGCATCCCCCACCCACCGCCCCAGCCGTGCGCGAACGGCGGGCACCCCGGAATGCTGACCGGTCCCCACCGCCCTGTGCCCCCCCTCCACCCGGTGCCCCCTCACCCGGCCGCCGACCAGCCGCGTTTTCTGGCGCGGAATCGCGGCTGGGGGGCGGCCAGGGCTCCTGGACGGAGGCGCCTGGGGGCACTGGGACATGGCGTTACC
>JAPOJD010000145.1 GCA_029978585.1 Actinomycetota bacterium
ACCTGCACGTGCTTGCAGCCTCGGATGGCTGAATCCGCGGGGTGCACGGGCACGTCCGCGTCGTTGATGGCCGCCATGAGCTGCATGCCGCGTCGCAAGATTTCGTCGCCGTTGTCACGAGTGAACTCAACACCTAGGGCCTCGGCGTCGACCATCGCGTAGAAGTTGCCGCCGAAAGCCATGTCGTACGGCACCCGACCGATCCCCGGCACGTCCACCGAAAGGTCCAGGCCGTAGGAGAAGGAGGGAACGTTGCGGATGGTCACCGAGCGGGCGACGCCGTCCTCGACGGCCACCTCGGCCACGACGAGCCCGGCCGGGGTGTCGAGCCGGATGGTCGTGACGGGCTCAGTGACCTCGACGCGGCCGGTCTCGACCAGCACCGTGGCGACTCCGATGGTGCCGTGCCCGCACATGGGCAGGCAGCCGCTCACCTCGATGTAGATCACGCCCCAGTCGGCATCGTCGCGCGTCGGCGGCTGCAGGATTGCACCGCTCATGGCGCTGTGCCCGCGAGGCTCGAACATGAGCAGGCGGCGTACGTCGTCCTGGTGCTCGATGAAATGCAGTCGCTTATCCATCATCGTGGCGCCGGGGACTTCTCCGACGCCTCCGACAATCACGCGCGCCGGCATCCCCTCAGTGTGGGAGTCGACGGCATCGAAGGTGCGCTTGGCGCGCATGGCTCAGCGGCAGCCGGCGGCGAGCGCTGCCTCCGTCGCCTTGCGCACCGCGGCCTCCTGCTCGGGGGTCAGCGGCAGGCGCGGCGGGCGGCAGGGGCCGCCGTATCGACCGGCCATGTCCATCGACAGCTTGATGGCCTGCACGAACTCGGTCTTGGCGTCCCAGCGCAGCAGGGGGTGCAGCGTCTTGTAGAGCGGGAGGGCCTTGGACAGGTCGTGCGACATGGCCGCGTCGTACAGTTCACGGCAGGAGACCGGAAGGGCGTTGGTGTAGCCCGCGATCCAGCCGACCGCGCCGCCGATGGCGAGCTCGAGCACGACGTCATCTGAGCCGATGATGAGGTCGAGACCCGGGGCCTCCTCGGCAATCTCGTAGGCGCGGCGTGCATCCCCGCTGAACTCCTTCACCGCGACGATGAGGCCCTCGCCGTACAGCTTGCCGAGGAGCGACGGCGTCAGGTCTACCTTGGTGTCGTAGGGGTTGTTGTAAGCGACGATCGGAAGGCCGGCCTTGGCGACCTCGCGGTAGTGCTCGATGACGATGCGCTCATCGGCGCGGTAGGCATTGGGAGGAAGCAGCATGACGGCGACGGCACCGGCCTCGCCCGCCTGCTCGGTCCAGCGGCGCGATTCCTGGGCGCCGTACGCCGCGACCCCGGGGACGACGACACCGCCGGCGGCCTTGGCTGCGGACACCGCGGTCTCGACGACCTGCGCGCGCTCTTCCTGCGTGAGCGTCTGGTACTCGCCGAGGGAGCCGTTGCACACCACACCATCGCTGCCGTTGCGGATCAGCCAGGTGACGTGCTCGGCGTAGCGGCCGAAGTCCACGGCACCGTCGGCGTCGAAGGGCAGGGCGGTCGCGGTGAGGATGCCGCGCCAGGGCTTGGTGGTCATGAGGTCTCCCGGGTCAGGGCCCACTGATGGGCTCAGTGCAATATTACATATCACCCGCCCTGCTGCCAACCCCGGGATTCACCGAGCCCCCGACCGCCGGTAGGCGCCCGGGGTCAGCCCGAGGACGGCCCTGAATTGCCTCGTGAAGGAGCTCTGGTCGTAGAACCCGCACGCCGCCGCCACTTCGCCCGCCGTCAGGTCCGTGGTCGACAGCAGGCGTACTGCGTTCTCGATGCGCAGGCGCTGGAGGACACCTCTCGGGGACATTCCGAGCGTACGACGGCACAGTCGCTCCAATTGGGTGGCCGAGAGGCCCGCGAGATCGGCGATCTCCCCGATGCGCCACGGATAGTCGATGCTCTCCCGCACCGCCTCCAGTGCCTGCGCGAGGCCCGAGTGGGCACTGTCCATCTGCGACTGCAGGTCCACCGACATCACGGCGACACCCATGACGGCACCATCGTCCGACAGCAGCCGGGTCTTCGACGTGAGATACCACCCCAGCCGTCCGTCCGCGCGCACGATGAGTTCGAGGTGCCCCTGCAGCGGTGTACCAGTGCGGAGCAGCTCTGCATCCTGGGCGGCGTACGACGCGGCGAGCTCCGGCGCGAACAGGTCGCTTACGGACCTGCCGAGGAGATCGCGAGCCCGGCGCCCCACCCGGTCGGCGAAGCCGCGGTTGACGTAGAGGTAGCGCCCGTCGACATCCTTGGCCGCCGCCATCACCTGCGGCAGGCCCTCCACGAGATCGGTGAACGACGCCAGCGACCTCGCCTTTGGTATCGATTCGACACTCACGGGGTCACTGTGGCACAAGACGGACCGCCACTGATGGGGTTCCCTGGAGTCATGACGATCGCGCCCGACCGCCTCGACCCGTCCACCCTCGCCCCGGCCGCGGAACAGCGCGCAGAACTCCTCCTCGCCTCCGCCCTGGCCGGAACCACGCGGCGCGAGCGTCGACGGTCCCGGGCGCTCGGACGCCTGCTGGCCGACGATGCCGGGCGCGATCTCCTGCTCGATCTCACCGACCAGGTTCTGCGCATCCGCGACCGCCGGCGGGCGGCACGTCGCCTGAGCGACCTCGTGCGTGGCGGCGTGCCTCGATCGCTCGGGCTCATCGACGGGATGGGGCTGCGCATGATCGGCCACATCGCGCCGTACGCGCCGCGCCTGGCCGAGCGCGCCGTGGACTGGCGCATCAACCGCGAGACTGATGGCGTCATTCTCCCCGGCGAGGACGCTCCGCTCGGGAAGTACCTCGCGAAGAGGCACCGTGATGGCTTCGCCCTCAACGTCAACGTCCTCGGCGAGGCCATTCTCGGCGACGACGAGGCCGACGCCCGCTTCGCGCTGGTTGCTTCGCGTGTACGCCGACCGGATGTGGACTACGTCTCCATCAAGATCTCCGCTCTGTGCGCCAATCTCGACGTCCTCGCCTGGGATGACTCGTTGGCCCGCATCACCGACCGTCTCTCGGCTCTGTACCGGGTCGCGCGCGACAGCGGCACGTTCGTCAACCTCGATATGGAGGAGCACCGCGACCTCGACCTCTCGGTGGAGGCATTCACCCGCGTGCTTGACCAGCCCGAGTTCCACCAGATGCGAGCCGGGATCGTGCTGCAGGCCTCCATCCCCGCCTCCCACGAGGCCCTCGCCCGTCTCATCGACTGGGCCAACGCCCGCCACGCCTCCGGGGGTGCCCCGATCAAGATTCGCCTCGTCAAGGGCGCCAACCTCGCCATGGAGCAGGTCGAGGCCGAGCTGCACGACTGGCCGCAGGCGCCGTACTACTCGAAGGCCGACGTGGATGCGTCCTACAAGGCGATGCTCGAGACCGCCGTGACACGTGCGCAGCCGGGTGCCCTCTGGCTCGGCGTCGCCTCGCACAACCTGTTCGACGTGGCGTGGGCACTCACCCTGCGTGAATCGCTGCCGGACCCGTCGATGATCGAGATCGAGATGCTCGAGGGAATGGCACCCGCCCAGGCCCGGGCCGTTCGCGACGCCGCCGGATCGCTCCTTCTCTACGCGCCCGTGGTCGAGAAGGCCGACCGCGAGGCGTCCATCGCCTACCTGTCTCGGCGACTCGACGAGAACTCCGGCCCGGAGAACTTCCTGCGCGCGCTGTTCGACCTCACGCCCGGTTCACCCGCGTGGCAGCGGGAGAAGGCGCGCTTCCGCGAATCCCTCGCGCGTCGTCACGAGGTGGAGACGACGAGCCACCGCACCCAGGACCGGCGCACCGAGTCGCCGACGTTCCCCGCCGACGGCTCCTTCCGGAATGTCTCCGATACCGACTTCACCACGAAGGGCAACCGCGCCTGGGCGGACAGCATCCTCGCCCATCCCCCGCAGGCCGAACCGGAACTGGTGACGACAGCGGACGCGGTCGACGGAATCGTGGCGCGAGCCCGCGTCGCCCAGGAGATGTGGGTGACCACCTCGTGGTCGGAGCGTCGCGCCACCCTCGCGCGCGTCGCGGAGGTCATGGAGCGCCGCCGGGGCGACACCTTGGCCACGCTGGCCAGCACCACCGGCAAGACGCTGCGCGAGGGTGACCCCGAGGTGAGCGAGGCGATCGACTTCACGACATACGCAGGCCATCTCACCCTCGAGCACCAACGCATCGCCGAGCGACTCGACTGGCAGCCGCACCGAGTCGTGCTCGTAGCGGGTCCCTGGAACTTCCCCTACGCGATCCCCGCCTGCGGGCTTGTGCACTCCATCGCCGCAGGTTCGGCGGTGATCCTCAAGCCGGCACCCGAGGCACGCGCGGTGGCCGCGGCACTGGTCGCTCACCTGCACGAGGCCGGCGTCCCTACCGACCTGGTCCAACTTGCCTGCACCCCCGACGATGAGGTGGGTCAGGGGCTGGTGACCCATGCGGGAGTCGACGAGGTCATCCTCACCGGCAGTCTCGCCACCGCCGACCTCTTCCTCACCTGGAAGCCGGAGATGCGGTTGCGCGCAGAGACGTCGGGCAAGAACGCGCTCATCGTCACGGCTGCGGCCGATATCGACCAGGCGATCAAGGACCTGGTGAAGTCGGCGTTCGGGCACGCCGGCCAGAAGTGCTCGGCCGCATCCCTCGCCGTCGTCGAGGCGAGCGTGTACGACGATCCGTCGTTCCGGCGCCGCCTCGCCGATGCCGTGCGCAGCCTGCGCGTCGGCTGGCCCGAGGACCCGGCCGCCATCGTGGGGCCTCTCATCTCCCGGCCCACCGGCAACCTCGAGCGGGCGCTCACGACGCTGGAGCCCGGCGAGAGCTGGCTGGTGACGCCCGAGCAACGGGATGACTCGGGGCGGCTGTGGTCGCCAGGGGTGCGGTGGGATGTCGCGCCCGGATCGTGGTTCCACCTGACCGAGTGCTTCGGTCCCGTGCTTGGCGTCATACGCGCCGACGACCTCGATCACGCCATCGCGCTCCAGAACGCGCCTGAGTACGGCCTGACCGGAGGCATCCACAGCCTTGACCCCCAGGAAATCGCGACCTGGCTCGACCGCGCGCAGGTCGGCAATGCC
>JAPOJD010000168.1 GCA_029978585.1 Actinomycetota bacterium
CAGGCAGCGAGCACCAGGGCCGCGGCACCGCCGACGGCCAGCATCTTCAGCAGACGCGCTGTGTGCACCTGCTCCTCCTTCTCTCAGGTGGACCACCCCGGTTGGTCGCGGTCCTGTGAACGCCGATCACGAGCCCACGGGGACCTCGTGCTCGGTGTTCCACATCAATGTCACGCGCTGTCCTCGCATGGAGTTGAGCTCCTCGGAGGTGGCGTGCGTGTTCTGCTGCACGGCAATGAGCGTGGCGCCTGCATCGAGGTCGACGATGAAGCGCGTCGACATTCCGGCGTACACGACCTCGCGGATGACGCCGGCAGCGGCGCGTTCTGAAGCCTCCGGCGCCGGTGAGCCGAGCATGACGCGGATCTTCTCCGGCCGCACCGACCAGATGCCCTCGCGGCCGAGAACTGCCGCGGCAACACCCTCGGCCAGCAGGTTGGACACGCCGACGAAGCCCGCGACGAACGGCGTCGCAGGATGCTCGTAGATCTCCGTCGGAGTCCCGACCTGCGCGATGCGACCCACCTCGAAGACCGCGATGCGGTCGGACATGGTGAGCGCCTCCTCCTGATCGTGGGTGACGAAGACGAAGGTGATGCCCACCGCCCGCTGGATCTCCTTGAGCTCGACCTGCATCTGCTCGCGAAGCTTCAGGTCGAGGGCCCCCAGCGGCTCGTCCAGGAGCAGGACGCGCGGCTTGTTGACGAGCGCGCGAGCCAGGGCGACGCGCTGACGCTGCCCTCCGGAGAGCTGGCTGGGCTTGCGTGCGCCGTACCCCTCGAGGCGCACGGTGGCCAGGGCCTCCTCGGCACGGGACCGGCGTTCGGCCTTGGGCACCTTCTTCACCTTCAGGCCGTACTCGACGTTGGCCAGGACGTCCATGTGCGGGAAGAGGGCGTAGTCCTGGAAGACGGTGTTGACGTCCCGGTTGTACGGCGGCACGCGGGTGACATCCACTCCCGCGAGTTCGATCGTCCCCGAGGTCGGCTGCTCGAAGCCGGCGATCATGCGCAGGACCGTGGTCTTGCCCGATCCCGAAGGGCCGAGGAGGGTCAGGAACTCCCCGTCGGAGACCTCCAGGCTCACCCCGTCGACCGCCACGACGTCGCCGAACGACTTGCGCAGGTCGACGAGGCGAATGGCGGTGGTCGGAGGCACCGGCGAGGCGGACATTCGCTACACCTTAGCCGGGGGACACGGTCCGGTTAAGGGGAGCGGACGGCGGCGCGTCCGAATCGTGACCTGCTCAGACCGGGTAGACGCGGCCGGAGCCGGTGACCCCGACGACGACCTCGTCCCCGGGCAGCGGTGGCGGCGTTCCTCCCGGGACTCGCACGGGCACCACCGACCCATCCGCGAGCTCGACACGGACCAGGGAGTCATGGCCGTGGTACGACGCCTCCCGGACCACGCCGCGGCCGGGCTGCGGGGTGTCCTGCGCGTCGGTCACCGCCACGGGGCAGGAAAGCACGAGCTGCTCGGGGCGCAGGATGACCACGGCCTCCCCCTGGACCGCGCCGCGCACTGGGACGTCGCCCAGGGGGCAGGCCACGAGGTCCCCGCCGACCGCTCGCGCCGGCAATTCCACCGCCTCGCCGACGAATCGTGCGACGCCGAGATCGGCCGGCGCGTCGTACACCTCCAGGGGAGTGCCCACCTGAACGAGTCGGCCATCGCGCATCACCGCCACCAGGTCTGCCGTCGACAGGGCCTCCTCCTGGTCGTGCGTGACCAGGATCGCCGTCGTGCCCACCTCTCTGAGGACGTCTCGCACCTCCGCGCGCAGCCGCTGGCGCAGATTTGCGTCCAGGGCGGTGAAGGGTTCGTCGAGGAGGACGACGTCGGGCTCAGGTGCGAGCGCGCGCGCCAGTGCGATGCGCTGCTGCTGGCCTCCCGACAGATCGTGCGGGCGGGCATGGGCGAAGTCCCGCATCCCCACGAGGTCGAGGACCTCGTCGACGCGGGCCTGCGATCCCCGCGGCAGGCCGAAGGCCACGTTGTCCGTCACGTCGAGGTGGGGGAAGAGCGCGCCCTCTTGGGGGACGATTCCCACCTTGCGCTTCTCCGGCGGGACGAAGGTGCCGGGCCCGACGACAAGTCGCTCGCCGAAGTGGATGGTGCCCGCAGTCGGGCGCAGGAATCCGGCGAGGGCGCGCAGCAGGGTGGTCTTGCCGGATCCACTCTGGCCCAGGACCGCGGCGAGCGCGCCGGACGGAATGGTGAGGTCGAGCCCCGTGAGCACGGGGACCGGTCCGTAGCCGGCATCCAGACCCCTCACCTCTACCTGCATCACCCCACCGTATCCGGGACCGAATCACGCAGCGCTCGTCCTGGCGACCATCACGCATCCGAAGACGCGAGCATGGTTCGGCTCAGCAGCCAGGCGGGCACGGCAGCGAGAACGACGAGCGCGATCGCGTAGGGAGCGGCGGCACCGTAGGCCGCGATCTCGGTGCGGCTCCACAACTCGGTGGCGAGGGTGTCGAGGCCGGTCGGCCTCAGCATCAGCGTTGCGGGTAACTCCTTCATCGCGGTGAGGAGCACGAGGAGGCCCCCGGCGGCGATTCCGGGCAGCGTGAGGCGAAGCGTGGTGCTCGACCAGGCGCGCAGCGGCCCGCGGCCGAGGGTGCGAGCGGTCTGCTCGAGTACGGGCGAGACGGAAGCGGTCGCACTGCGCGTTGCCCCGATCGCCTTCGGCAGGAAGAGGACCGCGTATGCGAAGGCGAGGACGAAGACCGTCTGGTAGGCGGCGGGGAACACCGAGAGCGTGAGGAACACCAGCGACAGGCCGATGACGACGGCCGGGAGCGCGTGGCCGGAGTACGACGCCGTCTCGATGGTCCGCACACCGCGGGTGCGGTACCGCGCGGCGAGGATGCCCACGGGCAGGGCGAGCAGCACCGCGAGGACGGCGCCGGCGGTCGCGACCCCGATGGAGGTCAGTGCCGCGGAGGCGAGTTCGGTCCACGACAGCGGGCTGCGCGAACCCTCGAGCATCCGGAGGATGAGCGAGACGAGCGGGACGCCGAGGGCGAGCGCGGTGAGGGCCGTGAGCCAGGCGAGGGCGCCCACGGTCTGCAACGGCGACAGCCGTACCGGCGCCGCAGTGCGCTGGGTGCCGGTGGCGACGCGCCAGCGCCGGGTCCGCCCGCGGATGCGCCGCTCGGCCAGGACGAGGAGAGCGGCCAGGCCCACCAGGACGAGGGCGAGGACGGCCGCGGACACGCGGTCGAAGCTAGCCCGATAGGACGCGTAGATGACTCGCGTGAACGCATCGACGCGCAGCAGCGCGACGGCGCCGAAGTCCGAGAGCACGTAGAGCGCGACGAGGAGCGCGCCCCCAGCCGCAGCGGGCCACGCCTGGGGCAGTGTCGTGGTGAGGAAGGCGCGCAGGGGTCCGCGGCCGAGGGAGCGCGCGACCTCCTCCAGCGCCGGGTCGCTGGACCGGAAGGACGCCGTCACGGGCAGGACGACGTACGGCGTCGACACCAGAGTGAGGATGAGCGCGGCGGCCCAGAAGCCGCTCATCGAGGGGAACTGGGCGAGCCACGCGTAGGCGGCCACGTACGACGGGATGGCGAGTGGGAGCGCGACAAGGACGACCCACATCGCGCGCAGCGGGACCGTCGAGCGCGCCAGCATCCACGCGGTCGGGATGCCGATAACCAGGCAGGCGGATACCACGACGACGACGAGCGAGACGCTCGTGGCGACGGTCTCGAGGGTGCGGGGCCGGAGCAGCACGTCAATGATGCGCGCGAGCCCCGCCTCAGCGACACGCACGACGAGGTAGGCGAGCGGGATGAGCGACACCGTCGCCGTGACCGCCCCCGCGACAAACAGGAGCCGCGGTGGTGAGCCGAGGAAGCGCTTGGGCTGCGAGACGCGTTCGCGGGCCGCGGGGACGGTGTAGGTCATGGGCGTTGTCCGGCTCAGAGCAGCCCGACGTCCTCGAGCATGGTGAGCGTCCCTGGGAGGTCGGCGAGCTCAGCGAGCGGCACGTCCGGCCCGCGCAGCGAGTCCAGTGGCGGAAGCTCCTCGC
>JAPOJD010000207.1 GCA_029978585.1 Actinomycetota bacterium
CCCGAGCGACGATGGCGGCCCGATCGTCCATTTCCTTTTGCAGGGCGGCGGCGAGCTCGACCGGCTGGACCTCGGACTTGAAGGCCTTGGCGAAGGCGCCGTTGACGATGCGGGCGAGGCGGTCTTCGAAGCGATCCAGGAGGCCCACCCCGGAATCGTACGGCTCCGGCTAGCGCGAACCCCAGAAGCGGGGGATGAAGCTGCTCACGTGGTCGGCGTAGTCGAACCAGGCCACCCCGTGCTTGTCAGCGAGGAGGCGGTCCTCCCAGAAGGCCTTGGCGTAGAAGAAAGCCGCCAGGGCGAGCCACAGCGCGACCTGCCAGATCGATCCCACCGCGAGGGTGAAGCCGAGCGCGGCAACGAGGATCCCGGAGTAGACGGGATGGCGCACGAGGGCGTAGATGCCGTTGGTCCGCAGGGCTGCGCTCTCTTGCGGCACCGGCGTGGGCGTCAGCGCGGCACCGAGACTCACGATCGACACGATGACGACGGCGAGTCCGGCGATCATGAGGATGATGCCGAGTACGTCGAGAAAGTCGGGCGGGGCGAAGAGGCTGCGCCGCTTGGGCAGCAGGACGAAGAGGACGAGGAGCAGCGCCTGCACGCCGACGAGCACCCAGCCGATGAGGCGCGTGCGATCAGCCGCCGCCCTCTCCTCATCCGCATCCCGAGTCACGGGGGTCATTGTCACTTACAGGTCCGACGGCCCGCCCCGTTGGTGGGGGATTCCCTAGGTGAAGCCAAGGTTCAGCGAGTCGCCCGGGCCTGCTCCATCGTCCGCGCATGGATGCGCTGCATCTCCGGATCCGCCAGCCGAGCGTCATCGACGGGTCGCCCGGCGAGCACGTCGTCGAGGTAGCGGCGGTCGGCATCGAGGCGCTGCATCGGCGTGTACGTCGGGGTCCCATGCCCGGGCACCAGCGCGCGGCAACGGCGGACCACCTCCGCGAGGCGATCGAGCCCGGCAAGATAGCTCGAGAGATCGGGCTCGTCCGCGTCGGGATAGGGCAGTTCGATGTCGCTGAGCATGTCTCCGGCGAGCAGCACCCCCTCGTCGACGATCTCGACGGCGAGGTGACCGCGCGCGTGGGCGTCGTGCGCGTGCAGGGCGACGTCGCGGCCACCCCAGGGCAGGCCCTCCGCCGGTAGCGCTGTCACGCGCCCGGCGAGGGCGACGAGATCGTCCGGGATGTCGCCGATGAGGGGCTGGACCAGCGACGCCCGTTCGGACTGCCACTGCGTGGCGGCCCAGGCGCTGGCCCAGCGTGGCACCTCGCCGAGATCCGGATGCCAGAGCACGTGGTCGTAGTGCAGGTGCGTCGCGAGTCCGGCGGCGCAGCGCGCGCCTGCGGCCGAAAGGAATTCGCCGACACCCGCCAGCTCGTCCGCGTCCCAGCTCGGGTCGACGACGAGCGCCGCACCGTCGGCGATCACGGCGGTCGACGTGGTCGCGTAGCGACGCGAGGTCATCACGTGTACGCCGGGAGCGACCTCGACAGCAACGCGAGTCATCCGACGAGCCTAGGGATGCAGCGCGGTGATGGCGTAACCCGCGGGCCACGACGGATCGCCACCGGGCAGCATGGCCCGCGCGTCGAAACGCGAAGGATCGAGGCGTATGCCGGTGGGGCCGAAGAAGAGCTGGTTGAGGTAAGCCCCGCTCGAGCACTGCGTCTCGGCGAAACTTTGCGATCCGGCGGGGAATAGCGCCTGCACCCGGAGCCATGCATCGTCGCCCTTGCAGGTGGTGCGCAGGGCGATCTGGAGTGCCCGGCGGTCGTCCGCGTCGGTCGGGATCGCGAAGTCGGAGTAGACGAAGCGCGGGGTGCCCAGGCCGATGAAGTGAGCGCCGGTGAATCCCGCGAGGTTCCGGAGGTTGCGTGGGCGGACCTCCCGTGGGTACGTCCGACCTACCTCGTTGATGACGTCGGCATAGGCGCGTCCGCAGGTGGATCCGCGATAGCTTGCCTGCGCCGAGTTGACGGGCATGGACGACGTGGACAGGTAGTCCACGGGATCCATGCCCGAGGCATTGTTCGGGAAGCAGGAGCCGCCACCAGAGGTCTTGCGCTGCATCAGAGCACGGGACTCGTTGTTGCCGAGGCCGAGGTACGAGACGGCCACGGCATGCAGGTCACGCCCGTTGACACGGACCGTCGAGACCCCGGGGCCGGACGTGCGAGGTGAGCGGAAGGCAACCTGCGCGGATGCGCCGCCGACCTCGACGATCCCGATGTCCTTGCCGGGCGCGTCGAGGGTGCCCGCGTTGGCATTGGCGTCCAGCCAGGCCAGGAGTCCCTCCTGCGTGTCGGGGAGGATCCGGTTGGCATGGAGCGGGAAGCCCGAGGCTGCGAGGGGCGCGCGCGTGCTCGCCAGGATCTCGCGGGCGGCAACGGGGTCGTCCAACTTCACTCGGCGCATACCCGCAGTCGCCAGGAGGGCGACGGGCACATCCGCGACGGCGACACCTTCTCCCCCTAAGTGTTCGCGGAGGCCATCAAGCAGGGGCTGCACGGCACCCGGTCCCGCAGCTGCGGTGTCGGCAGCGAACGACGACAGTCCTGGCGTGCTCGCCGGCGAGCGGTAGACGCGCGTGACGGTGACCTCACTCCCCGCGGCATAGAGCGACAGGCGGGAGCTGTTGCGGCCCGCGGCGATCACCGCGATGTACGCAGGCTCCGCCGCTGAGCTGGCGAGTGGAGGCGCGACGAACCCGAGGGCGACGGCAATGACGGTGACGATGGAGAGGCGCAGGGCGGTCATGCCTGGAGGGTACGCCGTCCGATCACGCATGGAGCAATCATGCGCTGAGCAATCATGCGCTGAGCAATCATGCGTGGAGCAGTTGAACCCCATAGGAGGCGAGCGCGCGGTCGCGCGTGATGAGGATCAGCGTGTCGAGCTCCGCCTGTGCGACGAGCATGCGATCGAAGGGGTCCGTGTGATGCAGAGGGAGTGACCCAGCGCGATCGGCATGACGGGGATCGATGGCGAGCAGGCCGAACCCCTCTGCGCGACACTGATCGACGAGGTCGGGCGGC
>JAPOJD010000112.1 GCA_029978585.1 Actinomycetota bacterium
ACTCTCGATTTCGGCCTCTGTGAGGTGCGTGTCCTCGAGGTAGAAGTCCCAGGTCTCCGTGCAGTGGTCAGGGCCATCGGGCAGGACCTGAAGCACCATGAAGTTGCCGCGACCCGGGTAGCGCAAGAGGCAGGTGTTGGGCCAGAGCCACCACACGGCATGGATCCTCACCGACGCATCGGCTACGTCGTAGGCGCTGTTGGCGCCACGACCGGCGTCTGCGAAGTGGCTCGACCAGATGCCGTGGGTCCTCACCTCGTAAGTGTCCATGTCCACGAGCTCGACGAACTCCCGGTGGGCGATGTGGCAGTGATAGCACTCCAGGAAGTTGTCGATGACGTTCTTCCAATTGCTCTTGATCCGATAGGTGAGGCGCTTCGCCAGCGTGAGCCTGTCGACGTCAGGGGCCCACTCGGCGATCTCGGCGCCGAGGTCTCCGGCCTGCTCGGTGAGCGGGGCTGCCGAAGCGTCGAGGTTGACGTACACGAAACCACCGAACTCCTCGACCTGGACTGGGTCGAGGCAGATAGATCCCGGGTCGAAGCCGGGCAGCCGGTCCGCACGTCGCGATGCCTTGAGCTGGCCATCCAGACCGTAGGTCCACGCGTGGTAGGGACATACCAGGTTATGAGTCGTGCCCGAGCCCCGGACCAACTCGTGCGCGCGGTGCTTGCACACGTTGTAGAAGGCGCGCAGGTTGCCGGACCGATCGCGGACGACGACGATCGGCTGGCCGGCGACGGACACCGCGAGGTAACTCCCCGGCTGATGGAGGGCCTCGACATGGCACACCCACTGCCATGTCCGAGAGAAGATCGCCTGTCGATCGACCGCGGCCCACTTGGGATCGACATAGGCCTCGGCTCGCAGCGACAGCGACTGCTCGGGTAGCGGGTGGTAGCCGGAGGAGAGGCGATCGACATCCTCCGCGGACACCTCAACACTCTGCATGCGCGGAGCGTAGCCGGGATTTATACGATCGTCCAAGACTTCCCCTAGCGTCCGCCGCACCGGCTGCCGGCCTAGGCCCCCGTGAACGCGATCGCTTCGCAGCGTGCCACCGCCCGGGCCAGGGAGGCTCGGTCGATGCGCAGGAGCGCCGTCAGCCAGATTCCGTTCTGGATGATGTCGATGTCCGCTGCTCTCGTGCGGGCCTCCGCACGCGACACCCCGGGGGCGGCGTGCTGGATGAGGCGGGCGAGCCGCTCTCGATACCGGCGCTGGGCGATCGCGTTGATCCGGGCGAACTCCTCGTCCGCCTGGGCGAGTGCCCACAGTTGCAGACGCAGGGCGAGGTACTCGGTCGTGAGGAAGCCCGGCCTCACGACGATGCGCAGGACAGCGCGCAGTTGATCGGCCGCGGAAAGGGTTGGATCGGGCTCGAGAAGGTCGAGATCGTCGGCCTCGACTCGCCGCAGGGCGGCCTCGATGAGGCCTTTCTTGTCGTCGTAGTAGTAGTTCACCAGTCCGTGGGCGACGCCCGCCTCCCGAGCCACCGACCGGACGCTGACCCCGGCCAGTCCCTCGCGACCGAGGATGCGGATCACTGCCTCCAGGATGAGTTCCTCGCGATCCGGGCGTTCCACGCTGGGAGGCTACCCGCACGGTCCCTAGGCGAGGGAGTCCAGCGCGAAGCCGATGGCGACCCCGACCACACCGGCCGCCGCGGCGATGCCGAGCGTCGAGGCCACGGTCGACAGCATCGGCGTCTTGCCCACCCGCGAGCGCCCGATGCCGAGGATGACCATGAGGACCACAGTGACGACGATGGCCCACCAGCGGGCCATCTCGACGGGGAGGAAGAAGAACGGGATCACGGGCACGAGCCCGGCGAAGAGATCAGCGACGAACATCCACGCCGCGTGCCCCACCAGCCCGGCATCGTCGGGTGGGGGATCGTCGATCACCTCCGCGAGCCGCGCAAGCTGCTCGGGATCGTCGCCGACGGCTGCCACGACCTGCGCGGCGCTCTCCCGGCTCATGCCGCCGCCTTCGAGGCGCTCCTGGACGTGGCGGTGCACGGCCTGCGGGTCATGCGCAGTCTGGGCGCCCAGGGCCGCGGCCTCAGCCGCCCGCTGAGCGTCCTGGGTCTGGCGGTCCAGGAAGACCCCGGCGCCCATGGACACGGCAGCCGCGGCCGCTCCGGCCGCGCCCGCGATGATCACCGTCTTGCTGTCCGAGGAGGTCGCGGCCACGCCGGCGACGAGCCCGAAGATCGAGACGGTGCCGTCTTCCATGCCGAAGACGACGTCGCCGGCGGAGGCGCGCAGGGACGTGCGCATCCGGGTCAGCAGAGGCGGCTTGGCCGCGGCCTCGTGCATGGAACGACTAGGACAGCGGTACGGGGGTGTACTCCAGGGGACAGGCGACGGACCGCGCGCCACGCTGCTGGGTGAGCAGGTAGTGCGACACCGCGGCGTTGACGCACGCGGACACGCGGCCGTACGTCACGTGCTGCGTGCCGGCGTAGTTCACCATGCCCGAACCCGTGAACATGTTCGCCGTCATACGGGCGCCGTACCACGGCGTGCGGTTGTCCGCCACCGAGTTGACGATGATCGGCGGTGTGGCCAGGCGCAGGGGGTACCTCATCTGCGGGACGGGCCGACCCAGGGCCGGCAGGCCCGCGCACTGGGTCCCTTCACCGAGTGCCATGAGGCCGTAGGCGATGCCGCTGACGCCGGCGGCCTGCTCGGCGATCGCGCCGATCTGCTCGCCGGTCGGGCGGTCGTGCATGTCGGAGCAGTTGATGAACTGGAAGGCCGGGCTGGAGCCCTTGGGCGCCCGCTCGGGGAAGCGCACCTCGTCGGGCATGCTCTCGATCATGTCGACGACCTCGGCGACCCTGGCTCGTGACTGCTGGCGCATGAGCATCGCGAAGGCGGTGATGAAGGCGTTCATTTGGGGCCAGGCGCTCTGGTAGGCCGCGCCTCCCGCAACGATACTGGCGACGATCCACCGGGTGATGGGGTCATTGGGATCGTCGGTCTCGATCACCCGGCGGTCGAGGTAGCGCATGACCCGGGAGTAGTTCGCGACGGCATGCGCGCCGAAGGCGCCGAGCATCGTGTGGACGGCCTGGCCGTCGTCCCAGATGTGCTCTCGCGCGTAGCCGTGGATCGACGGGGTGGGGGTGATGGTGCCGTCGAGGACGAGGGCACGGACCCGGGTCGGGAACGTCTGCGCGTACACCCGACCCACCGTGCTGCCGTAGCTCATGCCCCAGAAGGTGATCTGCTCCTCACCCAACTGCGAGCGCAGGGCGTCGATGTCACGCACGACCTGCCACGTGCCCACGTACTGCGCGTCCACCGGGTTCTTCTCGAGGCACGTCGCGTTCGCCTTCTTCTGGTTCTCGAATGCCTGAACGGCAATGGCGTTCCAGTCCACCGGTCCGGTGGGGGGAAGGTCGGGGCCGTCCCCTGAAGGGCACTCCGCCAGGAACGGCTGGGAGCGGCCCACCGCGCGGGGATCCATCGCGACGACGTCGAATGACCGGCGCACGAAGTACGGCAGCATGTTGCTGACGCCCAGGATCGCGTTGAACGCCGTGCCACCCGGACCGCCCGTGTTGAAGGTGAGGACGCCCAGGCGGGGGCCGGTCGCGCGGATGCGGGCGACCGCCAACTCGTAGGTGGGCCCGGCCGAGGCATTCCCCCAGTCGCGGGGGACCGTGAGGGTTCCGCACTCGACCCGGCTCGGGAATCTCCTGTCGCATGAACCCCACGCCAGGGAGGCGTTCGAGGCGGCAGGCGATGCGACGGGTGCCGCTGCAGGCGTCGATGCCGCCGGCTCGGCGGATACCGAGGCCGCCGGGACCGCGAGGAGGGCAAGGGCGCAGGTGACGGCGACGAGGCCGAGTCGACGAGGCATGGGGTAACTCTTCCAGAACTAGACGACCGCCCGCGGCGAAATGACGGACTGCTCGCGACGCCAGGGCCCCGGCCTGGGAGGCTGTACCCGTGACCGCAGTGGACGACAGCCTGGACATGCGCCTCCTCATCGAGCTGGAGCCGGTGGTGGAGGACGAACTCAACCGGCACCTCTCGATCGCCAAGGCCTGGAATCCCCACGACTACGTCCCCTGGAGCCAGGGTCGCGACTTCGCCTTCCTCGGCGGAGAGGACTGGACGCCGGAGCAGCAGCGCTACAGCGAGGCCGCCCGCACCAGCCTCATCGTCAACCTCCTCACCGAGGACAACCTGCCCAGCTACCACCACGCGATCGCGGACATCTTCGGCCACGACGGGCCGTGGGGTACCTGGGTCGGCCGGTGGACCGCGGAGGAGAACCGCCACAGCATCGCGATCCGCGACTACCTCGTCGTGACGCGCGCGATCGACCCCGTCGCTCTCGAAGACGCACGCATGGTGCACATGACGGCGGGGTTTCAGCCGATCCACCCCGGTCTGCTCCACGGGGTCGCCTACGTGTCATTCCAGGAGCTCGCAACCCGTGTATCTCACCGCAACACCGGGGCCGCGACGGGCGACCCGCTCGCCGAGCAGCTGTTCCAGCGCATCGCCACGGACGAGAACCTCCACATGGTCTTCTACCGCAACGTCCTCGCTGCGGCATTCGACCGCGCTCCGGACGCGACCATGCGTGCGGTCACCGACAACGTTCGCGATTTCGCCATGCCCGGCCACGGCATCGACGGCTTCGCCCGCAAGGCCGTCGAGATCGCGGTCGCGGGCATCTACGACATCCGCCAGCACATGGACGAGGTCGTGGCCCCGAACCTGCGATTCTGGCGCGTCTTCGAGCGGGAGGACCTCGGGCCCGAAGGGGAGATCGCCCGCCAGGAGCTCGCGGAACTCATGGAGACGATGAGCGTCCAGGCGGCCCGGTTCGAGGAGAAGCGCGACGCGCTGAAAGCTCGTCTCGAGGCCCGCGGCTGACTAGGGGGTTCGCACGCGGTCGGTGAAGAAGTCGTTCGCCTGGCTGTTGAAGAGCAAGAACAGCACGACAACATCGAGGGCGACACCCAGGAACACCGAGAACATCCAGGTCTCGGTGCCCCACCCGGTCACGAACATCACGATGCCGCCGATGATGCGGACCACGATGATGATCGCCAGGAGGATTCGCGCGACGTTGCTGCCTCGGGAGATGAAGATCGCGAAGAGCGCGTACAGCAGCGCGATCACGAGCAGGCACGCCCCCGAGACGATGAAGATCGGCCCGATGCTGGGCGCCCAGGCCGCCGGAAGGTCCAGCCGCTCGAGTTCGGCTGTGATTGCCTCCTGGGTGCTCGACGCGATGCCCGTGCCGATGAGCACCAGGGAGATCGCTCCGATGAGGGTGAAGGCAAAACCGATCCAGATGAGGATGACGACGATGGTGACCGAACCGGGCCTCACGGCGGTGTCCTGCGACATATGCCCACGGTAGCGACCCGGGGGCCGCTAGGCCCGCACCATCGTCATGCCGGGCTCGGAGTCGGCCACGATGCGGGCCAACTGAGGCACCACGAGGAACCACGTGATGAGGTGGGGCACGAGAAGCCACAGTCGGCTCGACAGCAGGACCTCCGACGACTGGGCGAGGGGGACGATGCATGACAGCAGAGCGATCCCGGTGCCTGCCCAGAACACGATGCGCCCGGCATGGGGGCGGCCGAGTGCCAGGGCCGACAGGTAGCCACCGAGGACCCCGGCCACGAGGGGGACGAGGAGGGGGAGGTACCACGGGACCGCGCCGAGGACGTGGCCGAAGGGGGTCACCATCTCGAAGGGCACCCCGAGCAGTCGCCCCAGGCCGTACACCAGCAGCGACAGCAGCCCCGACCATGCCCCCGTGACGATCCCGGCGTAGACGAGGGTCGACGTATGCGGGATCGCCTCCGGTGGGGGGGCGACCGGGGTGACCGAGCCGGCCCAGGGCGCATTCACGTGCGCCACCGTACCGATCCGGACCGTTCACGGGCCGCGAAAGGGTGTCCTCTTGCGTGAGCTACCCGTGAGTAGCATCATGGTTACTGACGGGTACTACCCGCGGGTAGCCTCATGGCTGCCGTCGGCCCCAGGTGAGGAGACGCCATGTCCCACTACCGCGCCAACCTGCGCGATATCGAGTTCAACCTCTTCGAGGTCTTCGGCCTCGGCGAACGCCTGGGCGTCGGCCCGTACGCGGACATGGACACCGACACCGCCCGAGACGCCCTCAGCGAGATCGAGCGGCTGGCAATCGGGCCGCTCGCGGAGTCCTACCTGTCCAGTGACCGGCATCCGCCGGTGTTCGATCCGGAGTCCTCCACGGTGACGATGCCGGAGGACTTCAAGCGGTCCTTCCGGGCACTCATGGACTCCGAGTGGTGGCGCCTGGACCTTCCGCCGCACATGGGCGGCGCCGGGTCTACGCCGTCCCTGCGCTGGGCCGCGGCCGAGATGTTCCTTGGCGCCAACCCCGGTGCGTTCCTCTACATGTCGGGTCCTGGCTTCGCGGCGATCCTCGACAAGGTCGGCAACGACGACCAGCGGCGGTGGGCGGAACTCATCATCGACCGTGAGTGGGGCGGCTCCATGGTGCTCACTGAGCCCGATGCCGGATCGGACGTCGGCGCCGGGCGCACCAAGGCGATCCCGCAGCCCGACGGCACCTGGCACATCGAGGGCGTCAAGCGCTTCATCACCTCGGCCGAGCACGACATGACCGACAACATCGTGCACCTCGTCCTCGCCCGGCCCGTGGGCATCGAAGGCGTCGGTGGCCCGGGCACCAAGGGCCTGTCCCTTTTCCTCGTGCCGAAGTACCACGTCGACCTCGAGACCGGCGAGATCGGTGACCGCAACGGGGTCTACGTCACCAATGTCGAGAAGAAGATGGGCCTCAAGGTCTCCACGACCTGCGAGCTCACCTTCGGCGAGAAGGAGCCGGCCATCGGCTGGCTCGTCGGCGACGTGCACGACGGCATCGCGCAGATGTTCATGGTCATCGAGAACGCCCGCATGATGGTCGGCACCAAGGCAATCGCGCAGCTCTCCGCCGGCTACATGGCGGCTCTCGACTACGCCAAGACCCGCGTGCAGGGCGCCGACCTTCCGCAGATGATGGACAAGACCGCACCGCGCGTGACGATCATGCATCACCCCGATGTGCGCCGCGGACTCATGCTGCAGAAGTCCTACGTCGAAGGCATGCGCGCGCTCGTGCACTACGCCGCCATGTGGCAGGACCTC
>JAPOJD010000203.1 GCA_029978585.1 Actinomycetota bacterium
CCTTGCGGTCGGGAGTGGGCTGCCAGACCTCGGTGACCGCGTTGCAGACCTCGACGGCGAACTCCAGTTCGGTGCCGGTGTAGGACTCGGGGGAGTACTCGAAGAACACCTCCGTCTCGTCGGCGATCTGCTCGGCGTACTTCGCGCACAACTGGGCGCCGTGAACGGCGATGTCCTTGATGCCGTCCTTGTCGAGGCCGAAGACCACGCGACGCTGCAGGGTCGATGTCGAGTTGTACAGGTGGACGATCGCCTGCTTGGCCCCGCGGATGGCCTCGAAAGTCCGCTCGATGAGGTGATCGCGCGACTGGGTGAGGACCTGGATGACGACGTCATCGGGAATGAGGTTCTCCTCGATGAGCATGCGCACGAAGTCGAAGTCGGTCTGGGACGCCGAGGGGAACCCGACCTCGATCTCCTTGAAGCCCATCTCGACGAGGAGCTCGAACATGCGCTTCTTGCGCGCGGGGGACATCGGGTCGATGAGGGCCTGGTTGCCGTCGCGCAAGTCCACCGCGCACCAGCGCGGAGCCTGGGCGATCACGGCGTCGGGCCAGGTGCGGTCGGGCAGTTCGACCGGCACGAAGGGTCGGTAGCGGCGCCAGGCCATGGGCGAGGGCTGCTGGGGATTGCGCTCGGGGGTGATGTCGACGGGCATGGTCACGGTCTCCTGGTTCGCATCGGGAAGGGGGACCGGCGCAGGAGAACGCACCGCGACGAGGGGGCCGGTATGGGGGCCACCCTCGGGCAACCCCTAGGCCTCGTCGCGGCGACCAAGAAGCAGGCGCGGCGAAAACATCGGGTCAAGAATACCAGCCGGATCCGGGCCGCGTCGTCCACAGGGCGTCTACCCCGGGGTCGTCCCCAGGCCCGGCCGAGAAGGCCCGTCGCCCCGGAGAGGCTGCCTAGCGTCCCGGGGACAGCCGCCGCCGGCGGATTCCGATCCGAGAGGACCACCATGCCGACCACGAATAGCCCCGCACCTGCCCTGCCCCGTGCCAGGTCACTCCGCCGCCTGGCCATCGCCTCCCTGGCCGGCCCGGTGGCCCTTGCCGCGCTGTCCCTCGCCGCCGGCGCGCCGGCGGCCGCCGCGGCACCCGCTGAACCGGGGCAGGTCCTGCGCCTCGTCGAGGTGTCCCTGCAGGGTGACGACACCGCCTGGACCGGGACCATCTCCTTCGGCCTCCTCACCAGCGGCCCCGCGGAGTCCCGCGTCGTGCGGCCCGTACCCGTCGCGATCGACCTCACTCGGACGCAGTGCGACATGGCGGGCTGCGTGACCACAAGCATCGTCACCGCCTCGAGCATGGCCAGTCCAAGCATTGCCCGCGTCGCCCGCCGACTCACGAGTGCCGCGCTCGACCCCTCGGCGATTGCCGTGACCGTGCGTCGGAGCGCCGGAGGCACCCCGGTCGGCGAGTACCTCGCCGTCCTCCCGCTGTCGGTGAAGGCGCGCAAGGCCGGCGACCTGACGCGTGTCACCGACCTCATCCAGGGGCCCGAGGGCGAGCGCTTCACGGTCACCGAGCGCATGCCGATGAGGGCGTGGGTCACGATGGCGGGGGAGACGGTGCAGGCCGGGGCGGTCGCGTCGCGGGCCCGGACCGTGGTGGGCGACATCGGCTAGGGGGTCCCCCTCCCCGGAGACTCCTCACGGCGCGGCTAGCCTTGCCGCCCATGGCGCGCTCACTCAACCTGGCCCTCATCCCCGGCGACGGCATCGGCACGGAGGTCGTCGCCGAGGCCCTCAAGGTGCTCGATTCGGTGAAGGGCGACATCGTCGTCACCACCGAGGAGTACGACCTCGGTGCCCGGCGCTACAACCGCACCGGCGAGACCCTCCCGCCCGCCGTCGTCGAGGAACTGCGCGGGTACGACGCGATCCTGCTCGGCGCCATCGGTGACCCCAGCGTCCCGCCCGGGGTGCTCGAGCGCGGGGTCCTGCTGCCGCTGCGCTTCGAGATGGACCACCACGTGAACTACCGGCCGGTGAAGCTCTACCCGGGTGTCACCTCGCCCCTCGTTGGCAAGGGACCCGAGGAGATCGACTTCGTGGTGTTCCGTGAGGGCACCGAGGGCCCCTATGTCGGAGCCGGGGGCGTGCTGCGCCGCGGCACTCCGCAGGAGGTTGCCACCGAGGAGAGCATCAACACTGTGTACGGGGCGGAGCGCATCATCCGGGAGGCGTTCAATCGCGCAATGAAGCGCCGTAAGCACGTCACGCTCGTGCACAAGACCAATGTCCTCACGAACGCAGGCAGCCTGTGGAAGCGCACGTTCGACCGAGTGGCCGCGGAGTACCCGGACGTGGCGACCGACTACCAGCACGTCGACGCCGCGGCGATGTTCTTCATCACCCAGCCCGAGCGCTTCGACGTGGTCGTGACCGACAACCTCTTCGGCGACATCCTCACTGATATTGGCGCGGCGATCGGAGGCGGGATCGGCCTCGCGGCCAGCGGCAACCTCGACCCGAGTCGCAGCAATCCCAGCATGTTCGAGCCGGTGCACGGCTCGGCTCCCGACATCGCCGGCCAGGGCAAGGCCGATCCCACGGCCACCGTGCTCAGCCTGGCCATGCTGCTGGACTTCATCGGCGAGGAGGCCAAGGCGCAGCAGGTCGAGGAGGCCGTGGCGCTCGACCTGGCCACCCGCGGCGCTGCTGCCCGGTCGACGAGCCAGATCGGCGACGCCCTCGCCGCGGGCGCCGCCGGGTAGGAGCAGGAGTAGCCTCGACTGCCATGACGACCTCGGCCGAAACGCCCGCGCTCGCCGACACCCACCTGTGGCCGATCGCCAGTTTCCCCAATGCCAGCCCGGCGTCGCCGGAACGCCGTGCCGAGATCCTTGCCGAGCCCGGGTTCGGCAAGTACTACACCGATCACATGGTGCGGGCGACCTGGACCGAGGGTGAGGGTTGGCACGACGCCGAGCTCGTCGCCTACCAGCCGCTCAGCTTCGACCCCGCCACCAACTTCCTGCACTACGGCCAGGCGATCTTCGAGGGTATGAAGGCCTACCGCCACGCAGACGGCGGCATCTGGCTCTTCCGTCCCCTGAAGAACGCCACCCGCTTCAACAACTCCGCGCGACGGCTGGCCATGGCCGAGATCCCCGAGGAACTGTTCATCG
>JAPOJD010000215.1 GCA_029978585.1 Actinomycetota bacterium
ATCGGCCTGCCCTACTGGCTCCCACTCGCCATCTGGACCGGTGTCGTCGCGCAATTCGTCCCGACCATCGGGACCTACATCTCGATCATCCTGCCCGTCATCGTCGGACTGCTGAGCGGCAATCCCTGGTTGGGCGTCATCGTGCTGGTCTACGCGCTGATCTACCAGCAGATCGAAAACCTCACCATCGAGCCGAAGATCAGTGCCAAGGCCGTCGATGTGCACCCGGCCTTCGCCTTCGTCGCCGTCCTTCTCGGCGCGGCGCTCTTCGGCGTCTCCGGCGCACTGCTGGCGATCCCCGTGAGCGCGATGATCCTGTCGCTCACCGACATCTACGTACAGCGCCACACCCTCCTCGAAGACGAGCAAGCGACGGCGCCACCCGAGGCCGCAGCCGGCGAGTCCGGCTAGGCCGCCCCCACGATCGTGTCGATGCGCCGGGCCAGCGCGACATCAAGGTCGGTGACGCGGCTGCCGGCCGAGTGAGTGCACAGTGCCAGGCGCAGGTTGCGCCAGCGGATGTCGATGTCGGGATGGTGGTCCATCTCCTCCGCGGCCATCGCAATCTCCGACACCCAGTCGATTGCCGCGAGGAACGTCGGCGCCTGGACCTCACGAACCAGGGAGTTGCCCTCGACGCGCCACTGCGGCAGCTCGCTCCCCAGTGCGTCGATCGCCTCCGGGCTCAGCGGCTCGGCCATAGTCCCCTCCCTTCTCCCCCGCGAGTCTCAACGCTCACGGGTGGGTCCTGACATAGCGGGTGAACAGGAAGCCGTCCTGCGCCGCCTGATCCAGCGGCTCGAATCTCCGGTCCCCCGCCAGGGGCGACAGGGTGAGGTCCCACTCGTCCACGACGCCGGCACCGGCGAAGGACTCCAGCAGGGCGTGGCCGCCCTCGCAGGAGATACGCCGCAGCCCCAGGGTCTCCAGTTCCGCGACCAGCCATGCCGCGTCCACCGTCGAACCCTCCGCCACGAGGACGTCTGCGCGATCCTCCGCCCGGTCGAGCACCTCCCTCGGATGCCCGGCGACCGTGACCACGAGAGGAGTGATCGCGGAGTCGCTGAACGCCGCCTCCTCCCAGGGCAGGTCCAGGGATGCGCTGACGATCACCAGCCGGGGCGCGGGTAACTGCCCCGCGGCCAGGCGCACCTCGCGGGTGTCGGCGCGCCCGGTCATCGGCCGGTAGCGCTCCGCCCGGAATGTCGACGCACCGATGACGACCGCGTCCGCGAAGCGCCGTATGCCGAGGAGGACATCGCGGTCAGCAGGTCCCGAGATCGTCCCGGACCGCCCGTCGGGGCCGGTGATCCGGCCGTCCAGCGTCATCACCATGACGGCTCGTACCCATCGTCCCTCGGGCCACGGGTACCTGTCGCTGACGTCGGTCATCGCCTCAGCGTGCCGGAGGGTCGCCGTGAGTGATGCGCGGCCCCCGGTCATAGTCGGAGTGGGAGCGCGGGTCCTCCATCGACTCCAGGTGGGTGTGCACGGTGCCCTCGTGGAGCACGCCGCGGATCGCCTCCTCGACCTCTTCCACGACGTCGTGGCCACGCTGGACGGTCCAGTCCCCCGGCACGAGCACGTGAACCGAGACGAACTGCTGCCGCCCCGCCTCGCGGGTCTGCAGCCCGTGGAACTCCACCTCGCCCGGGGGGTAGTTGCGCGCAATGGCGCTGAGCACCTCGACGATCGCGTCCTGCTCGTCCTCGGGAAGGGCGTGGTCCATCAGTCCGCGGCCGGCATTGCGCATGAGCACCGCCCCGGTCCACAGGATGTTGATGCCTACGGCGATCGCGACGAGGGAGTCCAGGGGGAGCCATCCGGTCAGGCCCACGAGCAGCACGCCGACGACCACGCCCACGGACGTGTAGACGTCCGTCATCAGATGACGACCGTCCGCGACGAGCGTGATGGAACGGTGCCGCTTGCCCTGCCGGATGAGAAGCAGGCCGACGATGCCGTTGACCGCGGTTGCGGCGATGGTGATGGCGAGTCCGATGCCGAGCTCTTCCAGCGGCCGCGGATTCAGCAGGCGCGCGATGGCTGAGTAGAAGATGAGTCCCGCTGCGACCAGGATCATCAGGCCCTCGGCGCCGGCCGAGAAATACTCCGCCTTCCCGTGGCCGTAGTGGTGCGTGCGGTCGGCCGGCCGATGAGCGATGGTGAGGGCGACGAGGGCGACGATGGCGGCGACGAGGTTGACCAGCGACTCCAGGGCGTCGGAGAGCAGGCCTACGGAGCCGGTGACGGCGTACGCCGCGGTCTTCATGCCGATCGTGAGCACCGCCGCTCCTACGGAGAGCCATGCCCACCGCGTCAGGCTCGATGCCCCCGCATGAGAGTGCGCCACCGCCCCAGGATGTCACCCCGCCCCCTAGGGTGCTGCCATGCAGGGTCTGGCGTTCGACGTGACCGGGGATGGGCCGCCACTGGTCCTCGTGCACGGACTCGCCTCGAGCCGACGCTGCTGGGATCTCGTCGTCGATGACCTCGCGCGGGACTTCACCGTGTACGCCGTTGATCTTCCCGGGCACGGCGAGTCGCCGCCGGCGCCGGGGCGCGATGTCATGGCGGCCACGGACATGGCCACGGCACTGGGCACCTTCCTGGACGAGCAGGGCATCGACCGAGCGCACATGGCGGGCAACTCCCTCGGCGGCTGGACGGTCCTGGAGGCGGCGGCCGACGG
>JAPOJD010000046.1 GCA_029978585.1 Actinomycetota bacterium
CGTCATCGCCCTGCAGGCCTCGGCGGTCCGCACACAGTCGCTCGGCTACCTCCTCGTGCCGGTGGCCCCCAAGCCGGTCGAGCCCCGTCGTACGACGCTCACGCGCATGCTCCGCAAGCCCACGGGAGCGAAGGCAGCGGTGCTGCAGGTGAGCCTGCGTTCCACAGGCGCGGGCGGCTCGGTGACGTTCTGGTCGCTCCTCGAACCCGATGCGCCCTCCCTGTCGGTCGCGCGCGGCGGAGCCACCTCGGCGCTGGTGATCGTCCCGCTCAGCCGCGACGGCCGGATCGCGCGATCCATCGACGGCGACGACCTCCAGGTCGATGCCTCGGTGGTGGCGTACCTGCAGTAGTCAGCGCGCCCGCTTACGATCGGGCGGTGACCGACCTCAACCCCGCGCAGCTCGAGGCCGTCACGCATCGGGGATCCCCGCTTCTCATCGTGGCAGGCGCCGGGTCGGGCAAGACCCGCGTGCTCACCAGCCGGATCGCGCACCTCATCAAGGACCAGGGCGTACGCCCGGGGGAGATCCTCGCGATCACGTTCACCAACAAGGCGGCGCGGGAGATGGTCGAGCGGGTCGCCGCCCAGGTCGGTCCGGTCTCCCGGTCGATGTGGGTGTCGACCTTCCACTCCGCGTGCGTGCGCATCCTGCGCCGCGAGGCCAAGCACCTGGGAATCTCCTCGTCCTTCTCGATCTACGACGCCGCTGATTCGCAGCGCCTCATGGGCATGGTGCTGCGCGACCTCGACCTGGACCCCAAGCGCCATCCGCCGCGTGCCTTCGCCGCTCGGGTGTCCGCCCTGAAGAACGAGCTCATCGACGAGGACACGTTCGCGCGCACCGCAGAGACCCCGTCCGACCAGGTGCTGGCGCAGGCGTACCGGGAGTACCAGCGGAGACTGCGCCAGGCGAACGCCTTCGACTTCGACGATCTCATCGGCGCCACGGTGGCCCTCCTGCAACTGCATCCGGAGGTCGCCGAGCACTACCACCGGCGCTTCCGTCATGTCCTGGTCGACGAGTACCAGGACACGAATCACGCCCAGTACGTCCTCGTGCGCGAGTTGGTGGGCGATGGATCCGACGGAGTCGACCCCGCGGAACTCTGCGTCGTCGGGGATGCGGACCAGTCCATCTACGCCTTCCGGGGCGCAACGATCCGCAACATCGAGGAGTTCGAGCGGGACTACCCCGATGCCCGCACGGTCGTTCTGGAGCAGAACTACCGCTCGACGCAGACGATCCTGGACGCCGCCAACCGCGTCATCTCGCGCAACTCGGCGAGGCGCCCGAAGCGGCTGTGGACCGAGGCGGGCGCGGGCGACCCGATCACGGTGTACGTCGCCGACGATGAGCATGACGAGGCGACGTTCGTCGCCGACGAGATCGACGCGCTCATGGATAACAAGGGCGTGCGTCCCTGCGACGTCGCGATCTTCTACCGCACGAATGCGCAGTCCCGATCGTTCGAGGAGATCCTCATCCGCGTCGGTCTGCCGTACACGGTGGTGGGTGGCGTGCGCTTCTACGAGCGCCGCGAGGTGCGCGACGCCGTCGCATACCTGAGGGCGATCGCCAATCCCGACGACGACGTGTCGCTCCGGCGCATCCTCAACGTGCCCAAGCGGGGGATCGGCTACCGCGCCGAGGCCGCCATCGAGTCCTTCGCCCAGCGCGAGCGGATGTCCTTCGGGGCCGCCCTCGACCGCGTCGACGAGGTCCCCGGCCTGGCCCCGCGGTCCCTGGCGCAGGCGCGCGACTTTGCCAGGCTCCTCGGCGACCTGCGCACCCTGGTGGAGGCGGGGGAGGGGCCGGCCACGGTTCTGCAGGCCGCGCTGGAGCAGACCGGCTACCTCGCCGAGTTGCAGGGGTCCTCGGACCCGCAGGACCAGACCCGCGTGGAGAACCTCGCCGAGTTGGAGTCCGTGGCCGTGGAATACGAGCGCGACAGCGACGACCCGACGCTGGAGGGCTTCCTCGAGCGCGTCTCGCTGGTCGCCGACGCCGACGACATCCCGGAGGACGACGAGGGCGTCGTCACGCTGATGACCCTGCACACGGCTAAGGGGCTGGAGTTCCCCGTCGTGTTCCTCACCGGCATGGAGGACGGGGTCTTCCCGCACATGCGCTCGCTCGGCTCGGAGGCCGAGTTGGAGGAGGAGCGCCGTCTCGCCTACGTCGGGATCACGCGGGCGCGCGAGAAGCTGTATCTCACGCGCGCCGTCGTTCGCTCAGCGTGGGGCACGCCGACGACGAACCCCGCATCGCGCTTCCTCGAGGAGATCCCCGAGGAACTGCTCGAGTACCGCCGAATGGAGCCGGTTGCCACCTCCTGGTCGGGGCGCCCCGCGCCGGTGTCGGCATCGCGTCCGCCCTCCGGCCCCCGAGCGCCCGGCGGGGCAGCGCTGATGTCACTGGACGTGGGCGAGCGGGTCATGCACAAGACCTTCGGTCTCGGCACCGTCGTCGAGACCAATGGCGTCGGGGATCGAGCGGAGGCGACGATCGACTTCGGGTCTGCGGGCACCAAGCGCCTGCTGCTGCGCTACGCCCCGGTCGAGCGGCTCAGCGGGTAGAGGGCACGCAGGCGAAGCCGATCGCTGCGGATCGCTCAGTCGAGGTGCGCGAGAGCGAGCCCGATCTCCCGTACGACGCGACCGTCGACGGGCAGCGACAGGTGCCCCGCGCCGCGCACCAGGACGTTGCGGGCGTCGAGGTCGGGGTGGGTGATGCGCGCGTTGGACTGGGGGATGACCAGCTGGTCGATGTCGCTCCAGAATGCGATGAAGCGAGTGCGGCAGTCAGGGGCCGGCTCGGCGAGTTCGAGGACGATGTCGCCGTCCGTGCGCATCTGGCGCGCCACCGGGTGCGGCACGAGATGCGCCGGCAGCGTGCCCGAGTGCGGCGTTCCCAGCGTGACCAGCGTGTGAACCCGCTCATCTCCGTCCAGGCGCTGCACGAGGTAGCGCCCGATGAGGCCCCCCATCGAATGACCGATG
The DNA here is from genome assembly GCA_029978585.1 of Actinomycetota bacterium. GTDB lineage: Bacteria > Actinomycetota > Actinomycetes > S36-B12 > S36-B12 > Mxb001. The sequence continues at coordinate 3,004 of JAPOJD010000046.1, forward strand.
ATGTGCACCTGATCGTGGCCGGTCTCCTCGCACACGTCCTCCACGAGATCCCCGAGTCGCACCGCAACGGACCGGATGTCGTCGGTGAGAGGGGAGTAGTTCAGCGCATACGTCGTCCCGAAGCCGCGACGTCGCAGGCCCCGTCGCATCAGCGTGAAGATGGACCTGTTGTCGAAGACCCCGTGCATGAGGACGATGGGCGTGCCCGCCGCCACGATGTCGCCCACGACGAGGCCGCGCTGCGCGGGTGGGAGGCCGTCGAGGGAATGGCGCTCGAGGTGCAGTCGCAGGCTCTCCTCGGCCAGCCCCAGGGGGTACATCGCCAGGTGCGCGGTGATCCACGCGGCCTCGATGGCGGCACCGCGCACGGTGCTCGGGGAGGTGAGGGTGCGTCCGGCATCCCGGACCCGGTCGAGCAGGCCGGTGGCTCCACCCGTCTCCGCTGCGCCCGCCTCGTCCACCGTCCGACGTTAACCGACGAAGGCATGCGCATGCCGGCGTTCCGGCACCCGGCCGACACGGCGGCGCCTGGCCCTAGGCTGGGAGCCTGGAGCGCGGAAGAAGGAGGCGCCGGTGTCGAGTCCGATCCGGGTCGTGGTGGCCAAGCCGGGCCTTGACGGCCATGACCGGGGCGCGAAGGTGGTGGCCCGGGCCCTGCGCGATGCGGGGATGGAGGTCATCTACACCGGGCTGCACCAGACTCCCGCCCAGATCGCCGAGACGGCCGTCCAGGAGGATGCGGACGCGATCGGCGTCTCCATCCTGTCCGGGGCGCACCTCGTGCTCTTCCCCGAGCTCATGGCGGAGTTGCAGGCCCGCGGGGCCGGCGACGTGGTCGTCTTCGGCGGGGGGGTCATCCCCGAGGCCGACATCCCCGAACTCACGCGCATCGGGGTGGCTCGCATCTTCGGGCCGGGTACCCCGATGCAGGAGATCGTGGACTGGGTGAGCGCCCACGTGCTCCCCGTCCGCGCCTGAACGGAGGCCTCAGCGCGGCCGACCCTCGGCCGTCCGCCCGGTGCGAGATCAGTAGGCTCCGCACGACCGCAGTCGCCGCGGACCGGCCACGCCGTTCCGCGGGCCGACTCCGACCGCGCCCGAAGGATTCCCCCGTGGACTTGTACGAGTACCAGGCGAAGCACCTCTTCGACGTGCACGACGTTCCCGTGACCTCCGGCGAGGTCTGCTCCACGCCGGAGGCCGCCCACGAGGCGGCCCGGAAGATCGGCTCTGCCGTCGTGGTCAAGGCCCAGGTGAAGACGGGGGGGCGCGGGAAGGCGGGGGGCGTCAAACTCGCCGCGGATCCGGAGGAGGCCCACGATCGCGCGCGCGACATCCTCGGGCTCGACATCAAGGGGCATGTCGTCCGCCGCGTGCTCGTCACCGAGGCCACCGACATTGCCGAGGAGTACTACGTCTCCTTCCTCCTCGATCGGGCCAACCGGGCGTTCCTCGCCATGGCGAGCGTCGAGGGCGGCGTCGACATCGAGGAGGTCGCCGCGACGCGGCCCGATGCCCTCGCCCTGGTGCGCATCGACGCGATCGAGGGCGTCGACGAGGCCAAGGCCCGGGAGATCGTCGAGAGCGCAGGCTTCCCCGAGGCCATTCGCGGCCAGGTGGTCGACATCCTGGTGCAACTGTGGCACGTGCTCGTCAAGGAGGACGCGACGCTGGTCGAGGTCAACCCCCTGGTGCTCTCCGCGGATGGCCGCGTGCTCGCCCTCGACGGCAAGGTCACCCTCGACGACAACGCCAACTACCGACATGCCTCTCACGCAGACCTCGTGGACCGGGACGACACCGACCCCATCGAACTGCGGGCCAAGGAGTTCGACCTCAATTACGTCAAGCTCGACGGCGAGGTGGGCATCATCGGCAACGGCGCGGGCCTGGTGATGAGCACGCTCGACGTGGTGGCCTACGCCGGCGAGGAGTTCGGCGGCGTGCGACCGGCGAACTTCCTCGACATCGGGGGCGGGGCGAGCGCGGAGGTGATGTCGAACGGCCTTGACATCGTCCTCAACGACCCGGACGTACGGGCGGTGTTCGTCAACGTCTTCGGCGGGATCACGTCGTGCGATGCCGTGGCCAACGGCATCGTCCAAGCCGTGGGTGCACTGGCGGAGCGCGGCAACCCCGTCACCAAGCCCATCGTGTGCCGCATCGACGGCAACAACGCGGTCGAGGGACGACGCATCCTCACCGAGTTCGACCACCCGCTCGTGGAGATGGTGGAAACCATGGACGATGCGGCACGCCGCGTCGCGGAGTTGGCGGGGAGCGCCGCATGACCATCTGGCTCGATGCCGACAGCCGCATCCTCGTCCAGGGGATGACCGGCTCCGAGGGGACCAAGCACACGCGGCGCATGGTGGCCAGTGGTGCGCAGGTGGTCGCCGGCGTGACACCGGGCAAGGGCGGCCAGGAAGTCGACGGCATCCCCGTCTTCGGCGATGTCGGCGAGGCGATGGCGCAGACCGGCGCGAACGTGAGCGTGGTCTTCGTGCCGCCGCGGTTCGCGAAGGCCGCCGTCGAGGAGGCGGTCGACGCCGCCATCCCGCTGTGCGTCGTCATCACCGAGGGCATTCCCGTCCACGACACGGCCCAGTTCTTCCAGTACGCCGTCAACGCGGGCAGCACGCGCATCATCGGCCCCAATTGCCCCGGGATCATCTCCCCGGGGCAGTCCAACGCGGGCATCATCCCGGCCGACATCACCGGCACCGGGCCGATCGGACTCGTGTCGAAGTCGGGGACGCTCACCTACCAGATGATGTACGAGCTCAACGACATCGGCTTCTCCACCTGCGTGGGCATCGGCGGGGATCCCATCATCGGCACGACCCATATCGACTGCCTGGCCGCGTTCGAGGCTGATCCGGCGACCGAGGCCATCGTCATGATCGGTGAGATCGGCGGCGACGCAGAGGAACGCGCGGCTGCCTTCATCGCCGACAACGTCACCAAGCCCGTGGTCGGATACGTCGCCGGCTTCACCGCGCCGGAGGGCAAGACGATGGGGCACGCCGGCGCCATCGTGTCGGGCTCCTCCGGCACGGCGCAGGCGAAGAAGGAGGCACTCGAGGCGGTCGGCGTTCGCGTGGGGCAGACACCCAGCGAGACCGCCCGTCTCATGCGGAGCCTGCTGCGCGGGTAACCCCCCGTGGTGGCGTGCCGTTACCGCCTCTCGCCCTTCGGCCCTGCGAGGCTGGACCGGTGACCGAGGTGGCTGCACGCCCAGGGGCGAAAGAGCGCACAGCTGCGCCCTCGGGCCGGCCGAGCCGTCCCGCATCGCGCGCCTCTGCGGCTGCGGCCGCGCCCGCACCGCTGCCGCTCGTGGTGGCCGGAGCCCTGGCCGGAGTCGCCGCGGCCGGCCTCGGGCTCGTGCTGCTCGGCCTTCCGGTACTCGTCGCATGGCTCCTCGCCCCCGACGTCGAGCAGGCCTGGTACGTGATGATCGAGGTCGCGGGAGGCGCATGGCTCGCCGGCCAAGGCCTGCCCCCGCGCATCGACGGCGTCGGCATCAGCCTGCTGCCGTACGGGTTCGGCCTCGGTGCCTGCCTGGTGCTGCTCCTCGCCGGCCGGTGGGCGGCGCGGGCGTCATCGGCCGCACGGCCCGTGGAGGCCCTGGTCGTGGCGGCCACCGGTGCGCTCGGCTACGGACTGTCGGCCGCGGTCGTCGCCGGGCTTGCGCGCGCGATCGCCGTACCTCCGACGCGGGCGCTCGCGACCACCGCGGTGATCGCCGCGGTGATGATGGCGGTAGGTGCGTGCACGGCACCGGCACTACGCGGACAGACGGTGAGCCGGCTTCCCGCGGCGGTGCGCGCGAGCGCGGCCGCTGCCGGAGTCACCCTGGCTTCCCTCATCGCGGCGGGCTGCGTCCTGCTCGGCGCGGGTCTGCTTCTGCATGCCGCGCAGGTGGGGGTCCTCGTCGACCTCCTCGTCGACGATCTGTCCTCCGCCATCCTCGTCGCGGGCCTCAGCGTCGGCTACCTCCCCAACCTGATCGTGTGGTGCGTCGCCATGATCGTCGGGGTGGGCGCGCAGGCAGCCGGGGTGCCGCTCGAGGGGGCTGCGGTCCCGGCCTTCCCCCCGCTGGCGGCCCTGCCGGTCGACCTCCCGGGTTCCGCGGCCCTTCCCCTGCTGGCGGTGGCCGCGGGCATGCTGGGCGGTGGCCTGCTGCGCCGGCGGGGCGTCACGGGGTGGCCCGGCGTCCTTGCCGGGCTCGGCGCGGCCGCGCTGGTCGGCGCGACTACGGTGCTCCTCGTGTACCTGTCGAGCGGCTCCCTGGGCACCGATCGCCTGGCGCATGTCGGGCCGCATCCGGTGATGGCCGGCGCCTGGTCGGCCGGCCTCGCGCTCGGCGGGATCCTCGTCGTGGCCGCGTGGCCGGGGCGCGCGAAGCTCGCTCGCGAGACTGGGTCGGCCGAGGGGGGCCTCGATGGCTAGTCCCCTGCCGCTGCCGGACCTGGAGCCGGAGGTCCCCGAGCGCGCCCCCGCTCGGGCGCCCGCGCGCCCGCAGAAGAGTCGCCCACGCACGCCCGTGCGGCCGCCCCGACCCGAGGTTCGCGCTCCACGACCGGATCCGCGCACCGATAACAAGGGCCGCACCGGCACGGGCGCGGCGCAGGCCGGGCCTCGGCAGGCGCGCCCTGAGCGACCCCGCCCTGATCGGCTCGGCGAAGACGAGACGTCGGGCGCACGCCGTCCCGATCGACAGGTCGCCCCGGCGTCATTCCCCGCACGTCTGGGAGGCGCGGCGATCGATGCGCTGGTCCTCCTCGTCGGCAGCGGACTGATCGTCGCCTGGCTCACCGCGCGGGACTTCCGCACGACGCAGGTGCGCTTGGACGCGCTCACGGGCGAGCAGAGCGTCATCGCCGGGGGCACGACCTCGCCCTGGGTTGTCGCGGGGATCCCGCTCCTGCTGACGGCGGCGTACATGATCCTCCTCATCGGCCTGTGGGGCCGCACGCTCGGTGGCTGGGCCGTGGGGATCCGCTGCGTCCCCGTCGACCCGGCATCCGGCGCGCCCGTGCCCTACGCGCGGCCCGGTCTCATCGTGGGCGCCCGGCGCTGGCTGCTGCTGTACGGCGTTGCCGGGGCACTCAGCCTGCTGCCCGTCGTGGGCGGTCTCGCCTGGGTCCTCGTGCTCGTCGTCGGACTCTCTCCGCTGTGGGATCGCTCGGGGCGCCTGCGCGGCTGGCAGGACCGCTTCGCCGGCGACGCCGTCGTGCGGGCCTGACCCGACTCGCCAACCGGCACCGCCTTCGCAGACGGATAGGGTCCGTGCTGTGCCCGCCCGCATCGCCGTCCTCGTGTCGGGCAGCGGCACCAACCTGCAGGCCCTACTCGATGCGCCCGACCCGGCGTACGAGGTCGTGGGGGTGCTCTCCGATCGCGCGGACGCCCATGGGCTGGTGCGCGCGCAACATCGCGGGATTCCCGTCGAGGTCGTCGACCTCGGCGACTCGACCGACCGTTCCGCGTGGGATGCGCGCCTGGCTGAGGCACTGCAGGCATGGGAGCCGGACTGGGTGGTGTGCGCGGGCTTCATGCGCATCCTGGGGCCCTGCGTGCTGGCGGCGTTCCCTTCCCGCATCGTCAACACGCACCCCGCGCTCCTTCCTGCCTTCCCCGGTGCCCATGCCGTGCGCGATGCCCTCGCCTACGGGGTACGCGTGACCGGCTGCACCGTCCACCTCGTCGATGCGGGCGTGGATACCGGGCCGATCCTCGATCAGCGGGTCGTTTGCATCCGCGATGACGACGACGAGGAATCGCTGCACGAGCGCATCAAGGTCGAGGAGCGGGCCATGCTCGTGGAGACCGTCCAGCGCCTGTGCCAGCATGGCTGCACCGTCGACGGCAGGAAGGCGACCATCCCGTGAGCGCAGATCGCCGCCCGGTACGACGCGCCCTCATCTCCGTCTACGACAAGACGGGCCTCGACGAGCTGGTACTCGGTCTCGCAGCCGCGGGCGTCGAGATCGTCTCCACTGGGTCCACGGCATCGCGCATCGCCGAGGCGGGTGTCCCGGTCACCCCCGTGTCCGACGTCACCGGCTTCCCGGAGTGCCTGGATGGCCGGGTGAAGACCCTGCACCCGGGCGTGCACGCAGGGTTGCTCGCCGACCTGCGCCGTGATGAGCACCGCCGACAGCTCGATGACCTCGGCATCGCGCCCTTCGACCTGGTCGTCGTCAACCTCTACCCGTTCACGCAGACCGTCGCCTCGGGGGCCGACCGGGAGGAGTGCGTCGAGCAGATCGACATCGGCGGCCCGGCCATGGTGCGCGGCTCCGCCAAGAACCACGCCAATGTCGCTGTCATCGTGACGCCGAGCAGTTACGGCGACGTGCTCGATGCTGTTCGCGAGGGGGGGACCACACTGACCCAGCGGCAGCGCTGGGCTGCCGAGGCCTTCGCCCACACCGCCTCGTACGACATCGCGGTCGCCTCCTGGATGGGCAATGTGGTGGCGCCCGACCCGGACGGCGAGGGGTTCCCGAGCTGGCTGGGCCAGGCCTGGGAGCGCCAGGCCGTCCTGCGCTACGGGGAGAACCCGCACCAGCGGGCCGCGCTCTACGCGGCCGACTTCTCCCGCCCGGGGCTGGCGCGCGCGGAGCAACTGCACGGCCGGGAGATGTCCTACAACAACTACGTCGATGCCGACGCGGCACGCCGCGCCGCCTACGACCACGCGGACCCCGCTGTCGCCATCATCAAGCACGCCAATCCCTGCGGGATCGCCGTGGGACCCGATATCGCGGAGGCGTACCGCCGGGCATTCGACACCGACCCGGTGTCGGCGTTCGGGGGAGTGGTGGCCGCCAACCGCCCGGTGACCATGGCCATGGCCGAGGCGATGGGGGATGTCTTCACCGAGGTGGTCGTTGCGCCCGGCTATGACGACGATGCCCTGGAGAGGCTCACCGCGAAGAAGAACCTGCGTGTCCTCGTCGCGGAGCCTCGCCCCGGCCGCGACTGGATTGAACTGCGCACAATCGCCGGCGGCGTGCTCCTGCAGTCCGCCGACGACATCGCGGCGGACGGGGACGACCCGGCCACCTGGCGCCTCGTGTGCGGGCCCCGTGTCGATGCCGCGACGATGTCCGATCTCGCGTTCGCCTGGCGCGCGGTGCGGTCCGCCAAGTCCAATGCGATCCTCCTCGCCCGCGAGGGGGCGGCCGTGGGCATCGGCATGGGGCAGGTCAACCGCGTGGACGCCGCGCGGCTCGCCGTCTCCCGGGCCGGCGCTGATCGCGCCCGCGGCGCGGTGGCGGCGTCGGATGCCTTCTTCCCCTTCCCCGACGGCCTCGAGGTGCTGCTCAAGGCCGGCGTTCGGGCCATCGTGCAGCCAGGAGGTTCGGTTCGCGACGACGAGGTCATCGCCGTGGCCGACGCGGCCGGGGCCACCATGTACCTCACTGCGACCCGGCACTTCTTCCACTGAGCCGAGGACCATGCCGACATCGCCGTCAACGCCGTCAGCGCCTTCCCAGCGTCAGCACCGCTCTCGCCGGCCGGCTCTCGTCAGCGGGGTGGCGGCGTTCTGCGTCGGGGCCCTGACCGCCCTTCAGTCGCGTATCAATGGGGAGTTGTCCTACGTCACCGGCAATGGCATCGAGGCGGCGGTCGTCAGCTTCAGTAGCGGATGGATCATCCTCACGGTCATGCTCGTGGCCTGGCGGCCCATGCGCACGGGCCTCGGTCAGGTCGCGTCGGCATTGCGCAGAGGTGAATTGCGCTGGTGGCAGGTGCTCGGAGGTCTGCTCGGAGGGTTCTTCGTCGCGGTGCAGAGCCCCGCCGTGCCGCTCATCGGCGTGGCCGTCTTCACGGTGGCGGTGGTGGCGGGGCAGAGCGCCAACAGCCTCGTCGTGGATCGGATCGGGCTGGGACCAGCCGGGCGCCAGGACATCACGCTCGCGCGCGTCCTCTCCGCCATCCTCGCTGTAGTGGCCGTCGGTGTGGCGGTATCCGACCGCTGGAACGAGCCGGGCTCGTCGTCTATCCCCGCGGTCATCGCTGCGCTCGTGGCCGGGCTCGCCATCGCGGTGCAGCAGGCCATCAACGGCCGGGTGGGTCGAGCGGCCGGCAACGCCTTCACGGCCACGTGGGTGAATTTCTCCGTCGGCTGCCTGCTCCTGGGGTCGGCGCTCGGCGTGGCGTGGGCCCTGACCGCGAACGACCCGGCACCGCTGCCGTCCCAACCCTGGTGGCTCTATCTCGGCGGCGTCATCGGGGTGCTCTTCATCGCCACCGCATCCTGGGTCGTACAGGTCCTGGGAGTGCTGCTCTTCGCGCTGCTCTCCATTGCCGGCCAGTTGTCCGGGGCCCTCGTCATCGACGTGGTTTTCCCCACGGCGGGGGCAACCTTCCACGTCTCCCTGGTGCTCGGCGTCCTCCTGGCGGGGCTGGCCATCCTCGTGGGGGCGGCCCCCGCGTGGCTCGCGAGCCGCCGGTCGGACAGTCAGCGGGGAGCAGGCTAGGTTGGCGGCCATGAGCGCCACCATCCTCGACGGCAAGGCCACCGCATCCGCCGTGAAGGCAGAGCTCGCGACCCGCGTGGAGCGGCTCAAGGCCCGGGGCATCACGCCGGGGCTGGCGACGGTGCTCGTCGGCGACGACCCTGGCAGTCATGCCTATGTCGCGGGCAAGCACCGCGACTGCGCCGAGGTGGGCATGGCGTCCATCCGCGTGGACATGCCGGCCACGTCGACGCAGGAGGAGGTGGAGGACGCCGTCCATGCCCTGAACGCCGACCCGGCCGTCACCGGCTACATCGTCCAGTTGCCGCTGCCCTCGGGCCTTGACGGCAACCGCGTCCTCGGGCTGATCGACCCCGCCAAGGATGCCGACGGATTGCACCCGGAGAACCTTGGCAAGCTCGTGCTCGGTGTCGATGCCCCGCTTCCGTGCACCCCGCTCGGCATTGTCACCCTGCTACGCCGGTACGACGTCCCCCTGAACGGCGCGGAGGTGGTGATCATCGGCCGCGGCGTCACCGTGGGACGCCCACTCGGCCTCCTCCTCACCCGCAAGAGCGAGAATGCGACCGTGACCCTGTGCCACACCGGCACGCGCGACGTCGCCGAACACGCGCGGCGAGCGGACATCATCGTGGCCGCCGCGGGGGTTCCCCGGATCGTCACCCCGGAGATGGTGCGGCCCGGTGCCGCCGTGCTCGACGTGGGCATCACCCGCACGGAGCAGGGGCTCGTCGGCGACGTCGATCCCGCGGTGGCCGAGGTCGCGGGGTTCCTCGCCCCGATGCCCGGCGGAGTGGGGCCGATGACCCGCGCGATGCTCATGGCCAATGTCGTGGCCGCGGCCGAGCGGTCCGCGTAGGCAACGGGGAGATCGAGCCCGTGGCCCAGGTACACCAGCTGCGCCCGCGCCGGCGCCGCTGGTGGCATGAGTGGCCCATCATCATCGTCCTCACCGGTGTCGCGATTGCCCTTGTCGTGGTCGCACTGGACCGGTTCCGGCTGGGATCCCTGATCCTGGCGGCCAGCGTCCTGCTCGCTTTCGTGCTGCGGCTGGTGCTCCCGAAGTCCCAGGCCGGCATGCTCGCCGTGCGCTCTCGGACCACGGATCTCATCGTCCTCGGGGCCCTCGGGGCGGTGCTCGCAGTCTTCGCGTTCTGGGTGCCCCCGCCGCCGTGAGCCGCTCTACGCGGGACTAGCCTCGGACATGTCTTCATCCGACGCCGAGACCCCCTCGGGGAGATCTCGCCCGCGCTCTGCGAGGTGTTCGTGCCCGGCACTCCCGTCAATGTCGCTGTCACCGGTGCCGCAGGTCAGATCGGCTATGCGCTGCTGTTCCGCATCGCCTCGGGGCAGATGCTCGGACCCGATGTCCCGGTGCGACTGCGCCTGCTGGAGATCACCCCGGCCCTGTCCGCCGCCGAGGGCACGGCGATGGAACTCGATGACTGCGCCTTCAAGCTCCTGGACGGAATCGACATCACCGACGACCCCCGCAAGGCGTTCGACGGGGTGAATGTGGCCATGCTCGTGGGCGCCCGCCCGCGGGGCCCCGGCATGGAGCGCCGCGACCTGCTCGAGGCCAACGGCGGGATCTTCAAGCCCCAGGGCGAGGCGCTGAATGCCGGCGCTGCCGATGATGTCCGCATCCTCGTGGTCGGCAACCCCGCCAATACCAATGCGCTGATCGCGCAGTCCCATGCTCCGGACATCCCCCGCGAGCGCTTCACCGCGATGATGCGTCTCGACCACAACCGGGCCATCAGCCAGCTCTCGCAAAAGACCGGGGCGCACTTCTCGGAGATCAAGCGGGTCACCGTCTGGGGCAACCACTCGGCGTCGCAGTACCCCGATCTCACCCACGCGACGATCGCCGGGCGCCCGGCGATGGAGGTCGTGGGAGATCCGGCCTGGCATCCCGAGACGTTCATCCCCACCGTGGCCAAGCGCGGCGCGGCGATCATCGATGCGCGCGGTGCCTCGTCGGCGGCGTCGGCGGCCAATGCGGCCATCGATCACGTCCACGACTGGGTGCTGGGCACGCCCGAGGGTGACTGGGTGTCCGCCGGGGTGCCGTCCGACGGCTCGTACGGCATCCCCGAGGGCATCATCTCCGGCTTCCCCTGCGTCTCCCGCAATGGGGCTTGGGAGATCGTCCCCGACCTGGCGATCGACGACTTCTCGCGCGGCCGCATCGATGCCTCCGTCGCGGAGCTGCTCGAGGAGCGCGAGGCGGTCGCGGGCCTTGGCCTTCTCTAGCTCCCGGAACACCGAGCCCAGCACATCAAGACGAGGAAGTGATCCCGAACGTGGCGAAGATCAAGGTGCTCAATCCGGTCGTCGAGCTCGACGGCGACGAGATGACGCGCATCATCTGGCAGTTCATCAAGGACCAGCTGATCCTCCCCTACCTCGACATCGACCTGAGGTACTACGACCTCGGCATCGAGTACCGCGATGCCACCGATGACCAGGTGACGATCGACGCCGCTCATGCGATCCAGGAGTTCGGGGTCGGCGTCAAGTGCGCGACCATCACCCCCGACGAAGCCCGGGTGGAGGAATTCGGCCTCAAGAAGATGTGGAAGTCGCCCAACGGCACGATCCGCAACATCCTGGGCGGCGTCGTGTTCCGCGAACCGATCGTCATCAAGAATGTCCCCCGCCTCGTTCCCGGCTGGACCGACCCGATCGTCATCGGCCGTCACGCCTTTGGCGACCAGTATAAGGCGACCGACTTTCTGGTCCCCAGCGCTGGCAA
>JAPOJD010000155.1 GCA_029978585.1 Actinomycetota bacterium
CGTCCTTGCCGGTCCCCGACTCCGACGTGCCGGGGGTCCACTCCGTGTTGAGGTAGTTGTGGTTGCCGCCGGCGAACCACACGCTCGAGCGCAGGAATCCGCTGCCGCCGTAGAGATCGCGTCCACGGTCGACGAAGGTCTGCCCCTGCAAGTCGCGTACGTCGCCGTCGCAGGCCGGGAGCAGGGTGATGGTGGGGGTGTTCGCGGGCGCAGCGCTGACCGAGGCGATGGGCGCAAGGTTGACGACACCCACGACGGTGGCCGGGGCATCGACGTCACGTTCCAACTCCTGGGAGGCCCGCACCACCGCATCGCCGCCGCGGCTGTGGCCGACGAGCACCGTGCGAGCCAGGTCGAGATGACCGACGAGCAGGTCGTCGAGCACGGGGACGCGACCAGCGTCAGCGGCCTTGAGCTCCACGAGGTGGTGGCGCACGAGCTTCGCGCGGGCGAAGATCCCATAGTCCGTGAAGAGATCCTGCGCGTTGATGCCATTGGCGCTGATGCTCACCACGATCCGTCCCTGGCTAGCGAGCGTGTCGGCCAGATAGCGATATCCGCGATAGCTCGGCACGGGTCGTGGTTCGGACTCCCCGCACCACCAGGGCGTCGGCGTGACCAGGGGGCCCGTGCGCGCACAGGAGGCGTGCATCCCATGGAGCACGATGACGACCGGGTGGAGCCCGGCCACGACATCGCCTGTCTCCGTGGCGGGATAGGTGATCTCGGCGATGTCCTCCACCGGGGCCTCGAATCCCACGTCCACGCCGTCCCAGGAGCGCACGACATCGCGCCGCTCAATCGCGTAAGGGCCCTCAGCCGCGGGATTGACCACGGCGTCGGCCAGGCGAGCGCTCTCCGTGCTCGCTCGCGGCGGCTCCTGAGCCGAGAGCGGGGCAGCGGTGAGGAGCGATGCGGACAGGACGGCAGCGCCGATCGCAGCCACGGGAGTGCGCACCGCCTGACAGTAGGACACCGGCCCACGGCGTGTCCTGTCGCGTGTCAGGATGAGGCTCACCCACGCGCCCGAATCCGGGAGGTTTCATGTGCACGGACCTGCGCCTTATCCGCCTGCCCTCGATGCATGTCTCCGCCCGCACCCTCGACTTCGCCATCGAATTGCACTCCCAGGTCCGCGTCGTGCCCCGCGGGCAGCAATGGAGTGCGGTCTCCACGGGCAACGATGCGCCGACGCTCACCTGGACCAACACTCTCGGCTTCATCGCGATGGATGCCCTCGGCTTCGACGACAAGTTCGCCGATGGGCTCAATGAGGCCGGCCTCTCGGTGGGCACTCTCTGGCTGCCGGAGACCACCCTTCCGACGACGCCGCCCACGACTGGGACGGCACTCGCTGTTGATTTTGTGAGCGTCGCTGGATGGCTGCTCGGCACCTGCACGACGGTGGAGGAGGTCAAGAAGGCCATCGCTTCTGTGCAGGTGTGGAATGCCCCGGTCAAGCTCATGTGGCCGGAGGGACGACCGGTCCCCGCCGCAATGCAATCGCTCATGGACTGGGCACCGACCGAGCATCTCGCTATCCATGACGCCCACGGCGGGGACATCGTGATCGAGTTCGCCGACGGCGGCATGCACATCTATGACAATCCCGTCGGCGTGCTCACCAACTCACCCACCTTCGATTGGCACCTCACCAACCTGCGCAACTACGTCGGCCTCACCAATGCCAACGCCAACCCCGTCACTCTTGCGGGATTCACGGTGGCACCCACGGGCAACGGCACCGGTCTCGCAGGGATCCCCGGCGACGTCACCCCGCCTTCCCGCTTCGTGCGCGCGACAGTCCTGGCCGAGGTCGTCACCTCGGCGACCGATGCGCGTGACGCGGTGAACCAGGCCTTTCACAGCCTCGACCTTGTCAGCGTGCCGCGGCATGTCGTCGCCGAGGGCGACTACACCCAGTGGTCGGTGGCACGCGACCATGACAACCTGATCTACTACGTGCGCGCCTATGACAGCTGGACCACCGATGCGCATGATCTCCGTGCCCTCGGCGTGACCGGATCGGGTGCGCCATCGACGCTTCCGCTTCCTACGTGAGCAACCCGCCCGAGACGGCGCCGCCGTTGCCCGCGAGTTTCACGTCCGCGAAGTGACCGCGCGCCTTGCCCAGAAAGGCGCATCGGGCCATCGCGTCTCCTCGGCGTATAGCCACGCGCGGGTCTCCTCGTGCTCGGCGAGCACCGCGCGGTAGTTGAGCTCCCAGGCGGCCAGATCCGTCTCGATCAGTCGGGCCGCGTGAGCGGCCATGACGATTCCCGTGATGAGCCCCTGGGAGGACAGCGGGTCCACGCTCACGGCCGCGTCGCCCACGGCCACCCATCCGTCCCCATGGAGGTACTCGAGGTGCGCGGCGCCGGCGGGGTACGCCGCTACCTCGCTGACGACACCTGTACCGACCAGTGATGCGATGCTGCGAGCGAGATCCAGCGCCTCGTGCCAGGTGCGCAGCCGATCGGGGCCGACCAGATCAGCATCCGTCACCAGCGCTGCGACCCGGGCGCCGCCTGGCAGCGGCGCGGAGTACCACCAACCATCGGGGATCGCCTCCACCGTGGTGAAGCGGGCGCCCCCCGCGTCAGCGACAACGGCGATGAGCGCCACCTGATTGTCGAGTCTGAGTCGAGGCACGCCGAGCCGTCCGACGACGGCTCCCGCGCGGCCGCTGGCGTCGACGAGCCAGTCCGCCTCCCATCGGTCGTTGATGCGCCAGTCACCGCCCTGCCCGCTCACCTCGCTCAGTCGCTGGGCGACGACCTCGACGCCCGCCCCCCGCGCGCGCTCCCGAAGGGTGGCGTCGAACTCCGACCGGTCAAGGTGGAAGCCTCGGCCGGCCCAGTGCGCCATGAAGTCGTGCGCGACAAGGTCAGCCGATCCCCACGCTGCACTCGTGCCGTAGGCCTCGGCGTGGCCCTCGAGCATTCCGGCACCGAAGATCGAGTCCACGAGTTCCGCGCCGCCCGCGGGCAGGGCCTCGCCCGGCCACGTGGCAGGTCGCCGCCCGTCGTCGAGGAGCACGACGGAGTGGCCCGCGTGCGCCGCCGTCACGGCATAGGCGCACCCCGCGGGGCCTCCCCCCACCACGATGACGCGCATCAGATCAGCCGTTGAAGACGATGCCACCGGGGTTGGGGCCGGAGTAGGCGAAGGCCTCGACGGTGCCGACGTCGCCCGACATGGTCACCCTGGCGATGAGGTTGCGCACCGGATTCGTGAGGTAGAGGCGATTGCGGGAATCGTTGGTGACGCCCATGACCCCGCGCACATCCACCTGGCCCTGCAGCTGCAGCGGCAGCCGCTTGCCCTGCGCGTCGTAGCGATAGAGCGCCGGGGTCGTCGCGTTGCCGTTGCCGACCCACAGTTGCTGCTTGAGATCGAAGCACATGAGCAGCGGGCGGGGAATGCCCGTGATCCACTCCCTGCTGCGCACGGTGCCATCGACCGGATCGATCTCCCAGATGGCGCCGTCCACCGAGCTGCCGACCAGCAGGGTGTTGCGCACCGGATTGATGACGATGCCCACTGGGCGCTTGAGCCCCGAACCGCGGGGCACGAGCACCTTCACCTTCCCGTCCGGGGTGACGACCGAGACGGTGCCGTCATCGGCGTAGTCCGTGACGTAGAGCAGATTGCCGCGCGCCATGAAGAGCCCGATCGGCGCTCCGAGCCCGGTGGCGTATGTCGTCACGTACCCGCGCGTCGACACCTTGGCGATCGTGCCGTCGTTCATGCAGGCAACGTAGAGATTGCCCGCCGAGTCGCGGGCCATGCCCTCCGGTCGCGCGAGGGCGGTGTTGGTCCAGAACTCCGACTCGTCACCGTTGGCCGTGATCAGGCGCAGGCTGTTGTCGTCGGAGCAGCCCACCATGATGGGGAACTGCGGTAACTGGGGCATCGTGAAGTAGGCCCCGTAGTCGAAATCGGGCTCTTGGGCGAATCCGACGCCGGTCTCCACCTTCATCGTCGTGGGGAAGAACCCGTCCCTGGGCCCTGGCATCTCCGCAACGACTCCGAGCTTGTACCACTCGGTGATCATGGCGTTGATAGCCGTCTGCGAGGTGGGCCCGGCGACGAACCTCTCCCAGCCGCGACGACGCTCGAACGCCGCTCGTCGGTCGGCCAGCGATCGGGTGGAGTCCATGACGACGGCGTAGTCCTCCTCAGCGAGGACCTGGTTGGGGATACGCGCGGGCCAGAACGTCGGTGACACGGGGGAGGTCGCACGGGAGTACCCCGAGCGACAGGAGGCCGAGTCCGAATGCCACGGCAGGCCCATCCACTGGCCGATGCTCCCCGGTCCGATCTTCGCCAGCGGCCCACTGCGTGACAGCGCGATGGCCTGCGTCATGAGCGGTCCGTAGTCGTCGAGATTGGGATCGAGCTGCGTCCACTTCAGCCGCATGTCGGTGCTCCAGATCCAGGGAATACGGCTCAGCCACGTGAACTCGATACCGGGATGGAAGGCCCCGCCCAGGCATGCCCCGAGCGACGCTCGGTCCACGGCACTGGGCTGCTGAGCGATGGGCAGGTCCGCCAACTGCGTTGCCTCCGGCACACCGGAATCGGTGAAGTCACCCTCTGCCCAGGCCCGCAGGTGCGCGTATTGAAGATGCGTCACCGCCATCCACTGTCGCGGTTGCA
>JAPOJD010000012.1 GCA_029978585.1 Actinomycetota bacterium
GGAAGGGCCAGGGCCTTATGGTTCAGGCGATGGCGCTGCTGAAGGCGCGCGGACAGGACAAGGTGCTGCTGCTGCTGGCCGGCGATGACCAGGGCCGCAAGGGCTACCGCGCCGAACTGGAAGCGGCGATCGCGCAGGCGGGGCTGCAGGACGCCGTCAAGCTGGTGGGCCATTGCGACGACATGCCGGCGGCCTATTTGCTGGCCGACCTCGCCATCGCTCCGGCGTAGGCGTGCACGCGCTCGCGTGCCTCCTGGGGGTCGATGCCCGGGGAGTACGTCGCCGCCGGGGACCAGCCGCGCAGAAGCGCGTCCTCCGCGCCGGGGCCGTCCAGACCGCGCAGTGCGAGCGCCGCGATGCCGAGTGCCGTCGCGCACGAGTGCGGGTAGACCTCCACGGGCACGCCGAGCAGGTCCGCCTGCAGCTGCATGACGACCCGCGAGCGGGTGAGGC
Source organism: Actinomycetota bacterium (assembly GCA_029978585.1). Taxonomy (GTDB): domain Bacteria; phylum Actinomycetota; class Actinomycetes; order S36-B12; family S36-B12; genus Mxb001. The sequence continues at coordinate 454 of JAPOJD010000012.1, forward strand.
CGCCGTCCGCGCGCAGCGCGGTCAGCGGCGCCGAGATGTCGTCAGCGACGGCGTCGGCGAGGGCGGCGACCGACGCGGCGACGCCTTCGCAGAACGCGCGCACGAGGTGAGCGCGGGTCGTGGCGAGGGAGAGTCCCTGCCAGGATCCTCGTGCATCGGGGAGCCATGCGGGCGCGCCCAACCCGGCGAGGTTGGGCAGGCACATGACGCCCGCCGTGTCGTCGACGGATCCCCCGAGAGCATCGAGGTCCGCCGCCGAGTCGATGATCCCGATGCGCCCCAGCCACGAGACTGCGGCGCCGACCGTGTAGACCTGCCCGTCCACGCAGGACGCGCGGGTGCCATCCGACATCGCCCAGGCGATCGACGTGGCCAGCCCCGACGCTGACGGAAGGTGTCGCTGGCCGACGTTGGCGAGGAGGAAGGCGCCCGTGCCGTAGGTGCACTTCGCCGCACCCGCCTCACGGCAGTCCTCGGCGAGGAGTGCGGCCTGCTGGTCGACGATCGCCCCCACCACCGGCAGCGGTACGCCGAACGCCGACGTCGTGCCGATCACGGCGTCGCAGGGGACGACTCGAGGGAGAGGCATCCCCTCGAGGCCGAAGGCTGCGACCGCCTCGGGTGACCAATCCAGGGTCGCCGGGTCGAGCAGCATCGTGCGCGACGCGGTCGCGGCGTCGGTGACGAACTCGCCGGTGAGCCGGTACGTCGTCCATGCGTCGATGGTCGTGATGACGACGGACTCGCCAAGTACGCCGCCGAGTTCGCGGCGCAGCCATGCCATCTTGGGCGCGGCGAAGTACGGGTCGAGCGGCAGTCCGGTGAGGCGCAGGAGCGACTCGCCGACCTCCGTCGGCATGGTGTCGGTCACCGACGTCGAGCGACGGTCCTGCCAGGACAGGGCCGGGCCCAGCGGCTCCCCGCTGCGGAGGTCCCATGCGAGCACGGTCTCGCCCTGGTTGCCCAGGCCCACGGCGGCGACGGGGTACTCGCAGGCATCCAGTGCGCGGCGCCCGGCTTCGAGCACGCTGTCGAGCAGCGCGATCGGGTCCTGCTCGACGCGCGGGTCGTCGTACGTCGTTCCCGTGACGGGGACGTCGATGTCGATGAGCGGTCCCGTGCCGTCGGCGACGACAGCCTTGGTGGCCGACGTGCCCTGGTCCAGGGCGAGGACGCGCGTCATGCGGCGAAGATCACGTCGCGTCGGTCGCGGGGGCGTCGGTCGCGGGGGTGGGCGTCGTCGATGCCGCCGCTGCGGCCGTCGCGGCGTGACGGCGGGTCCGGAAGCGGTGGGCGTGTCGGCCGCCCAGGGAGAACCCGCCGCGGCGGAGCAGCCACATGGACACGATGATGGCGACGATCGGCGCGATCAGGCCGAGGATCAGGTAGCTCGCGACCGACTCGGTCGAGTTCACCAGCCACTGGAAGTTCATGCCGAAGTAGCCGGTCATGAAGGTGATGGGCAGGAAGATGATGGACACCAGCGTGAGCTGGTTGATCCGGTTGCCCTGTACTGCGCTCACCTGGCCCTGGTAGTCCTGGATGGCCGAGCGCACGTCGCCCGCCGCGCTGTCGATGCGCTGGACGATGTCGTTGACGCATGCGGCGTAGGTCTGAAGGGCCTGCACGCCTGCGGCATCCATGCCGGGCAGGGAACTGGGGTCAACGAGCGACTCGCTGAGGTTCTCGGCGTATCCGGGCAGGGTCGTCCCGAGGGCTTCGACGGGCACTCGCAATTGCTGGAGTTCGCTGAGCTGCGCGGGGTTGGTGGTGACGATGATCTGGCCGTCGAGGACGCCGACCCGGGTCTGCAGGTCGGTGAGCTCCCGGTCGATGCTGTCGAGAATCAACTGCATGAGGATCCCGGGCACGGGTCCGGGGCTCGTGAAGAGCTGCTGGGCGCGGGGCTTGAAGTCCTCGAGTGCCTTGGCCATGGCTTCGTCGGCGCCCTGGCGAACGGTGACGAAGCAGCCGGAGTTCCAGATGCAGTGCACGAGGACCGGGCTGTCGCCGGAGTCGGCGGCCGCGTAGGTGCTCCCCACCATGTTGTCGCCGAATGCCTGGAACATCCCGCCGGAGTAGGTCCGGGTCGTGTAGCTCGCGACGATGTCGGTGAAGCCCATGCCCTGAAGCAGGGAGACGACCTGAGGGTCGCGTGGTCCGGCCGGCACGATGTCGACCCACGCGTAGGGCGTCTTCGTGGTGAGAGCCTGGGCGTCCGCGGGATCGAAGGGCCGGACCGTCGTCCCGTCGAAGATGGTGGCCCGCATGTCACGCGTGCAGCGCGCGCCGCAGGGCGGCGATGCGGTTGCCCCAGATGCGCTGGCTCAGTTCGGCCTGCGGCGCGAAGACCTCCGAGGCGTGGTAGGCGCCGGGGTACACGTGGAACTCCGTGGGCACTCCGGCCTGCAGGAGGCGCTGCACGAAGGCGATGTCCTCGTCGAGGAATAGGTCCATGTCGCCGACGTCGACGAACGCGGGCGGCAGCCCGGCGAGGTCGGTCGCGCGCGCGGGGGCGGCGTAACCGTCGGCGGGCTGCCCGCCGAGGAACCACTCCCAGGCCTCGATGTTGCCGGCGCGATCCCAGATGCCGATGTCGAGGATCGCCTGGCTCGACGGCGTCTCGTGGCGGTCGTCGAGCATCGGGTACGGCGCCATGAGGAAGCACAGAGGCGGGCCACCGCGGTCGCGAGCCAGCATGGACGTCGAGATCGCGAGATTGCCGCCCGCGCTGCCCCCGCAGATGGCCAGACGCCCGGCATCGAACTCCAGCTCGCCCGCGTGGGCCGCGGCCCAGGTGAGCGCGGCGAAGCAGTCCTCCATCTGCGCGGGGTGCGGGTCCTCCGGCGCCTTGCGGTAGCCGGTGGAGATCACCACCGCGTTCACCGTCTCGCAGAGCATCATCGCGGTGAGGTGCTCCCCGTCGAGGTCGCCGATCACCATGCCGCCGCCGTGGATGAAGAAGATGCCGGGCAGCGCGACGCCGGTGGCGCGCGCCGGGGTGTAGACGCGCACGGGGACGTCCGGAGCGCCCGCGGGACCGGGGGCCAGGCGATCGACGTACACGACGTTGTCGTTGGGGGGCAGGTCGGCGGTCATCTTGGCGAGAAGGCCGGCGACGAAGGCCCGCCGCTCGACGATGTCGGGGATGGCGTTGAAGCCGCCGGGCACGGCTGCGAGCAGCTGGTCCAGGGGCTCGCGGGAGGCGGGGTCGAGTCGATCGCGGGACGAGGGCATGGCGCTCCCTTCGGGACGGTGGCCGTAGGCGAGACCCTAGTGCGCGCCATCGGGGAACCCAGGGCGGATCCGGCCGATCACGGGCTCATTCCGCCTCGAGGGCCCCGCCTGATCCCCTGGACTCGGGGAGGCGGGCGGGTCCACAATGTCCGCCATGAGGAGCCCCGCTGCCGCGGTGCTTGCCGTGGTTGCCCTGGCCACAGCCCTCGTGGTGCCGTCGGCAGGGTCGGCCCAGGCCGCCGCGAGCCTCTCGGCCCCGGCCATCCAGCCGCCGAACGGCTGGGTGCGTCGCGAGGTGGACAACTGGATCTACTGGGTCCCCAACAACCGATGGGTCGACACCCACAATCCCAATGGCATCGACATTTCGTCGCCGACCGGCGACATCGTCGTGTCGTACGGGTGGGCGTCGAGCCCGGTGCCGCTCACCACCAAGGGCGCCATCGACTACGTCCTCGGCGAACTGGAGAGGACGGGCGCATATGCCGACCTGCGGGTCGTGCGGACGGGGCCTGTCAATGGCGCGCCCGGCGACGAGACACAGAAGGTGTTCTGGCGTGCGACGGGTATTCATCCGGAGAAGGGACCGCGGCCGGTGCGAGGCGTGCTGTCCGTTCATGTGTTCACCGTCGGTCCCGGCGCCCACGGATTCGAGGCGTACCTCACGATCGCCCCGACCGCGATCTGGTCCCGGAGCACCCGGACGATGGAGATCATCCGCAGCAACATCATGTACATCCCGACCTAGCCGCGCTGCTATGAGTCTGGGGCGCTAGAGCGGCTGGGAGAACATGTCGACGACCTGCTCGGCGCGCATCCCCGCCTTCTCGTAGAGGCGCACGGCTCCGGTCGGGTTCTCGCTGTCGACGCCGAGCGAGACGCCGGTGCGTCCCTCACGGGCGGCCTGGGCGAACGCCGACCTCAGCAGCCACGTTGCGATGCCTCGCCCGCGCGCCTGCGGTACGACGCCGAGGGTGCGGATGTAGCCGCGGCCGTCGTCAGCCTTGCGGTCGTCGGCCATGCACAGGCCGACGGGCTCGCCGTCGAGCCAGGCGATCCACCAGGTGTCCGGCCGCGCGTCGCGCCGGTCGGTGAACCACGGCATCCAGTCCTCGTAGGGGTGCGGCGCGAAGTCGAAGTGGTCGGCGAAGGACTCCTGGTCGACCCGGTGCAGGATCCTGCGTTCCTCGTCGGTCGCGGCGACGGAGCGCGTGACGCCCGCCGGCGGCTCGGGGTCCTCGTGCGCGAGCCCGGAGACGTCGGCCGTCATCGTCCAGAAGCGCCGCTTGGGAGTGAAGCCGGTCTCGGTGATGGCGGCGACGGCGTCGTGATCTTGCGCCCACGCGGCGGTGTCGACGCGCCACTCGCCCTCGCCGCGCACGCGCTGCGCCGCCTCCAGTCCCAAGCGCAGCAGCGGGACCAGCAGGGCGGCATGACCGGGGACGGCGTACGGCTCGAGGAAGACGGCACGGATCTCGGGGTCGCGCTCCACCATGAGCAGGCCCACGGGGGCGCCGGAGGAGTCGAGGACCAGCCGGTGCTCCTCGCGCACCGCGTCGAGGCTGGTGAGGCCGAATCTGCGGGCCTCGCGGGTGTCGTCGGGCCTGCCGAGGAGGGCGATGTCGGCAGCGCAGGTGACGGCGTAGGCGAGGTCGACGTCAGGGCCGTCGGGAAGGCCCCCGGATTCGTCGAACTCCAGCGGGCGGGCGGTGTACCCGGGAGGGAGCATCGGAGGAGTGTAGGCGGGGCGCGAATGAGGGTGGTGGCCGCTGTCGGCCTCAGGACTTACCGCGGAATCGCGCCGCTTGTCGACAACTCGTGGCCGCATAGTTGTCGATTCGCGGCGCGGAGTCGGGGTGAGGTCGAGGCGACGGGGTGCCCCCGGCAGGATTCGAACCTGCGCGCATGGCTCCGGAGGCCACTGCTCTATCCCCTGAGCTACGGGGGCCAGGGCGACGTGAAGCCTAACAGCGCGCCAGGGACGTCTACGACGAGAACCAGCGCGGGGGCCCGGCGAGGAGCGCCGTGATGAAGGCGCCGATGGCAGCGCCGAAGCCCATGGAGGGCCCGCTGAGGACGAACGGGGTGATGATCCCGACGACGAAGGCGGCCCCGCCGAGGACCAGGGCGGTGATGACCGCGAATGCCAGCCGGCCGCCTGCTGCGCCATCACCCGACTTCGCCGGGGTGCGGTCGTCCTTGCGTGCCGGAGTGGCCGACGAGGAGGCGGACCCCGACGACGGGGAGGTGGACTTGCTGACCTCGGCGAGCAGCTTCTCGATGTCGTCGCTCATGCGTCCATGGTGACCCGGGCCGACGGGATCCGTCCACCCGGGCGGGCTCAGGCCTCCCCAGCCCGAGCCTTCATCCGGGGGAGGAGGAGGACTACGGGCAGCATGAGCAGCGAGATGCCGATGAGGATGAACGCTGGCATCAGGTCGCTTCCGCTGAACCCGATGAGCGCCTCCTCCACCGCCGGGGTGAAGCTGCCGATGATCATGCCCAGGGCGTAGGTGATGGCGATCGCCGTGTAGCGGACCGAGGTAGGGACCAGTCGTGTCATCTCCGTGGTGGTCGAGGAATCCACGCCCGTCTGCAGCAGCGCGAGGACGAGCACCGCGGGAATGAGCGCGAGCGCGGTGCCACGGTCGATGAGGAAGGTCGCGGGGATCGCGAGGACGAGGTAGAGCCCGATGCACCACAGCATGATCTTCTGCCGCCCGATCCGGTCCCCGAGCGCCGCCACCGGGAAGATCGCGAGGATGTAGATGATCGAGATGAGAGCCGAGACCGCCTGCGCTTCCTGGTCACTGTCGCCGATGACCGTCTCGAGGAACGACGGCATCCACGAGATGAGCGTGTAGACCGTGATGCCGCTCCACGCCGCGAGTGCCGTCATCATGAGGGTCTCGCGCGGGTACTGGCGGATCAGCGCCATGAAGGGGCTCTTGGCCGTCGAGTCGCGGTCGCCGCTCACGAACTCCTCGGTCTCATGCATGCGCCGCTGGAGGATCACCGAGATGATGCAGGCGATCAGGCCGATGGCGAAGGGGATGCGCCACGTGCCCTCGACGAGGGCCTCCTCGCCCCAGATCAGCGTGGTGAGCAGGACCACCAGCGAGGCGAGAAGGTTGCCGCCCATGGCCGTCGCCAGGCCCAGGGAGATGGAGCGGCCGCGACGCTCCGCGTCGGAGGACTCGCTGAGCGCGGTGAGCGCGCCGGAGTACTCGCCGCCGACGGAGAACCCCTGGAACAGGCGCATGAGGGTGAGCAGCAGCGGCGCGAGGATCCCGATCGTGTCGTATCCCGGCAGCACCGTGATGACGGCGAGCGGCACGAGCATGAGCGTCGTCGACAGAACGAGTGCGTAGCGGCGCCCCTTGGTGTCGCCGATGCGGCCCAGGACGAGCCCGCCGAACGGACGCGCGAGGTAGCCGATCGCGAATGTCGCGAACGTGAGCACCAGGCCGAGGGTGCTGCTCTCGGTGGGGTAGAAGACCTGCTGCAGGGTGGTCGCCAGCAGGGCGTAGACCATGAAGTCGTACCACTCGATGAGCACGCCGCTCGTGGCGAGCAGGCGGTTGCGCCGTGACGTGGCGGGGCTGTCAGTCCGGGCGGGCGACGTCATGGGGCACAGAGTAGGCCCGGGACAGCGCGAGGGCCCGACCCTTTGCAGGATCGGGCCCTCGGTTCGAGCCGGTGTGGCGCTGTCAGAGGACGCGCACGTTGTCGGCCTGGGGTCCCTTGGGGCCCTGGACGATGTCGAACTCGACCTGCTGATTCTCGTCGAGGCTGCGGTAGCCGTCGGCCTGGATGGCGGTGAAGTGCACGAACACGTCGGCACCTCCGTCAGCCTGAGCGATGAAGCCGAAGCCCTTCTCGGCGTTGAACCACTTCACAGTTCCCTGTGCCATGCGGGGTAACTCCTCAGTTCTATCCCAGCGGATACGTGACGCCGGACGGTTGCCCGGCGGGCTGGTGGTGCGAGCCTACGTCCCGGCCGCGGGATCTACCCCTGGTAGCCGAAACGCCCACCTCGACGCCGCACTCGGCGGCGATTCGGCGGGCGTTCCTTGAACGGTGGTTCTTGTGCAGCACAGCCATGGCCACGTTAGCACGCGGACGCCCTCCCGAGGGGGGCTGTTCCCCCGACTAGTCTCGATCCATGACCCCGGACGTCCTCGCCGCCTGCGTCCGGGATGCGCTTGCCGTCCTCGTGGCCGAGGGCCAGTTGCCCGGCCCGGTGCCCGACGAGGTCGTCATCGAGCGTCCGCGCAGCAAGGACCACGGCGATTACGCGACGCCGGTGGCCCTCACCCTGGCCAAGGCCGCGGGCGTCCCCCCGCGCTCCGTCGCCGACCTCATCGCCGCGCGGCTGACCGACCAGCCCGGGATCTCCTCGGCGGAGGTGGCCGGCCCGGGATTCGTCAACATCCGCCTCGCCGCCGAAGCCCAGGGCGCCGTCGCCGGGCAGATCGTCGAGGCCGGCACTGGCTACGGCGAGAACGAGGCCCTCGCGGGCACGAGGATCAACGTCGAGTTCATCTCGGCCAACCCCACCGGCCCGATCCACCTCGGCCACGCCCGCTGGGCCGCGGTCGGCGACGCCATCGCGCGCGTCCTCGAGGCCGCCGGGGCCGATGTCGCGCGGGAGTTCTACATCAACGACCGCGGCGTCCAGATGGACCGGTTCGGGGCCTCGGTCATGGCTGTCGCGCAGGGTCGCCGGGTGCCCGAGGACGGCTACCACGGCGGCTACATCACCGACCTGGCCGCCTCGATCCTCGCCGCGGAGCCGCAGATCACCGACCTGTCCGAGGAGCAGCAGTTGCGGGCGTTCCGGGAGGCGGCGTACGTGCGGCAACTGGACCAGCAGAAGGAGGTCCTCGACCTCTTCCGCACTCACTTCGACGTGTGGTACTCAGAGCGCTCCCTGCACGACACGGGCGCGGTCGAGCGCGCGCTGCTGCGCTTGCGCGACCAGGGTCACGTCTTCGAGGCCGATGGGGCGACGTGGCTGCGCACGACGGACTTCGGCGACGACAAGGATCGGGTCCTCATCAAGGCGGACGGCGACCTCACCTACTTCGCGTCGGACACGGCCTACTACGTCGACAAGAGGGTGCGCGGGTTCGACATCGCCATCTACCTTCTCGGCGCGGACCATCACGGCTACGTGAGCCGGCTGCGCGCGATAGCCGCATGCGCGGGCGACGACATGGACCGCAACGTCGAGGTGCTGATCGGCCAGTTGGTCACCATGATGCGCGGCGGCGAGGAATTCAAGATGTCCAAGCGCGCGGGGACCATGGTCACCCTGGAGGACCTCATCGAGGAGGTCGGGGTCGACGCAGCCCGCTACTCCCTCATCCGCTACCCCGTGGACTCGCCCCTCAGCCTCGATCTGGACCTCCTGGTCCAGCGCACGAACGACAACCCCGTCTTCTACGTTCAGTACGCGCACGCGCGGATCTCCTCCGTGCTGCGCAACGCCGCGGACCTCGGGATCGACTGGCGCTCCGCCGGCTACGACCCCGCGCTGCTCGACCACGAGCGGGAAAGCGACCTGCTGCTCGCGCTTGCCGACTACCCGGCCGCGGTCACGGCCGCGGCGGAACTACGCGAGCCCCATCGCATCCCGCGCTACCTGGAGTCGCTGGCGACGGCGTATCACCGCTTCTACGATTCGTGTCGTGTCCTGCCCCGAGGCGACGAGCAGGTCGATGCGCAGCAGGTGGCCCGGCTGTGGTTGTGCGCGGCCACGCGCCAGGTCCTCGCCAACGGTCTTGCCCTGTGCGGGGTATCGGCACCCGATCGGATGTAGGCCCCCAGCGGACACGGGCGCGGCCTACGGACCGGAGCCGGCGTCGGCATCGTCGAGTTCGTCGGGCTCGCGCCGGCGGGCGAGCAGCAGGACACCGCTCACGACGAGTAGCACGACCCCCGCGACGAGCAGCCCGGCCACCCAGCCGAGGGCCTGACCGGCCACGGCCATCGCGGCGACCGCCGCGGCGATGATGCCGCCCGCGGCCCAGGCCCAACTCCCCCCGCGCGCGAAGAGAACGAGTCCGGCCACCGCCACGAGCGCGAGCGTGATCCGCGCCAGCCACATGGCGAGCACGAGATCGTCGGGCATCGGCTCCATGGGGATGCCCGGCTCGCCGCGCTGCTCTGCCAGGGCGACCGGGGCGAGCGACGCGAGTACCCAGGCCATGCCGAGCGCCTCGGCGAGGACCGGCACCGCGAGGACGCGCGGCGCAATCGCCATCCAGGCGGCCCATCCCGCGAACGCGACCGCCGGCCACACCCATGCCGGCGCCGGCCCGATCACGTTGACGATCCCGATCGCCACGAGCGCCGATGCGCCGGCGACGGCAAGGGTCGTCATGACCCCGCGGGCAAGCCATGCGCCGGCGGCGGCAACGACGAAGGCCGTGAGTGCCGTGATCAGAATCCAGGGGTCGCTGTCCTCGGTGCGCGGCACGCGTGTCGCGTCGATGATGACGTTGACGAGCAGTGCGCTGGCGATCGTGGCCAGGGCCATGCAGACACCCACGACCCGCCGGTACTGGTCCTTCTCGGGCTCATTCAGGGTGCGCGGGCCACCGGAGGCGATCGTGAAGCCGACCGCCGCGCCAAGGAGGACCGCCAGTGCCACCGAGACCACGGTGATGCGCACCGCGTCACTCCAGCCCTCCCACGACTGCGCGACGAAGTTGAGTGCAGCGCTGCCGACGAGCGCGGCCCCGACGTACCCGAGGACCTCCGGGATCGGGGAGCGCAGCCACGACCGTCCGGCGGGGACACCGGGTGCTGCGGGAACTGCGGGAGCGATAGCGGTATCGGCCTGAGTGTCGACAGGAGCGGTGGCCTGCGAAGCCTGGGTCGCGTCCATGGCTGCCTCCTCCAGGAATATCGGACGGGCTCGTCCGGCGGCATCTCACGCTAGGCACGATCCGCGCTGCGATGCGCGAGCCGATCGGTCACTACGCGTCCAGAAACGGCCCGTGCGGCTTCGCTACCCTCGCGTCATGCGCGCCCATCCCGCCGGACCGCGGCACGGCGACGTCGTCGCCAACCCCGGGCCGCCGCCGCGAAGGGCCCAGTCCGGCGTGGCCCTCGACCCGGCCGTCTGGCCGACGACCGCCGAGCGGGATGGCTCCGGTGCGCTCGTGATCGGGGGATGCGACCTGCGCGATCTCGCCGCGGAGTTCGGCACGCCGCTCTTCGTGCTCGACGAGGAGGACTTCCGGTCCAGGGCGGCGCAATTCCGCATCGCGTACGCCGATCCCTCCGGCACGGCGAACGTCTACTACGCGGCGAAGGCCTTCCTCGCCACGGCGGTGGCGCGCTGGGCGGTGGAGGAGGGCCTGGGGATCGACGTCGCCTCCGGCGGTGAGCTCGCCGTCGCCCTCGCCGGGGGGTGCGATGGCGCACGTCTGCTCCAGCACGGCAACAACAAGTCCCGGGCGGAGATCGCCGCGGCGCTTGACGCTGGTGTCGCGCGGATCGTCGTCGACTCCCTGCCCGAGGTCGACCTGGTGGCGGCCGAGGCGTCCGCTCGAGGACTGCGCGCCGATGTGCTCGTGCGCGTCACCGTCGGCGTCGAGGCGCATACCCACGAGTTCATCGCGACCGCACATGAGGACCAGAAGTTCGGGCTGTCCCTTGCGTCGGGTGCCGCGGAGGAGGCCGTGCGCAAGGTCGTCGACGATCCCGCGCTGCGCTTCCGTGGTCTGCACTCGCACATCGGGTCGCAGATCTTCGATGCATCCGGCTTCGAGGTGGCGGCGGCGCGGGTCATCTCCCTCGCCGGCCGGCTGGTGCGTGCGGGCATCGGCGTCGAGGAACTCGATCTCGGGGGCGGCATGGGCATCGCGTATGTCCCTGACGACGATCCCATACCCGTCTCGGAGATGGCCGACGCGCTCCGTCGCATCGTCGCCGACGCGTGCGCGCGCGAGGGCATCGGCGTGCCCCGACTGCTCTTCGAGCCGGGCCGCGCCATCGTCGGGCCCGCCGGCATCACGGTGTACGAGGTGGGCACGATCAAGCCGGTCGAACTCGACCACGGGCAGGTGCGCACCTATGTCTCGGTGGACGGCGGCATGAGTGACAACGTGCGCACAGCGCTCTACGACGCCGACTACACCGTGGTGCTCGCTAACCGGGTCTCGGACGCGGAGTCCATGCTGTGCCGCGTCGTAGGGAAGCACTGCGAAAGTGGCGACGTGGTGGTCCGGGACGCCTGGCTGCCCGCTGACCTCGCCCCGGGCGACCTGCTCGCCCTGGCCGCCACCGGCGCCTACTGCCGCTCCATGGCATCGCAGTACAACTACCTCCCGCGCCCGGCCGTCGTGGGAGTCCGCGGCGGCAGTACCCGGGTGGTGCTGCGGCGCGAGACCCCGCGGGACCTACTGGCCCTGGACCCCGGCGCGGAGCCGGAGTAGCCCCGACCCCGGCTCGGGCTGTGCCGCGCCGGGCCGTCTGAGACCCTTATCCCGCACGGCGGCCGGTCGCCGCCGCGTCCCACGCACCACGCCGAGGAGGCCCGATGTCCGCCGCGCCGAACGCCGTCACCGTGGCCCTGCTGGGCGGCGGGACGGTGGGCGCGCAGGTCGCGCGCCTGCTCGAGGCGAATGCCGCCGACCTCGCTGCCCGCGTCGGCGCGCCCCTGGAGCTCGTCGGCGTCGCCGTGCGCGATGCCGCTCGGCCCCGGGAGGGCGTGCCGCAGGCACTGCTCACCGACGACACCGCCGGTCTGGCCGGACGTGGCGCCGACATCGTCGTCGAGGTAATGGGCGGCATTGAGCCGGCCCGCTCCCTGATCCTGGCCGCGATGGCCGCGGGATCGAGTGTCGTCACGGCGAACAAGGCCCTGCTCGCCGCGGATGGCGCGACCCTCTACCGCGCGGCCGCGGAGAACGGCGTCGACCTGTACTTCGAGGCGTCGGTTGCCGGCGCCATCCCGCTCCTGCGGCCGCTGCGCGAGTCGCTCGCGGGCGACCGCGTCCTGAAGGTGCTCGGCATCGTCAACGGCACCACGAACTTCATCCTCACCAAGATGGACGAGGAGGGCGCGGACTACGGTGCCGCCCTGGCGGAGGCGCAGGCTCTCGGCTACGCCGAGGCCGACCCCACCGCCGATGTCGGGGGCCTCGATGCCGCGGCGAAGGCCGCGATCCTCGCCGAGCTCGCGTTCCACACGCGCGTCACGTCCGAGGACGTCTCCTGCGAGGGCATCACCGAGGTCACTGCGTTCGACGTCCAGGCCGCGCGCGATATGGGCTTCGTCATCAAGCTCCTCGCCGTGGCCGAGTCCACTGGCGACGGCGGGGGCGTCATCGTGCGCGTGCACCCGGCAATGGTTCCCCGCGATCATCCGCTTGCCAGCGTGCGCGACGCCTTCAACGCGGTTTTCGTCGAGGCCGAGTCGGCCGGGCAGATGATGTTCTACGGCCGCGGGGCCGGGGGTGCCCCCACCGCGAGCGCGGTTCTCGGCGACGTGGTGGCAGCGGCCCGCAATCGCGTGAGTGGAGGGCGCGGACCGGGGGAGTCGACGTACGCCGACCTCGAGGTCCGCAGCATCGACGACGCGATGACGCGCTACTACGTCAACCTCGACGTGGCAGACCGCCCGGGCGTACTCGCGGCCATCGCGCAGGCCTTCGCTGACGAGGGCGTGAGCATCCAGGTGGTCCGGCAGGATGGCCACGGGGACGACGCCGGTCTCATTGTTCGGACCCACGTTGCCTCCGACGGCGCCCTGCGGCGCACGGTGGAGCGCCTGCGCACCCTCGACGCGGTGAAGCAGGTCCTCGGCGTGATGCGGGTGGAGGGGGAGCCCGGCACATGAGCGCCCACCAGTGGCGAGGCCTCATCGACGAGTACCGCGACCGGCTGCCCGTCGGTCCCGCCACCCCCAACGTGACCCTGCGCGAGGGTGGCACCCCGCTGGTTTACGCGTGCGTGCTCAGCGAGATGACCGGGTGCGAGGTGTGGCTGAAGTACGACGGCGCCAACCCCACCGGAAGCTTCAAGGACCGGGGCATGACGCTTGCGATCAGCAAGGCCGCGGAGGACGGCGCCCGCGCGGTCATCTGCGCCTCCACCGGCAACACGTCGGCCAGTGCCGCGGCGTACGCCGTCAAGGCCGGGATGGTGTGCGCCGTCCTGGTCCCCGAGGGCAAGATCGCGATGGGCAAGCTCGCGCAGGCCATCGTGCACGGCGCGCGCCTGCTCCAGGTGCAGGGCAACTTCGATGACTGCCTCACCCTCGCACGCGACCTGGCCGATCGCTATCCCGTGTCGCTGGTCAACAGCGTCAACCCTGATCGCATCGAGGGCCAGAAGACAGCGAGTTTCGAGGTGGTCGACATGCTGGGCAACGCGCCTGACATTCACTGCCTGCCCGTCGGCAACGCGGGCAACATCACCGCCTACTGGAGGGGATACACCGAGTACGCCGCCGACGGGATCGCCTCCCGCAGGCCCCGCATGTGGGGATTCCAGGCCGCGGGCGCGGCGCCCCTGGTGCACGGCGAGCCGGTGGCCAAGCCCGAGACGATCGCGACCGCCATCCGCATCGGCAATCCGGCTTCCTGGGACTTCGCCATCGCGGCGCGAGATGAGTCCGGCGGCGTCATCGACGCGGTCACCGACGACGAGATCCTCGCCGCCTACCGACTGCTGGCGTCCCGGGAGGCACTCTTCTGCGAGCCGGCGAGCGCGGCGAGCGTGGCCGGCCTCCTCCTCATGAAGGAGCGCGGTCTGCTCGACCCGGGGCAGAGTGTCGTGTGCACGCTCACGGGCAACGGGCTCAAGGACCCGCAGTGGGCGCTGGCCGACGCACCCGATCCGACCGTGATCCCCGTCGACGCGGAAGCCGCGGCGCTCGCGCTCGGACTGCGGGACCCCTGATGCCCGAGCACATGCGGGCGCACGCCGTGGAGGTGATGGTTCCGGCGACGAGTGCGAACCTTGGGCCCGGCTTCGACTGCCTCGGGCTCGCGATCGGCGTGCACGATCGCGTCACCGCGATGGTCACCGACGACCCCGGCATCGCCGTCACCGTCGAGGGCGAGGGCGCTGAAACACTCCCGCGCGGGGAATCCCACCTCGTCGCGCGCGCCATGCTCGCCGCGTGGTCGGCGATGGAGCTGCCGCCCGCGGGCGCCGTGCTCACCTGCGTCAACGCCATCCCCCAGGGTCGGGGGATGGGGTCGTCAGCGGCGGCCATCGTGGCCGGCCTCCTACTCGGTCGGGCGCTCGTTGCCGATGGCGAGGAGCGCCTGGCTCCCGCGGACGTGCTCGACCTGGCCACGCGCATGGAGGGGCATCCCGACAACGTCGCGGCCGCACTGCTGGGCGGATTCACCACGGCGTGGGTGGAGACACCCGGAGCAGACTCGGTGCACGCGCGCGCGGTGTCGCACCGCGTGCACCCCGATGTCGTCCCCGTCGTCATCGTGCCGCCCGTGGCGATGCCCACCCGCGAGGCGCGGCGCATGCTGCCCGACATGGTGGAGCGAGAAGACGCGGTGTTCAACGTCGGGCGCGCGGCACTCCTGGTGCATGCGCTGACGTCGGATCCCGCGCTCCTCATGAGCGCGACCGAGGATCGCCTGCACCAGGACGCGCGCGCTGCGGCGTACCCGCAGTCTCACGAACTCGTCGCCGCTCTTCGATCGCGCGGTATTCCCGCGGTCATCTCCGGCGCCGGTCCCTCGGTGCTCGCCCTCGCCGACTCCACGGCCGCGCCCGCTGTCCTGGCGGCAGCTCCCGAGGGCTGGCAGGCGGTCGTCGTACCCGTCGACGTCGCGGGCGCGCGCGTGCACATCAACGGCTGACACGGCGACGGCGTCCGCGTGCCGCGCCCCGAGGACACGGGCCGGGTCCGGCCGGTGACAGTCCCCCGAGGCGTGCTATGGTGCTGGAGTCCGCATTTCCCGGACCGCTCGTCCCCCACTTGAGGGGGTCAATGGATCCCCGCCACTGTTCTTCGCGGCGGCCTCCTTTGAACATCGCGGCGGCAACGCATCTGCCCGGTTCCACCCTGGGACCGGAGAATCAGTAAGGATCCTTCGTGTCCGACACCACCACCGCTCCCCAGCGGGGCAACGGCCTGTCCAGCATGCTCCTGCCCGAGCTCAAGCAGCTCGCCCAGTCGATGGGTATTCCCGGCGCCAGCGGCATGCGCAAGAGCGACCTCGTCGCGGCCATTTCCTCCCAGCAGTCGTCCTCGGGCGGCTCGGGCGGCTCGACTCGCGAGCGCCGCTCCCGCGCCAGCTCGGGCGCAACCGCGACCGCTGACACGGGTGCCCCCGAGGCAGGGACCGGCGAGAGCGCGCCGGAGGCGCGCGCACCGCGCGAGGATTCCCGCGCACCGCGCGAGGATTCCCGCACCCAGTCCCGCGAACGAGGTGGTGACACAACAGCGCCGTCCACTTCCACGTCGTCATCGTCATCGTCGCAGGGCGACGACCGCGACGACGACGGCGAGGGTGGCTCGCGCCGCCGGCGCCGCCGCGGGCGTGATCGCTTCCGCGACCGCCGTGACCGTCGTCCCACCGGCGGCTTCTCCGAGAACGAGGTCGAGGTGTCGGAGGACGATGTCCTCGTGCCGGTGGCCGGCATCCTGGACGTGCTCGACAACTACGCCTTCGTCCGTACTGGCGGCTACCTCCCCAGCCCGAACGACGTCTACGTGTCTCTGTCGATGGTGAAGCGGCACGGCCTGCGCAAGGGGGATGCCGTCACCGGTGCTGTGCGCCAGCCGCGAGATGGGGAGCGCCGAGAGAAGTTCAATCCGCTGGTGCGTATCGACACCGTCAATGGTGCCGAGCCCGATCTGTCGCGCAACCGACCCGAGTTCTCCAAGCTGACGCCGCTCTACCCGCAGGAGCGCCTGCGCCTGGAGACCGAGCCCACCAACCTCACGACGCGCGTCATCGACCTGGTGGCCCCCATCGGCAAGGGCCAGCGCGGCCTCATCGTCTCGCCGCCTAAGGCGGGCAAGACGATGGTGCTCCAGTCGATTGCCAACGCCATCACGGAGAACAATCCGGAGTGCCACCTCATGGTCGTCCTCGTTGACGAGCGTCCCGAGGAGGTCACCGACATGCAGAGGTCGGTGAAGGGCGAGGTGATCGCATCGACATTCGACCGCCCCGCCGAGGATCACACCATCGTGGCGGAGCTCGCGATCGAGCGGGCCAAACGCCTCGTCGAGTTGGGCCAAGACGTAGTGGTGCTGCTGGACTCCATGACCCGACTGGGCCGGGCCTACAACCTCGCGGCCCCCGCCTCCGGCCGCATTCTTTCGGGCGGCGTGGACTCCACGGCGCTGTACCCGCCGAAGAAGTTCTTCGGCGCAGCGCGCAATATCGAGCACGGCGGATCCCTCACCGTCCTGGCAACCGCTCTGGTCGAGACCGGCTCCCGGATGGACGAGGTGATCTTCGAGGAGTTCAAGGGGACCGGCAACATGGAGCTCAAGCTCGACCGCAAGCTCGCCGACAAGCGCGTCTTCCCCAGCGTGGATGTCGACGCGTCCGGCACCCGCAAGGAAGAGCTCCTCATGGCCCCGGACGAGCTCAAGATCGTCTGGAAGCTCCGCCGGGTGCTCCACGCCCTGGACCAGCAGCAGGCCATCGAACTGCTGCTCACCAAGCTGCGCGACACGAAGAGCAACCTGGAGTTCCTGCTCCAGGTCCAAAAGACGACGCCCTCCGTCACGGCGGCGGTGAGCGAGGACTGATGCGGGGGTTCTTCCCCCGATGCCGTACCCTTCTGGAGTCCGGTTCACCGCTGCGGCGGACCCGGCCACGCCTGACCGGAGCGACCAGTTGGTCGTTCTCGCGAGGGCCCGAGCGCAAGGAGCACCCATGAAGGCCGGAATCCACCCGGACTACGTCGAGACCGAGGTCACCTGCACCTGCGGATCGACCTTCACCACGCGCAGCACAGCGAAGAACGGCGTCATCCACGCCGATGTGTGCTCGCAGTGCCACCCCTTCTACACGGGTCGACAGAAGATTCTCGACTCCGGTGGCCGCGTCGCGAAGTTCGAGAAGCGCTTCGGTGGCGACAAGAAGACTGCGGTGCACACCGAGGAGCCGGCGCAGGCCGACGCCTGAGACGCCTGAACTCGTCCCCGAGAGAGGTCGCATCCGATGTTCGACGCCTGCGTCGATCTGTCGGCTGAGTACGCGACTATCGAGGACAGCCTCGCAGACCCACGCATCCACGCGGATCCCGCGGAGTCGCGCAGGCTGGCCCGCCGTCATGCGGAGCTGCGACCCATCATCGAGGAGTACCGCACCTGGGTCAGCCTCGGCGATGACATTGCTGCCGCGCGCGAACTCGGCGCCGCTGATCCGGCGTTCGCTGCGGAGGCCGAGGTGCTCGAGCAGCGTCGCGAGGAGACTGCCGACCGGCTGCGCACGCTCCTCGTCCCGCGCGACCCACTCGACGGCAAGGACGTCATCCTCGAGATCAAGGCCGGCGAGGGCGGCGAGGAGTCTGCGCTGTTCGCGGGTGACCTCCTTCGCATGTACCTCAGGTACGCCGAGAGGCGGGGCTGGAGTACCGAGGTGCTCGAGGCGGAGGAGTCCGACCTAGGCGGCTACCGCGATGTCGCCGTGGCGGTCAAGGCCCGGGGAGTTCCCCAGCCGGGGGAGGCGCCGTACGCACGCCTGAAGTTCGAAGGCGGTGTCCATCGCGTGCAGAGGGTCCCTGTTACCGAGTCGCAGGGCCGCATCCACACCTCCGCGGCCGGCGTCCTCGTCCTTCCAGAGGCCGAGGAGGTCGACGTCACGATCGACCCCAATGACCTGCGCATCGACGTCTACCGGTCGTCGGGACCGGGTGGGCAGAGCGTCAACACGACCGACTCGGCCGTGCGTATCACGCACCTGCCCACGGGCACGGTCGTCTCGTGTCAGAACGAGAAGAGCCAGCTTCAGAACCGCGAGCAGGCCCTGCGCATCCTGCGTGCGCGACTCCTGGCCCTGGCCGAGGAGGAGGCCGCGCGAGAGGCATCCGACTCCCGGCGCGCGCAGGTGCGCACCGTCGACCGGAGCGAGCGCATCCGCACGTACAACTTCCCGGAGAACCGCATCAGCGACCATCGCGTCGGCTACAAGGCCTACAACCTCGACCATGTCCTCGAAGGCAACCTCGACGATGTGGTCCAGGCGTGCATCGACGCGGGTGACGCCGCCGCGATCTCGTCGGCGGACGCCTCGTGAGCGACCCCGCGAGCCCCAGCGGGCGCATCCATGGCGGACCGTCCCCGCGCGTCATGGAGGGCTGGGTGTCCCTGCGCGACGTTCTCGCCGACGCCCAGCGCCGCCTTGCCGCCGCGGGAGTGGCCTCACCCGAGGCCGAGGCGGCCCTGCTGGCCGCGCATGTGCTCGGCGTCCCGAGGTCACGCCTGATCCTGCAGGACCGGGTGGCCCCCGAGACGAGGACGGCGTACGAGCGCCTGCTCGGCCGGCGGACCGCGCGGGTCCCGCTGCAGCACCTCCTGGGAACGGCCCCGTTCCGCCACATCGAGGTCGCCGTGGGGCCCGGTGTCTTCGTGCCGCGTCCGGAGACGGAGATGCTCGCCGTCCCCGCGCGCGAGGCGTTGCGCGTCGTGCCGGCGGAGGAGCGCATCGCGGTAGACCTGTGCACCGGCTCGGGCGCGCTTGCGATCTCGATCGCGCTCGAGGCCGGCGACACCCGGATGACCGCCGTCGAGCTCTCCGCCACGGCGGCCGAGTGGGCGCAGGGCAATGTCGACCGTCATGCTCCCGCGCTCGAACTGTGCGGTAGCCAGGTGCGCGTCGTGACAACCGACGCCGCGACGTGCGCGGAGCCGGAGCATCCCCTGCACGACCTCGTCGGCCGTGTCGCCGTCGTGACGGCTAACCCGCCCTACATCCCCGACGGGGCGGTGCCGCGCGATCCCGAGGTGCGCGAGCACGATCCGCCGATCGCCCTGTACGGCGGCCCCGACGGACTCGGCGTGATCCGACGCCTGCTGCCCGCAGCCGCAGCCCTGCTGCGGCCCGGCGGTCTCCTCGTCATGGAGCACGCCGACGCCCAGGGAGAGGCCGCGGGCGACGAGGGCCTCCCCGGGCTGCTGCGGTCCCTGCCCGAGTGGGGGGATGTCAGCGACCACCTTGACCTCAATCGCCTGCCCCGCTACACCGTCGCGCGACGGGCGCACTAGGGCGGGAGGCTGCCTATGCCTTTCACCATCGACGTCGGCACGGTTCCGTCTGCCGAGCGCGCGCGTGGCGTCACGGCCGCGTCTGCGGCGGTCCGACGTGGTGAACTCGTCGTGTTCCCCACCGAGTCGACGTACGGGCTCGGCGCCGATCCGTTCTCGGTGCGCGGCATCGAACGACTGAGGTCGGTGAAGGGGCGCGGTTCGGCCACGCCGCTATCGGTTCTCGTGGGCGCCGTGCGCACGGTCGATGGCCTCGCGAGCGGCATCGGCGCCGATGGCCGCGCGCTCATCGAGGCGTTCTGGCCGGGCCCGCTCACCCTCCTACTGCGCGAGCAGCCGACGCTGGCCTGGGACCTAGGCGGGGACACTGGGACGATCTCGGTGCGCATGCCCCTGCACCCGGTTGCCCTCGACCTGCTGGCGGCAACCGGGCCGCTGGCAGTGACCGGAGCCCACCGGGCCGGGGGAGCGCCGCCACGGACCTGCACCGATGCCGAGGACCAGCTCGGCGACGACGTCACCGTCTACCTCGATGCCGGCCCGGTTCCGGGGGACCTCCCCAGCACCGTGGTCGACCTCACCGGCGAGACCCCCCGGGTCCTCCGGGAGGGGGCCTACGGTCTGACCGTCCTCCAGGAGGTGTGTCCGGACCTCGGGCTCCCGGCAGAGCCGTAGACTCCCCGCATGGTGAATCCCGCAGGCGACGTCGACGACATCACCGGGGTCCCCTTCTGGGGCCCCGACTTCGGCCAGTTGATGGCGGAGGACCCCGAGATCGCGGGAATCGTCCTCTCCGAGCTCGACCGGGCGCGCGGCGGTCTCCAGCTGATTGCCAGCGAGAACTTCACGTCGCCCGCCGTGCTTGCCGCGCTGGGCTCGACGCTGAGCAACAAGTACGCCGAGGGCTACCCGGGCAAGCGCTACTACGGCGGTTGCTCGGAGGTGGACCGCGCGGAGAACATCGGCATCGCCCGTGCGAAGGAGTTGTTCGGCGCCGAGCACGCGAACCTCCAGCCGCACAGCGGAGCGAGTGCCAACCTCGCGGCGTACGCGGCGTTCGTCAAGCCGGGGGATACCGTCCTGGCGATGAGCCTCCCGCACGGCGGCCACCTCACGCACGGCTCGAAGGTCAACTTCTCCGGGCGCTGGTTCGACATCGTGTCCTACGGCGTGCGTGAGGACACCGAACTCATCGACTACGACGAGGTCCGCAGCCTGGCCCTGGAGCACCGGCCCCGCCTCATCATCTGCGGGGCCACGGCGTACCCCAGGCTCATCGACTTCTCCGCATTCCGCTCGATAGCCGACGAGTCGGGGGCCATCCTCATGGTCGACGCGGCGCACTTCATCGGCCTCGTGGCAGGCAAGGCCATCCCGAGCCCGGTTCCCTACGCCGACGTGGTGACGTTCACCACGCACAAGGTCCTGAGGGGGCCGCGCGGGGGCATGATCCTCACCACGGCCGAGCACGCCTCGGCTATCGACAAGGCCGTGTTCCCCATGATGCAGGGCGGACCGCTGATGCACTCGGTCGCTGCTAAGGCGGTGGCGCTCAAGGAGGCCATGACGCCCGAGTTCCAGGCGTACGCCGCCCAGGTCGTGCGCAACGCGCAGGCGCTCAGCGCCTCCCTGGCGGCCCAGGGGATGCGCCCGGTGAGCGGCGGCACCGACACCCACCTCGCGCTCATCGACCTGAGGGGAGTCGATGTCACGGGCGCCGAGGCCGAGACCCGCTCCGACGCGGCGCGCATCACGCTCAACAAGAACGCGATCCCCTACGACCCCCAGCCGCCCGCCGTGGCGTCGGGCATCCGGGTCGGGACCCCGTCGGTCACCACCCAGGGGATGGGTGAGGCGGAGATGGGGCTCGTGGGCGAACTCATCGCCCGGGCCGTCACGGACCCGGCGTCGGCAGGGGCCGTGGCCGCGGAGGTGACCGGGCTCGTGGAGCGATTCCCCGCCTATGACCGCGGCACGGTGACGGTCTAGGAACCGACCGTGCGCGAGTACCTCCTCTGCCTCGCGGCCGCGGCGGCGGTGACCTATCTCACGGTCCCGCTGGCCCGAGCCCTGGCACTCAAGTGGGGGGTCATCGCACAGGTACGCGACCGCGACGTCCACGACACGCCCACGCCCCGCCTGGGGGGCCTCGCGATGCTGGCCGGCCTGCTCGCCGGCCTCCTCCTCGCGAGCAAGCTGCCCCAGATGAGCGCGGTCTTCGTCGACGACGCGAGGGCCCCGGTGGCGCTGCTCTCGGGCGTCGCGGTCATCGTCGCCCTGGGCCTGGTGGACGACAAGTGGGGCCTGGCCGCCCCGACGAAACTTGCCGGTCAGATCCTCGCCGGCGCAGTCATGGCCCTGCAGGGGATTGCCATCATCTGGCTGCCCGTCGGGGGCACCCTGGTCCTCGACCCTGTCACCAGTGCCCTGCTCACCGT
The DNA here is from genome assembly GCA_029978585.1 of Actinomycetota bacterium. Classification (GTDB taxonomy): domain Bacteria; phylum Actinomycetota; class Actinomycetes; order S36-B12; family S36-B12; genus Mxb001. The sequence continues at coordinate 22,348 of JAPOJD010000012.1, forward strand.
GCTCGTCGTCCTCGTGAGCATCAATGCGATCAACATGGTCGACGGCCTCGACGGGCTCGCCGCTGGCATCGTGGGCGTCGCAGCGCTCGCCTTCTTCGCCTACTCCTACCTGCTGTCCGTCGAGGTTGGCTTTGAGCGAGCGACCATGGCCACTCTGGTGTCCGCGCTGCTCGTGGGCATGTGCGCGGGCTTCCTGCCTCACAACGTCTTCCGCGCCCGCATCTTCATGGGCGACACCGGGTCGATGCTTCTCGGCCTCCTGCTCGCGGCGAGCATCATCACCCTGTCGGGCCAAATCGATCCGACCGCCATCGAGGGCGGCACGCTGCTTCCGGCGCTGCTCCCCATCCTGCTCCCCGTGGCCGTCATGGTCGTGCCGCTCGTGGACCTCGGCCTCGCGGTCGTACGCCGCACCCGCCGTGGCCGTTCGCCATTCGCGCCGGACAAGCAGCACATGCACCATCGCCTGCTCGAGATGGGCCACTCCCAGCGGCGCACGGTCGGCCTGCTCTACGGCTGGACCGCGGTCGTCGCGGGCACCGCTCTCGCCCTGGCGTTCGTCCCGGTGGGCTATGCGCTCCTCATCCTCATCGTGGGCCTCATGGTCGTGGGGTACGCGGCCCTACTGCCGCGGATCCTGCGGGCAACCCGGCGCAAGAACCAGGCTGGGGACTCTGCGCCACCTGCGCGGACCGGCACCTGACCGCCGGTCGGGGGCCGGGTTTGCGCTCGCGGGGCGCCTGGATAGCCTGCTGACGTCGTGCGATCCGTCCAGCACCCCCAGGAGAGCGCCGTGGCCTCTGTCGACGCGCCCGTACTGCGTGGCGCGATTCCCGCGACCCTCGCGGTCGGGGCCCTCGGCACGATCATCGGCTTCGCGGTCGCCGGGCCGAAGGGCGCCCTGGGGGGTCTCATCGGCACCGTGATCGTCGTGGTGTTCTTCACGGTCGGCCAGGTGGCCCTGGGATCGGTGCTGCGCACAAATCCCCAGATGGCGCTCACCGTGGCCCTGATGATCTACCTCATCAAGGTCGGCGTCCTGCTCGGCCTCATCATCCTCTTCCAGGGCACGACGGCCTTCGACACCAAGGTGTTCGCGCTGACGATCCTGGCCTGCACGCTCACGTGGACCGTGGCGGAGGTCTGGATATTCTCCCGGGCGAAGGTCCTGTACGTCGATCCCGCCCCCATGGACGGTCCGCGCCATGACTGAGCTCCCGGGCACCCAGGAGAGGCGCGGCGCGGCGACGCCAACGGACGCCGTCCCCGCCGAGACACCGTCGCACCTGGCCTGGGCCAGCGGGAACACCGCCTGGATCATCGTGAGTCACCTGATCACCGGGATCCTGCTCTACGCCGGCATCGGCTGGCTGCTGTCCCTGTGGTTCGGGAACCGCACCCTCCTCGTTGCCGCGGGAGCCCTCCTCGGTATGTTCCTGTCGCTGTACATGATCCATCGGCGCCTTGAGGCGAGGTCGCCCCACTCCGGGAAGGAACCGCTCGTGACCGATCGCGCGACCCGGATCCTGCGCGACCGGCAGGAGCGCTCGTGAGCGGCGCGATCCTGGCCGCCGGCGGCCTCGACTGCCACTTCGAGAACGCGGCCAATCCCTGTGGCTTCCCGGCGCCTGGCGCGGAGATCTTTTTCTTCAACGACATCGTCCGGTTCGACGTCCTCGGCCAGTCCGTCGGGTTCAACAAGGTCACGATCCTCATCGTCATCGCGGTGGTCGCTGTCCTCGGCTTCTTCCTCTACGCCTTCCGCTCGCCCAAGCTCGTGCCCAGGGGGGCGCAGAATGTCGGCGAGGTCGGCTACACCTTCATCCGGGACGGCATCGCACGTGACGTGATCGGCAAGGAGGGCGATCGATTCGTCCCCTACCTCTTCTCCTTCTTCTTCCTGGTGTGGGCGTTCAACTTCCTCGCCATCGTGCCCGGAGCGCAGTTCCCCATCACGAGTGTGTTTGCCATCCCGGTGGCCTTCGCGCTCATCGTGTACTTCACCTGGGTGCCGCTGGGGATCTACCGGCAGGGGTTCCTGGGCTTCTTCAAGAACATGCTGTTCCCGCCCGGGGTTCCCAAGCCGATGTACATCCTCCTGGCGCCGATCGAGTTGATTTCCAACATCATCGTCCGGCCGTTCACCCACGCGGTCCGGCTCTTTGCCAACATGTTCGCGGGCCATCTGCTGATCGCGACGTTCAGCATCGCGGCCTTCTACCTGCTCAGTTTCACCATCGTCGGGATGCTGGGGTCGATCGCCTCCTTCACCCTGACGATCGCGCTCACGGCCTTCGAGCTCCTGATCCAGGCTCTCCAGGCCTACATCTTCACCCTGCTCACCGCGGTCTACATCAGCGGTGCGCTGCACGCAGAGCACTGAGTTCTACGCAATGGCGAGTTCCACGCAACGCTGAGTTCTACGGCACGGCCGCACGACAACTGAATCCCTCCAGACCGGCAGACCAGACTGCCGGCCCGGCAACAGAAGGACATGACATGTCACTGCTCGCTGAGCTCACCGGCTCCATCGGCTCCGTCGGCTACGGCCTGGCCGCCATCGGTCCGGGCATCGGCATCGGCATCATCTTCGGTCAGGGCGTGCAGGCCATTGCGCGCCAGCCCGAGGCTTACGGCGTGATCCGGCAGAACATGCTGCTGGGCTTCGCGCTGGCCGAGGCCCTCGCCCTCATCGGCTTCGTCGTCCCGTTCGTCTACGGCACCTGATCCACCGTGTCGTACCTCGCAGCGGGCATCATGGCCGCGGGCGGCTCCACCGAGGAGATGCCCAGCGTCCTCGCGGTGCCCATTGACGAACTCGTCATCGGGACTATCGCCTTCTTCGTCGTGTTCGGCGTGCTCGCCAAGGTGGCACTGCCCAACATCAAGAAGACCCTGGCGGCGCGCACCGAGGCCATCGAGGGCGGCATCCGCAAGGCCGAAGAGGCCCAGGCGGAGGCCCAGAAGGCCCTCGAGGAGTACCGCGCCGCCCTCGCCTCGGCACGGGAGGAGGCTGCCGCCATCCGCACCCAGGCGCAGGCCGATCGCGCCGCCATCGTGGAGGAGGCACGCTCCGAGGCCCGGGCGGCCGCGGCTGCGGTCACCGCCCAGGCGGAGGCGCAGTTGGCGCTGGAGCGCTCCCAGGCGCAGGCCCAGCTCACCCGACAGGTCGGCGATGTCGCCATGGTGCTCGCCGGCAAGATCGTGGGGCAGTCCCTCACCGATGATGCGCGCGTGAGCGCGACGGTAGACGCCTTCCTCGCGGACCTGGAGAGCCAGGCGGGCTCGACGGGGGCGATGAGCTGATGCTGGGATCCAGCCGGGCGAGCCTTTCGGAGATGTCCGACTGGCTTGACGAACGACGCGGGGCCGAGGGTCTGGATTCCCTCGCCGGCGACCTCTTCGCGGTCGCCGACCTGCTCGATCGCGAGCGCACGCTGCGCTCGGCCCTGGCGGATTCCGGGCAGCCAGCCGACGCGCGCGCCGGCCTGGCACGATCACTTCTCGCCGGGCGCGTGAGCGCCCTCGCGGTTGAGACCGTCGAGCAGGTGGCGCGCCACCGCTGGTCCCATGACGGCGACATCGTGCTCGCACTGGAGGCCCTCGGCGCCCAGACGGCCTTCATGACCGCCGACGCGCGCGGGGACCTCGATGCGACCGAGGAGGAGATCTTCCGCTTCGGCCGGGCGGTCGATGCGTCCGCGGACCTTCAGATGGCGCTCACCGATCCGGCCATCTCGTCGGCCCGCAAGGCCGCGATCGCGAGCGACCTTCTCGAGGGCCGCTCGACAGGGGCAACCCAGCAGGTCCTCGGCTACGCCGTGGGCCACCTGCACGGGCGCAGGATCGACGCGGTGGTGGACGATCTCGCTGATGCGGCTGCGCGGCAGCGGCAGCGCATCGTTGCCGAAGTACGCGTGGCCCAGCCGCTGACCGAGGAGCAGGAGCGCAGGCTTGCCGAGGCGCTCACGCGGCTCAAGGGCCGGCGGGTGCGCCTCAACGTGGCCATCGACCCCGACGTTCTCGGGGGCGTGCACGTGACGGTCGGCGACGAGGTGATCGACGGGACCGTCGCGTCCCGGTTGGAGCAGGCTCGCCGGGCGGTGCTCGGCTAGGACGGAAGGGCTCGGCGCGGACGTCGACGAGCACACGAGTCGCCACAGGCGACTGAAGGGAGCAGGGAACCATGACGGAGCTGACGATCCGGCCGGACGAGATCCGGAGCGCGATCGAGCGGAACGTCGAGGCGTATGCGCCGACGACCGCCCGAGAGGAGGTCGGCCGCGTCATCGAGACCGGTGACGGCATCGCGCGCGTCGAGGGCCTGCACTCGGCCATGACGAACGAACTCCTCGAGTTCGAGGGCGGCCTGCTCGGCGTGGCCCTCAACCTCGACGTCCGGGAGATCGGCGTGGTGCTCCTCGGCGACGGCTCCCGCATCGAGGAGGGCCAGCCGGTGCGCCGCACCGGCGAGGTTCTCTCCGTGCCGGTGGGCGATGCCTACCTCGGCCGCGTTGTCGACCCACTCGGCAACCCCATCGACGGCCTCGGCCCCATCGAGGCCGAGGGGCGCCGCGCCCTCGAGGTGCAGGCGCCGACCGTGGTCCAGCGTCAGCCCGTGAAGGAGCCCCTGCAGACCGGCATCAAGGCGATCGACGCCATGACCGCCATCGGCCGCGGCCAGCGCCAGCTCATCATCGGCGACCGCCAGACCGGCAAGACCGCCGTGTGCATCGACACGATCATCAACCAGAAGTCCAACTGGGAGTCCGGCGATCCCAACAAGCAGGTGCGCTGCATCTACGTGGCCATCGGGCAGAAGGGCTCCACCATCGCCTCGGTCAAGGGTGCGCTCGAGGAGTACGGCGCCATGGCGTACACCACGATCGTCGCGGCACCCGCCTCCGACCCCGCGGGCTTCAAGTACCTCGCCCCCTACACCGGCTCGGCCATCGGCCAGCACTGGATGTACCAGGGCAAGCACGTCCTCATCGTCTTCGACGACCTCTCCAAGCAGGCCGAGGCCTACCGCGCCGTGTCGCTGCTGCTGCGTCGCCCCCCGGGTCGCGAGGCCTACCCCGGCGACGTCTTCTACCTGCACAGCCGGCTGCTCGAGCGTTGCGCGAAGCTGTCCGACGACATGGGCAAGGGCTCGATGACCGGGCTGCCGATCGTCGAGACCAAGGCGAACGACGTGTCGGCGTACATCCCGACCAACGTCATCTCGATCACCGACGGACAGTGCTTCCTCGAGTCCGACC
>JAPOJD010000086.1 GCA_029978585.1 Actinomycetota bacterium
AACTTCAGCGCCATCGGTGCGTAGGCGTCGTCATGAGGGGCGAGACGGATCGCCATGCGGAGCATCATGAGCGCGTAGAAGGCCATCCACGAGGTGCCGTCCGCCTGCTCGATGACGTAGCCCTCAGGCAGGTGCGATCGGTCGATCGGCCCGATGTTGTCCAGGCCGAGGAAGCCGCCCTCGAAGACATTGTTGCCCTCGCGGTCGACTTTGTTGACCCACCAGGTGAAGTTGATGAGCAGCTTCTGGAAGACGCGCGCGAGGAAGTCGATGTCGCGTGAGCCGTCGATCTCGAAGACGCGAATCGCTGCCCAGGCATGCACGGGCGGGTTGACATCGTCGAAGTTCCACTCGTACGCCGGGAGCGCGCCATTCGGGTGCATGTACCACTCGCGCAGCATGAGGAGGAGCTGGTACTTCGCGTACTCAGCGTCGATGTGCGAGAAGACGACCGTGTGGAAGGCGAGGTCCCAGGCGGCGAACCAGGGGTACTCCCAGGAGTCCGGCATGGAGAGGACGTCGTAGGCGTCGAGATTACGCCAGTGTGAATTGCGGATCACCCGGTGCTCAGGCGGCGGAGGCGGGAAGCCGGGATCGCCGTCGAGCCACTTGCGCACGTCGTAGCGATAGAACTGCTTGCACCAGATCATTCCCGCGAAGGCCCGGCGCATGACATCCGCGGCCGCCGGCGACGCGCCCGCGGGCGTGAGCTCGGCATAGAAGTCGTCGGCCTCGCGCTCCCGCGCGGTGAGGAGATCGTCGAAGCGCTGGTCCGACCAGGTCATATCGGGCAGGTCGCCGTCACTGGGCGACCACAGCCGCAGCCTGATCTCGGCGGTCTCCCCCGGGGGGACCGTCAGGCGGTACCACCAGGCGGCCTTCGTGCCGTGGCCTTCGGGATTGACCGTCGCGGCCCCCGACACGACATGGTCGTTGATCCCGTCCTTCGGATAGGGATGCTCGAGCGGCTGGCCGAAGATGCGCTCGGTGTTCGTGTGGTTGTTGCAGAACAGTGCCTGCGGCTCGGTGCCGTCGGGCAACGGCGCGGCATCGAGGTGGTAGGTCCCGAGGCGGTAGTGGTCGGCCACGATGGTGCCGGCATCCAGGGCCATCTGCGGGACCTGGTGCGACCGGCCCCAACTCCACGTGTCGCGGAACCACATCGTGGGCAGCACACTGATGCTGTCTTCGTCCGGGCCGACGTTCGTGACGCGAATCCTGATGAAGGTGTCCGTCGGGTCGCTCTTCGCATACGTGACCTCGACCACCCAGTAGCGATCCTCGTCGAAGACACCCGTGTCCAGGAGTTCGAATTCCGGGTCCTGGCGATTGCGTCCGGCGTTGACCGACACGAGTTCGTCGTAGGGGAATGCCGCCTGCGGATAGTGGTAGTGGGCCTTCAGCCAGGAGTGCGACGGAGTGGCGTCGTCGTACCACCAGTACTCCTTCGCGTCCTCGCCGTGATTCCCCTGCCAGCCGTCCAGGCCGAAGAAGCGCTCCTTGAGATGCCCGTCCCGCCCGTTCCACAGGGCCAGGCCGAAGCAGAGGTCCTGGTTGATGTCGCAGAATCCGAGGAGGCCGTCCTGGTTCCACCGGAACTCGCGCGAGCGAGCCTGGTCATAGGGCAGGTAGCGCCAGGCATCGCCGTCGGCCGAGTAGTCCTCGCGGACGGTGCCCCAGGCACGTTCGGCAAGGTACGGGCCCCACTGGTACCAGGGCCCGGCCTCGTCGGGGCCGAAGCGGTAGTTCCCGCACTCGGCCATCCGCTCGCGCTCGCTGCGCGGGGCGTTGGGATCGGGCTGGGATCGTGGGCTCACGGGCCCGATCCTGCCCGAGCGGTGCGGCCGATCCGACATCGGGATCGGACCCGCGGTACCTTCGACTCCGGAGGGAGATCACTGACCATGCGCACCGGACCCGCGATCCGCATCACCGCCGTCCTGGCCACTCTGGCCATCGGCACGGCCACCCTCGTGGCACCGGCCCTGGCGGCCGGCAACCCGCACCGCCCCGAGAAGCCGGCGAACCAGTCCAGTCTCAAGCTCCCGATGGACCTCAAGGACCGGGGCGCGTACGTCCGCAAGGTCCAGCATCGCCTCATCTGGCTGGGCTACACGATCGACTGGCGCGAGCAGCTCGAGGGTCTCTATGGAGACTCCACCAAGGAGGCCGTGCGCCTGCTGCAGAACAAGTTCTTCCTCCCCGAGACCGGTGTCGTGAACAAGGAGACCTGGAAGACCCTCGACAAGGTCGGCGGCAACGTGGGCGAGTTGCCCAAGACCTGCCTGTCGGAATCCAAGACCCTGTGCATCGACAAGACCTCCAAGCTGCTGAGGTACGTCCGCGACAAGAAGGTCGTCCAGACTCTCGATGTGCGATTCGGCGTCCCCGGACTCGAGACCCCCAACGGCACCTTCCGCGTCTGGTACAAGTGGCGTGACGCGACTTCCAGCCTGTCGAACCCGCCCGCGCCCATGCCGTTCGCCCTGTTCTTCGATGGCAGTATCGCCGTGCACTACTCCCCGCCCTTCGACGCGAACGGGTACTACCCCGGCGGCGGCTCCCACGGCTGCGTGAACGTGCGCGACAGGGACGGCATGGAGTGGCTGTTCGACCAGTTCCCCCAGAACGGCCTCGTGCACGTCTATAACGGCTAGAGCCGGGACGCTCCGGTGCCCGAGACCTCATCGCCCGCCCGCGTCGTCATCGTGGGCTACGGGCTGGCCGGACGGGTGTTCCACTCCCGGCTCATCGCCGCGGAGCCCGGTCTCGAGGTCGCGGCCGTTGTCACCTCCGACCCCGAGCGGATCGCCCAGGCAAGGGCGGAACTGCCCGGAGCAGCGATCCTTCCTTCCGCGCAGGAGGCCTGGTCGCGCGCCGGCGACTTCGACCTCGCGGTGATCGCCACGGCAAACTCCGCCCACGTGCCCCAGGCCCTCGACGCCCTGGGAGCCGGCCTGCACGTGGTCGTGGACAAGCCGCTGGCGGGTACCGCCGCCCAGGGCCAGGCCCTGATCGAGGCCGCGGACGCCGCCGGCCGCCAATTGCACGTGTTCCAGAACCGCCGGTGGGACTCCGAGATCCTCACCGCACGACGCGCCATCGACGAGGGGCTCCTGGGTCGCGTGCACCGTTGGGAGTCGCGCTTCGAGCGCTGGCGTCCCACACCCAAAGGCGGATGGCGGGAGGACGGCCCGCCGGAGGACTTGCCGGGCCTGCTCTACGACCTCGGCTCCCACCTGGTGGACCAGGCACTGCATGTCCTCGGCCCAGTCGTCCGGGTCTACGCATCGGTCCGCGCGGTGCGCGACGGCCAGGTCACCGATGACGACACCCAGCTCCTCCTCACGCATCAATCGGGTGCCGTCAGCATCCTCAGCGTGAGTTCCGTCGCGGCATTGCACGCGCCGCGCTTGCGCGTCCTCGGGACCGCGGGCGGCCTCGACATCATGGGGCTCGACACCCAGGAGGACGCTCTGCGAGCCGGTGCGGACCCGGCAGGGGACGGGTGGGGAATCGAGCCGAGCGAGGCTGTCGTGACGCTCGTAACCGCTGCCGACCCGCAGCCCCGCAACATTCCGCGGGCCCGAGGCGCCTGGCCGCAGTACTACCGCGGCGTTGCGCGCTCGATCACCGACGGTTCGCCGGCGCCCGTCGACCCCCGGGATGCCGTGGCGAACCTGCGCGTCATCGAGGCCGCGGCACGATCGGGCCGGGATGGAGTGGGCGTGGAACTCGATCCCCCGGCCGCCCACGTGTCCTGACGCCAGGGCAGCTGCTTCGCGTCAACTCGCCCGCTCGCAGGCAGCGAGGATTCCGACCGGGTCCTCCAGGAGCGACGCGAAGGCCAGTTCCCCTGCGCCGATGAGGGTGGCATCACCGCCGAGATCGGTCACGGAGACCCGTACCTGCTCGCGCGCCGCTGTCAGCGCCCGGCCCACCTCCCGGTCCACGCGGGGCGCGGCATGTGAGTAGACGTGGCGCAGGTGCCCGCCCAGTACGACGACCTGCGGGTTCACGATGTTGACGAGGTTCGCCAAGCCAATCCCGAGCCAGTCGGCCACGCGTTCGATCGACGCCTGCGCGACGCGGTCCCCCTTCTCCGCTTGCTGTACGAGGATCGCGACGTCAGCATCCTCATCGAGCCCTGCATTCCGCATCAAGGCCAGGCGGCCGATCTCGGTCTCCCAGCAGCCGCGAGATCCGCAGCGGCACACGTCGCCCCGCGGGTTGACCCGCATGTGACCGAACTCCCCGCCGTAGCCGCCGGCACCCGTGAGCGGGCGGCCGTCGACCAGCATGCCGCCGCCGATGCCGATATCCCCCGTGAGGAAGACCAGCGTCTCCGCGCCCCGACCGGCCCCCCTCAGATGCTCAGCCCGCGCGCCCAGGTCCGCGTCATTGCGCACCTGGAGCGGAGGCGACCACCCCGAGCGGTTCGACAGGGCCTCGGACAGGTCCCGTCCGAGGGGCACGTCGACCCATCCCAGGTTGGGGGCGAATCGCACGAGGCCGTCCTCCGTGCGCACGACGCCCGGCACCCCCACCCCGGTGCCCACCCAGGCCGACTCGGCCGGGGCGCGGGTGAGCACTCGCTGGGTCAGTTCGGCGACCTGCCGGACCAAGGTGGCGAATGACGGCTGGCGATGCCGACGCTCGTGACGCGCGAGGAGGGCACCGCCAAGCCCGTACAGAGAGGCGATGCTGCGCTCAACCCGGATTTCAAGGGCCACGACCACCGCGGCCTCGGCGACCGGCTCGACGACCAGGGACGGGCGCCCGACACCCTGGCCCACTCCCGCAGACTCACGGGCCAGCCCGAGCTGCACCAGTTCCGAGACCAGGTCACCCACGGTGCTGCGATTGAGCCCGGTGGAGGCGACGATCTGCGAGCGGGACCGCGGGCCGTACCGATGGAGCATGGTGAGCACGAGCGCGAGATTGGAGCGGCGGACCTCGTCCTGGGTCGCGCCAGCGAGAGACGTCACGGTCTGCCCTGTTCCTCCGCTCAGGCTCCGCTTGCCGCCGCTTTGCGGCGGGAAATCGCATCGACACTCGCGGCCACGAGCAGCACAAGCCCGGTGACGACGAACTGGATGCCGGACTGCTGGGTGATCAGCGGCAGGCCGTTGGCGATGACCGCGATGACCAGACCACCGATCACGGCGTCGCGGATCTTGCCGCGCCCGCCGAAGAGGCTCGTGCCGCCGATGACCGCGGCCCCGACCGCGAAGAGAAGTGTCTGGGCGCCACCGGTCGTGGGCGAGACCGAGTTGTCGCGCGACGCCAGGAGCACGCCGGCCACCGCGGCCAGGGTCGAGCAGAAGATGAAGCAGGTGATCATCAGGCCCTTGACATTGATGCCGGAACGGCGCGCCGCCTCGCGATTGCCGCCCACGGCGTAGACGTGACGTCCGAAACCGGTCCGCTGCAGGATGAACGTCAGGCCGACGAGAAGGACGAGGATGACCGGCACCACCCACGGGACGCCCTGGATGACGATCTTGGCATTGGGCAGCTGGCGCTCCTGGTTGAGCAGGTACGTCGCAACGCCGATGAGTACCGCCAGGGCGAGCACCTTGACCAGCCAGACCGACATGGCCTCGGCCGGGAGCCCCGCCTTGCGCCGACGCCGGATCGCCAGGAAGGTGCTCAGCGCAAAGCCGGCCACGATCACCAAGGCGAGGAGCCACCCCAGCCAGACCGGCATGTTGCCGTTCATGATGACGAGGATCGCGTCGTCGCGGATCGGGATGGTGCCGCCCTCTCCGATGATGAGGAGCATGAGCCCCTGCAGGGCCAGGAACATCGCGAGGGTCACGACGAAGCTGGGGATGCCGAGACGCGCCACGAGGAGGCCGATGACGAACCCGATGACCATGCCCGTGACCAGGGCCGCGGCCAGCGCGAGCGGCCACGACCATCCCCAGTTCGTGAGCGTCACCGCCAGGACCGCGGCCGCGGTGCCGGCGGCATAGCCGGCCGAGAGGTCGATCTCGCCGAGGAGCAGGACGAAGATCAGGCCCATCGCCAGGACGATGATCGCGGCGCTCTGGTTGATGAGGTTGGCAAAGTTGAAGATGCTGAGGAAGGTCGAGCCTTCGAGAACCGAGAAGAGGATGACCAGTGCGATCAGGCCGAGTACCGCGGGGAGCGATCCGATGTCGCCACCGCGGACCCTGGCCCAGTAGTCGCGCATGGCCTGGCCAATACCGGCGGTGTCGCCGGCGGCGGGCACGTCGACGTCGGTCGGCTGCTGAAGTGCGCTCATGCCACACCTCCCGCGGCCGCGACCTCCGGTTGGAGCCCGAGATCGCCTGAGCGACCCGTAGTGATGAGTTCGACGACCTGTCGGTTGTCGACGGTCGACGCCTCAACCTGTGCCGCCATGCGCCCCAGGTAGAGGCAGGCGATGTCGTCGGCCACGGCCGCGACGTCGTTCATGTTGTGCGAGATCAGGATGACGCCGAGTCCGTTGTCGGCCAGGCGGCGCACGAGGGCGAGGACCTGCTCGGTCTGGGCCACGCCGAGGGCGGCCGTGGGCTCGTCGAGGATGACCAGTTTGCTGTTCCACAGGACGGCGCGCGCGATCGCGACGGTCTGGCGCTGGCCACCGGAGAGGCTGGAGACCTGCTGTCGCAAGCTCTTGAGGGTCCGGACCGACAGGCCCTTGAGGGTCTCCCCCGCGCGCTTCTCCATGGCCGTCTCATCGAGGGTCACGCCGGACTTCATCTCGCGGCCGAGGAACATGTTGTGAACGACGTCCAGGTTGTCGCACAGGGCGAGATCCTGGTAGACGACCTCGATACCCAGGGCGTTGGCCTGCTTGGGTCCCCCGATCGATACGGGTGCTCCCTCGAACATCACCTGGCCGCTGTCGAAGGGGTAGATGCCCGCGACGCCCTTGATGAGCGTGCTCTTGCCGGCACCGTTGTCGCCCACCAGCGCGGTGACTCGGCCCGCGCGGACGTCGAGGTCGACGTCGCGCAGGACATGGACCGGGCCGAAACTCTTGTTGATGCCCCGGAGGGACAGCAGGGGGGTGTCAGTCGTCATGGCTACCGGGCTCCTCGCGGACGGTCCAGCGTTCGATGGTGTGCAGTGTGCCAGGAAGTGCGCGGGGGCGGGCCGCTTTCGCGGCCCGCCCCCGGCATGTCATGCGAGTCCGTCAGGGACGGGTCACGGCGTGATGCCGTACTCCTCGCACTTCTTCTTCAACTCCTCGGTGGTGCAGACCCGGTCGTACGTCGTGAAGCCGTCGGCGATGACGTCCTTCACGTTCTCCGGGAAGATGGCCACCGGCTCGAGGAGCACGGCCTTCACGGTGCCGCCCGTCTCGGTGTCCGTGACGGAGCCCTCGGCCAGCGCCTCGGCGGCGGCGGTGTCGCCGTTCGCGAGGGCGATGGCGAGCGCGGAGGCCGCGTCAGCCTCGGCCTTGATGGCCTTGTAGACGGTCATGCACTGCGTGCCGAGGAGCACGCGCTGCAGGCCCTCGTCGGTCGCATCCTGGCCGGTGACCGGGATCTGGCCGGCGACGCCGTTGCGCTCGAGGACCGCGATGGCCGCGCCACCGAGTCCGTCGTTCGCGGAGGCAACGCCGATGATGTCGCCACCCGTCTCGGTGTAGATCTGCTCGAAGATCGTGCCGGCCTTCGTGTTGTCCCAGGCCGGAACGGCCTGGTCAGCGGCCACGGTGTAGCCCGCGTCCTTGACGACCTTCTCGTAGCCCTCCTTGAAGAGGGTGGCGTTGTTATCCGTGGGCGAGCCGTTGAGGAGGACGACCGGACCCTTGTCCTTGCCGCCGTCCTGCAGGCACTTCACGAGGCCCTCGCCGATCTTGGTGCCGACGGCCACGTTGTCGAAGGACACGTAGTAGTTGGCATTGCCGCCCAGGGTCAGGCGGTCGTAGTCGATGGTCGGGATGCCCTGGTCGCTGGCCTTCTTGATGACGGCCGCGGCAGAGGGGCTGTCCAGGTTGACCAGGAGGAGCGCGCTGACGCCCTCGTTGATCATCTGGTCGGCGATGGTGGCGAACTTCGCCTTGTCGCCGTTGGCGTTCTGGATGTCGTACTCAACACCAGCGGCCTGGAAGGCCTGCTCGAGGAAGGGGCGATCTGCCGTCTCCCAGCGGGCCGAGGAAGCCGCATCCGGAAGGATGACGCCGATCTTGGGAACGGCGGCCGGCTCGGCAGGAGCGCTCGTCTCGGCGGGCGCGCTGCTCTCGGCAGGAGCGCTCGTCTGGGCGGGCGCGCTGCTCTCGGCGGGGGCACTCGATGAGGTGCCGGTCGTGCTGCCGCCACAGGCGGCAAGGAGGAGCCCGGCGGCCGCGAGGCCGGCGAATGCTCCGAAGGTGCGCTTGGACATCTGGGTCCTTTCTCAGCAGGACTTCCCTGCGTGTCGGGTCGGTGCGTGGTGCCGCGCACCGTTGTTAGCTGTCGTGCGATCTCTCAGAGGTGTTCGTGCTGTGGAGCGTTCGTGCTGTCGTGCTGTCGTGCGTTCGTGTGGCGTCGCGCGAACCCGGTCAGGCGCCCAGGATCGTGTCGATCACCAACTGGTCCAGTTGCTCATTTCGGTAGCCGCGACTGGCCAGGGCTTCGGGGTCGAACTTCTGCTCGAGAAGCTCGTCGGCGGCGGCCCGGGAGTAGGGGCCGACGGTGGGGATGGCGAGTTCAGGGACGCTGGCCGCGGCCATGGCCTCGGCAACGCGGGGGTTGGCGTCGAATTCACGCGCCTTCTCACGCAGGATGAGGTAGGTGCGCATGCCCCCCCGGGCGAAGTCCCAGATGCCGTCGCCCCACTCATTGCGGTAGGGGCGGGCGTCGAAGTGCTTGGGGCCGTCGTAGCCGCTGTTTTCGAGCAGGCGCACGACCATGAAGTCGTCCTTGATGCCCTCGGAACCGAAGCGCAGGTCCTGGTCGTA
>JAPOJD010000126.1 GCA_029978585.1 Actinomycetota bacterium
GGTCCGTGTGGCGCGCCTGGCGCTGGAGTTCCGCAAGGCCTTCCACAAGGACGTCGTCATCGACCTGGTGACCTACCGCCGCCGCGGACACAACGAGGCGGATGACCCCTCCCTCACCCAGCCGCTCATGTACAACCTGATCGACGCCAAGCGCTCGGTGCGCAAGCACTACACCGAGTCGCTCATCGGCCGCGGAGACATCACCGTCGAGGAAGCCGAGGAGGCGCTGCGGCACTACCAGGAGCAACTGGAGCGGGTCTTCCAGGAGACCCGGGAGGAACGCGAGGAGTCGCGTCCGGCCTTTAGCGACACCTCCGACGAGGTGGTCCGCGAGGGGCAGCGCACCCTCGCGCCCCAGACGCCCGCGGCAGAGACCGACACGGCGGTCACCCAGGAGCACGTCGACCTCGTCGTCGCATCCCAGGTCACCATGCCCGAGGAATTCACGCTCCACCCGCGCCTGGCCCCGCAACTGCAGCGCCGCGCGCAGATGGTCGAGGACGGCACGATCGACTGGGGCATGGCCGAGGCCCTCGCGATCGGCTCACTGCTGCTCGACGGCCGCTCGGTGCGCCTCGCCGGGCAGGACACCCGCCGCGGCACCTTCGGCCACCGCCATGCCGTCATCGTCGACCGTGAGACCGGCTGGCAGTACAAGCCCCTCAAGCAGTGCTATCGCGACGGCGCGAAGCTGTGGGTCTACGACTCGCTGCTCAGCGAGTTCGCCGCCCTCGGATTCGAGTACGGCTACTCCGTGGCCCGACCCGACGCGCTCGTGATGTGGGAGGCGCAGTTCGGCGACTTCACCAACGGCGCGCAGACGATCATCGACGAGTTCGCCAGCTCCGGAGAGCAGAAGTGGAACCAGCGCTCCTCCCTGGTCATGCTGCTCCCGCACGGTCATGAAGGCCAGGGCCCGGACCACTCCTCAGCCCGCGTGGAGCGCTTCCTGCAGATGTGCGCCCAGGACAACATGACCGTCGCGATGCCCTCGACGCCGGCGTCGTACTTCCACCTCCTGCGCTGGCAGGTGCTGTCGGAGCTCATCCGCCCGCTGGTGATCTTCACCCCGAAGTCGCTGCTGCGCGCCAAGTTCGCCACGTCAAAGCTCGCAGACTTCACCGAGGGCAGATTCCTGCCGGTCCTGCCCGACCCCTCCGTCGCGCCCGCGACCGCCGAGCGCGTGCTGCTGTGCAGCGGCAAGGTGTACTACGACCTCCTCGCCGAGCGCGAGCGCCGAGGCGACAAGCGGACCGCCATCATCCGGCTCGAGCGCTTGTATCCCATCCCGTACCGCACGCTGCCCAAGCTCATCGCGGAGTACCCCGCCTCGGCGAGCGTGCGCTGGGTGCAGGAGGAGCCCGCCAATCAGGGCGCCTGGTCCTTCATGGCGCTCAACCTCCCCGAGGTCATCGGTCGCGGCATCGAGGGCGTGTCGCGTCCCTCATCCTCATCGCCGGCCGTGGGCAGCCATCACCGCCACGAGGACGAGCAGCGCGCGGTCATCGACGCTGCCTTCGCCTGAGGTCGGCATGTACTTCACCGATCGCGGCATCGAGGAACTGGCACAGCGTCGAGGCGAGGAAGACATCAGCATCGCGCTGCTGGCAGAGCGACTGCGCGAGTTCGTCGACCTGAACCCGGAGTTCGAGGTTCCCATCGAGCGACTGGCCACGTGGCTCGCCCGCGATGACGATCTCGACGACTGACATCCCGCGCCCGTGAGCACTGCAGCCACGGTCGCGGACGTCCGCCAGGTGCTCCGGGGGCCGTTCCGGATCCTCGTGGCCGGGCGGCTCATGGACGCCATCGGCAACGGCATGACGCTGTCGTTGCTCGTGGTCTACCTCTCCGAGGTGCGCGGCATCCCCATCCTCATCGCGTCGCTGGTGCTGACCTGGATGGCGGTACTCGGGATGGCCGCGGCTCCGCTCACGGGGACCCTCACCGATCGCTACGGTCCCCGCCGGGTGATCCTCTACGCGGTCGCCGTGGAGTGCGCCGGCGTGGCCCTGCTGTCACAGGTCACGTCCGCGGGGGCGGCCTTCGCCGTCGCCTCGCTGATGGCGATCGGCGGCGCGGGGATCTGGGGGCCCATCAGCACGTTCACCGCGCAGATCGTCCCCGAGGAGCAGCGACCCACCGCCTTCGCCGTGAGTTTCATGTGTCTCAACCTCGGCCTCGGCATCGGCGGCCTCATCGGCGCGGCCATCGTCGATATCTCCAGGCCGGAGACCTTCGTCATCCTCTATCTCGTCGACGCGGCCACCTACGCCTTCACCTGGCTCGCGGTCGCCTCACTGCGTGGCCTCGGCGGCCCGGTCCCCCGGAGCGAGGACAAGCCCACGACCGGAGGCTGGCGCGTCGCCCTGGGCGATCGCCGCCTGCGGCGCATGGTCGCGGTATCCCTGCTGCTGCTCACGTTCGGCTACGGCTCACTCGAGGCCGGGCTCGCGATCTTCGTGACGGACACTGCGCTTCTTCCCGAGGGCATCATCGGCTTCGTGTGGCTGGTCAACACCGTCACGATCGTGGTGTGCCAGTTGTTCGTCCTCACCTGGGTCCGCGGCCGGTCGCGCACGCGCATGATCGGGCTGGTCGGGCTGCTGTGGGGCAGTTCGTGGCTCATCCTTGCGCTCGTCCCGGAGATCCCGCACACCGCGGCAATCGTGGTCCTGCTGGCCTCCACCGCGGTGTTCGCCCTGGGCGAGTCCGTGTGGAGCCCGACCGCCCCCGCACTGGTCAACTCCATCGCGCCCGATCACCTGCGCGGCCGCTACAACAGCGCGCAGACTCTCACGTGGAGCGTCTCCGCGGCCCTGGCGCCTGTGCTCTCCGGCCTGCTCATCGGAGCCGGGCGCGGGGCAATGTGGGCCGCGACCGTCGGGATCGGCTGCCTGGCGGCGGCGGCGTACGCGCAGACACTGCGCGGGGTGGTGTCTGCCGAGGAGGACGGTCGGGAGACGCGAGTCAGCGCGTGAGCACGAGTTTGCCGAAGACGTCCCCGGCCTGAAGCGCCTCGAAAGCGTCCCGTGCCTGTGCCATGGGCATCTCGGCGGCGATGGGCGGCCGCACCCCCGTGGAGTCGAGGAGCGAGATGAGCGACTCGAGCTCCTCGCGCGTGCCCATGGTGGAGCCGATGACCGACAACTGGAGGAAGAACACGCGGGCGAGGTCCGCGGGCGGGTTCATGCCGCTGGTCGCCCCGGACACCACGATGCGACCGCCGGGGCGCAGCGCCTTGAGTGAGTGCGACCACGTCGCTTCGCCCACTGTCTCCATCACGGCATCGACGCGGTCAGGGAGGCGGGCGCCCGTCTCGAAGGCCTGCTCCGCCCCGAGTTCGAGGGAGCGCTGACGCTTCTCCTCGTCCCGTGACGTCGTCCAGACGCGCAGGCCGAGGGCCCCGCCGAGCTGGATGAGGGCGGTCGCAACGCCGCCACCGGCCCCCTGCACGAGCACGGTCTCGCCGGGCTGCAGGCGACCGCGGGTCGTGAGCATCCGGTAGGCGGTGAGCCAGGCCGTGGGCAGGCAGGCGGCCTCCGACCAGGTCAGCGAGGACGGCTTGGCCACGAGGTTGCGCTCGGGCACGGCGACCCGGGCGGCGAAGGTGCCGGGGTAGACCTCGGAGAGCAGCGACCGCTTCGGGTCGAGGGTCTCGTCGCCGCCTCCGGCGGCCGGGTTGCCGATGACCGCGTGCACGATGACGTCGCGGCCGTCCGCGCTCACCCCGGCCGCATCACAGCCCAGGATCATCGGCAGGCGGTCCTCGGTGATGCCCACCCCGCGCAGCGTCCACAGGTCGTGGTGATTGAGCGTGGCCGCTTTCACCTCCACGGTCGTCCAGCCGTCGGGGACCTCCGGCTCGGGAAGCTCCCCGACGACGAGACCCGACAGGGGGTCGTCGGAGGAGAATGACGCGGCGTACACGGCCTCCATGGGAATCCGCCTCTCGATGCTAGAGCTGACGCGCCACGCCGTCGGCGATGGCCGCGGCGGCCACCGCGCGCGGCACCTCGGCGGAGACACGTCGGTCGAAGATGCTGGGGACGATGTTGTACGGCGTGAGATCGTCGGTTACGCACTGGGCGATGGCCATCGCAGCCGCGCGCTTCATCCCCGATGTGACGGTGGACGCGCCGACGTCGAGAGCGCCCCGGAACACCCCGGGGAAGGCCAGCACGTTGTTGATCTGGTTGGGGAAGTCGCTGCGGCCGGTCGCGATGACCGCCGCGGTGCGACGGGCCACCTCGGGGTGGATCTCGGGATCGGGGTTGGCGAGGGCGAAGACGATGGAGTCTGGAGCCATCGAGGCTACGGCCGCGTCGTCCACGCGGCCGGCGGAGACACCGATGTAGACGTCGGCGCCGCGCATGGCCTCCTCGATGCTCCCGCTCAGGCCGAGTCGGTTCGTGCGGGCCGCCAGGTCGTCCTTGACCGGGCCGAGGCTCCCGCGCTTGGCCGAGATCATCCCGACGGAGTCGCCGACGGCGATATCGCCGATGCCCGCGTCGAGGAGGATGTTGGTGACGGCGACGCCTGCCGCGCCCGCACCCGACACGACGGCGCGCAGGTCCGCCAGCGAGCGGCCGGTCACGGTGGCAGCGTTC
Source organism: Actinomycetota bacterium (assembly GCA_029978585.1). GTDB lineage: Bacteria > Actinomycetota > Actinomycetes > S36-B12 > S36-B12 > Mxb001. The sequence goes on from JAPOJD010000126.1 coordinate 4,611, forward strand.
ATGAGGGCAGCGAGGACGACGATGGCGGTGCCGTGCTGGTCGTCGTGGAACACGGGGATGTCGAGTGCCTCGTCGAGGCGCCGTTCGACCTCGAAGCAACGCGGTGCACTGATGTCCTCGAGGTTGATCCCGCCGAACGCCGGGGCGATCCTGATGACAGTCTCGATGATCTCGTCGACGTCCTTGGTGTCCAGGCACACGGGGATGGCGTCGACGCCGCCGAACTCCTTGAAGAGAAGGGCCTTGCCCTCCATGACCGGGAGGGCCGCGAGCGGTCCGATATCCCCCAGCCCGAGCACCGCGGTTCCGTCGGTCACGACGAGCACGGCGTTGGACTTCCAGGTGTACTCGCGGGCGAGATGCGGCTCGGCGGCGATGGCGGAGGACACCCGGGCGACTCCGGGGGTGTAGGCCAGGGCGAGCCCGGCCTTGTCTCGGATCCGCACGGCCGGACGGACCTCGATCTTCCCGCCGCGGTGCAGGGGGAAGGCCGGGTCGAGGTCGGGTTCGTTCCCAGGGGCGGCCATGATGCGCAAGTCAACCACGGGGGCGGGCGAGGCGCCCGGGGGACGGCGGGGCCTCAGCGAAGGCGGGGCCTCAGCGACGGCGGGCACGCCGCGGCCACACGACGATGCCGACGACGAGGTCGGCCGGGACGGGCCCGAAGGAGTTGCTATCGGCCAGGCCCGGGCCCGTGATCTCCCCCTCGAGCCACCAGCCCTGCCCCTCGGGGCGCAGGGCCCTCTTCACGAGGAGGAGGCCGGGCTCCTCAGGGTGCCTGGCCACGACGACGTCCCCGGGCCTGATCCGGCGGGTGCGCAGCACCCACACCGTCTCGCCCGGAGACAGGGTCGGGATCATCGACGGGCCCTGGACCGTCGCGCGCACGAAGGGCAGGGCCACGGGGCCGATCCTGCCCCCGCGCCTGCGTGCGCGCGAGCGGGACACCGGGCGCCCATCTTTGGAATACTCCCCGGCATGACCCCATCGACTCAGAAGTCCGCCCGGCGCTGGTGGGCCCTTGCCGCTGCTGCGACAGTGACGCTGGCCTTCACCGTGCCGGCAGGCACCGCCCTGGCCAAGAAGGACGCCGACGAGTGGGTCACCATCTGCCACCGCACCAACGCGACCAAGAATCCGTACGTCCAGATCACGGTGAAGCAATCGGCCGTCGATGGGATCAACGGCAAGGGCGAGGGGCAGGGCGACCACTACGGCCAGCACACCGGGCCGGTGTGGGAGCCGGGGATGCCCAATGGCGGTGAGTGGGGCGACATCATCCCGCCCGTGCCGGGCGCCCATGACGGCCTGAACTGGACTGATGCGGGGCGGGCGATCTTCAATGCCGGCTGCGCCATCGTGGGCTCGGCAGACGGGGACCAGGACGAGGACGGCACCCCGGATGCCCAGGATCCCGACGACGACGGCGACGGCAAGATCGACTCACAGGACCCCGACGACGACGGCGACGGCGTACCCGACGTCATCGACCCCGACGCCGACCCCGACGGCGACGGTGACCCCAACGCCACCGACCCCGACAACGACAACGACGGCACCCCCGACACCCAGGAGACCGACCTCGACGAAGACGGCACCCAGGATGCGCAGGACCCTGACGACGACGGCGACGGCAAGATCGACTCACAGGACCCCGACGACGACGGCGACGGCA
>JAPOJD010000039.1 GCA_029978585.1 Actinomycetota bacterium
ACGTCAAGGTCTCCGTCGTGCCGCTGCTCTCGATGGCGGTGGACGAGCCGAGTGCCTACGAGATCCTGCACGAGCGCGATGCGTCGGGGGCCCGTGACGCGGCGGGAGCCCTGGCCGAGGATGCGGGGCAGGTGAGCCTGGGCAGCGCGGCCGCCCCGTTCGTGCCGCCGCTGCCGTCATGAGTCCGCTGCCGTCATGGCTGCCGTCATGAGTGTCGAGGAGCCATGAGCGACTTCGCGAACCTCGCGGACGCGGGCCGGCGACTACAGGGCCTTGTCGCCGAGGGCGCGGAGCCGGGCACGCTCCTTGTCGCCGTCGTGCCCAACGGCGTCCCCGTCGCCGAGCCCGTCGCCGAGGCGCTGGGTCTGGCCCTCGTCGGCGCGACGGTCGTGCGCGACGACGAACCGCGCGTCGGAAGCCTGCCGAGCGTTGCCCCAGGAACGCCCGTCATCGTCGTCGACGACGGTGTCGAGACCGGCACGGCGGCCCTGCTCGTCGGTCGCGCGCTGCGTGAGGAGGGGGCGGGGCATCTCACGCTGGCCGTGCCGGTCTGCCCTCGTGAGGCCGAGCCGGCCTTGAGGGCGGTCTACGACGAGATCGTCGCGGTGCAGCGCCCGCTCGTTCGACGTGACCTGCGCTGGCACTACGCGGACTTCGACACGATCGCGGAGGCCGAAGCGCTGGACCGGCTCGCGGCGCGCTAGTGGCCCCTGGCTAGGGTGGGGGCCCCTGTCCGCCGACCACCAGCCGGAGTGGATCACATGGCCGATCGCGTCGAGTCCGTCGTCAACCTGTGCAAGCGCCGGGGATTCGTCTTCCCGTCGTCGGAGATCTACGGGGGTACCCGGTCAGCCTGGGACTACGGCCCGCTCGGCGTCGAACTCAAGGACAACATCCGCCGGCAGTGGTGGCAGGCCATGGTGCGCGGCCGCGACGACGTCGTCGGCATCGACTCGTCGATCATCCTCGCTCCGCAGGTCTGGGTCGCCTCCGGGCACGTGGACGCCTTCGTCGATCCGCTCACGGAGTGCAAGCAGTGCCACAGGCGGTGGCGGGCGGATCAGCTCACGGAGGCCTACGAGGAGAAGAACGGCACGCCGCCTCCTAATGGCCTGGCCGATGTCGTCTGCACGAATTGCGGGACCAAGGGCCAGTTCACCGAGCCCAAGGACTTCAACGGGATGCTGCGCACGATGGTGGGGCCGGTCGAGGACGCGGGCGCGCTCCACTACCTCCGTCCGGAGACCGCGCAGGGGATCTTCGTCAACTACCTCAACGTGATGAACGCCGCACGCAAGAAGCCGCCGTTCGGGATCGGGCAGACCGGCAAGAGCTTCCGCAATGAGATCACCCCGGGCAACTTCATCTTCCGCACCCGTGAATTCGAGCAGATGGAGATGGAGTTCTTCGTCAAGCCCGGAACCGACGAGGACTGGCACGAGTACTGGCTGCAGGAGCGCTGGAACTGGTACACCGGGCTGGGCATGAATCCCGACAACATCAGGTTCTTCGAGCACCCGAAGGAGAAGCTCAGTCACTACTCGAAGCGGACCGTCGACATCGAGTATCGCTTCCGGTTCGCCGGTTCGGAGTGGGCCGAGCTCGAGGGGATCGCGAACCGCACGGACTTCGACCTCACGACGCATTCACAGCATTCGGGCACGGACCTCACGTACTTCGACCAGGACACCGGAGAGCGCTGGGTGCCCTACGTGATCGAGCCGGCAGCGGGACTCACCCGTTGCGTCCTCGCCTTCCTCCTCGACGCGTACGACGAGGACGAGGCACCCAATGCCAAGGGCGGCATCGACAAGCGCACGGTCCTGCGCTTCGATGCGCGGCTCGCGCCCGTGAAGGTGGCAGTCCTCCCGCTGTCGCGGCATGCCGATCTGTCGCCGAAAGCTCGCGACCTCGCGACGGAACTGCGTCGCCGCTGGAATGTCGACTTCGACGACGCGGGCGCGATCGGTCGTCGCTATCGGCGCCAGGACGAGATCGGGACGCCCTTCTGCGTGACGGTCGACTTCGACTCCCTGGAGGACCAGGCCGTCACGGTGCGCGAGCGGGACTCGATGGCGCAGGAGCGCGTGGGAATCGATGGCATTGAGGCCTGGTTGTCCGCGCGTCTGCCTGCTTGCTGAGGTTGTGTACGTGACCCCTGGGACGCGCGAGGTCACGCAGAGGTTACGAAGCGTGCGGCATGCCGCATGCGCGTGGTGCGACGTTTAGGCTCGCGTTACCTCGTGAGCACCTCGCTCGTGCAGTCTGGGGGCGCACGATCCACCGTTGTCTCACCCTAAGGAAGACCATGAGACGTCTCATTCCCGCAATCGCAGCCGTGGCACTGCTCGCCGCAGCCTGCTCGTCAGGCACCTCAACGTCCACCGGATCCTCGGCCGCGCCGGAGAGTTCCGCTGCGGCACCCGCCAGCTCGGCCGCCGCGGGCGGCGCCGAGTGCGGTACCACGGTCGAGGAGATCGCCGCCAAGGCCAAGGAGGAGGGCAAGGTCAACCTCATCGCCCTTCCCGACACGTGGGCGAACTACCGCGGCATCATCGATTCGTTCGTCGAGAAGTACGGCATCGAGGCCCCGGTCATGAACCCCGATGCGTCTAGCGCCGACGAGCTCACCGCCGTCGAGACTCTGCGCGGTCAGCCCGACATGCCGGAGATCCTCGACATCGGCCCGTCGTTCGTGCAGCAGGCCAAGGATGCCGGCTACCTCGAGGCTTACAAGCCCACCACCTGGGAGGAGATCCCCGCCTCGCTCAAGGGCGAGGACGGCTCGTGGGTGGGTGCCTACTACGGAATCCTCGCCATCGCGACCAACGCGACCATCCAGCCGAATGTCCCCAAGACCTGGGCGGACCTGAAGAAGCCCGAGTACAAGGGCCAGGTCACGATCAATGGCGATCCGCGCGAGGCCGGAGCGGCCTTCGCGGCCGTCATGGCTGCGTCCATCGCCAATGGCGGGTCCTTCGACGACATCATGCCCGGCATCGAGTACTTCGCCGAGCTGAAGAAGCTGGGCAATCTCCAGACGATCGACGTCACCGAGGCAGCCGTGCTGTCCGGTGAGGTCCCGATCGCCCTGGACTGGACCTACAACTTCCCGGGCCTGCGCCCGGCACTGGAGGAGGCCGGGTTCGACTTCCAGGTTGTCGTGCCGAATGACGGCGTCTACGGCGGCTACTACGCGCAGTCCGTCGTGACCGAGGCGCCGCACCCGTGTGCCGCGCGCCTGTGGCTCGAGCACATCGTGGGCAACGACGGAGCGCTCGGCTACCTCGAGGGCGGCGCGATTCCCGCTCGCTATGCCGCCCTGCTGGACCAGGGGCTCATCACGGACGAGATCGCCGCGAACCTGCCCCCGGCGGAGCAGATCGCCGCGATCGAATTCCCGACCCAGGCCCAGATCGACAAGGCGAAGGAAGTCATCACCGAACAGTGGGGACCGATGGTCGCCGACCAGTAGGGTCGCTCCAGTCCGCCACGTGATGGCGTACCTGAAGTAGTCAGGACGAGGGGAGAGGCCGACGTGAGGAGGAGGTTCGACACCGCGACACTGGTGGTCGCGGTGCCGTTCCTCGCCTTCGTCGGCCTCTTCCTCTTCGTCCCGACGATCGGCCTCGCGGTCAAGGCCTTCACCCCGGGCGGGACCCTCGGGTTGAGCGCCATGCAGCGGGCCCTCGAGGGCTCCTACCGCACGGCGTTCGTCAACTCGATCTCCCTCAGCCTCACCAGCGCGCTCATCGGCGGCGTCATCGGGCTTCTGGTCGCCCTGAGCCTGCACAGCCTGTCCCGGCCGAGGTGGCTTCGTTCCACCGTGGACTCCTGGTTCGCGGTCGCCGCCCAGCTGGGCGGCATCCCGCTCGCCTTCGCGTTCATCGCGGCATTGGGCACGCAGGGCATCATCACCAAGGTCCTCGGCCTGGCCGGGGTCAGCGTCACCGAGTCCGGCTTCAGCCTCTCGGAGTTCTGGGGGCTCGTCCTGGTCTACCTGTACTTCCAGATCCCGCTCATGTTCCTCGTGATGATGCCTGCGGTCGGAGGGCTGCGGCAGACCTGGTCCGAGGCGGCGTCCATCATGGGCGCGAGCAGCGCGAGGTACTGGAGATCCGTCGCCCTGCCCTTGCTCATCCCGGCGTTCCTCGGTGGCCTGCTGCTGCTCTTCGTCAACGCGTTCGCCGCCTACGCCACGGCGTACGTCCTCAACCCGGGAGCTCAGATCGTCCCCCTCCAGATTCGATTCCTCCTCCAGGGCAACGTCATCACCGGTGAGCAGGACCTCGCCTACGCCATCGTGCTGTGGACCATCACCCTCCTGCTCGCCAGCCTGATTCTCGTCGCGCTGCTCCAGCGGCGTACCGCGAAGTGGGCGTCCGCATGAGGGTCCTGCGCAACATCTTCCTCGCCGCGGTCGCGCTGTACTTCCTCGTGCCGCTGCTCGCCATGGCAAGATTCGCCTTCCAGTCGGTGCCGGTGGTGTTGCTCACCCCGGACAAGCTGCTCCAGGGATGGAGCATCAGCGGGCTGCTCGACGTGTTCGCCAACCCCGAGTTCCAGAAGGCGGCCATCACCAGCCTGCAGCTGATGGTGCTCTCCATCCTGGTCACCCTCGTCCTCCTCCTTCCTGTCGCCGCGCTTGTCGAGATCCGCGCGCCGCGCATGCGCACGCTCATGGCCGGGATCACGCTGCTGCCGTGGGTGGTGCCACCGATCGCCCTGGTGGTGGGCGTGGCCGCGACCTTCCGCAACACCGTGCCGTGGTTCCTCGCCAGTCCCTACAGCCTGGTGCCCTTCTACGTGCTGTGGGCGCTGCCCTTCTCCTATCGCGCACTCGACGCCGGGCTGCGTGCCATCGGTGCCCGCACGCTCTACGAGGCGGCGCGTGTCATGGGGGCGTCGACGTTCACCATCATCGTGCGGGTGCTCGTGCCGAACATGGTCGGCGCCATCATCGCCGCGTCGGTGCTCACGGCCGCGCTCGTACTCGGTGAATTCGCCTTCGCTGCTCTGCTGCTCAAGGAGACGCTGCCGACGTTCATGGCCGAGTTCCAGCGCTCCGAGCCGCGGGCCGGCATGGCGCTTGCGCTCGCGGTGATGCTGCTCACGGCATTCATCATCTGGATAGGCGTGCGGGTGCTCCGCCGGCGCGGCATGGAACTGCAGGCGGCGGGGGTGTGATGGCAGACGTCAGGATGACCGGGGTGCGGAAGGTCTTCGGCTCCACGGTGGCCCTGAGCGACTTCACCCTGGAGATCCAGTCCGGGGAGTTGATCTGCCTGCTGGGGCCGAGCGGGTGCGGCAAGACCACGGCGCTGCGCATCCTGGCGGGCTTCGAGAAGCCCGATGCCGGGACCGTCGAGGTGGGCGGTGAGGACATCACGACGGTCCCGACACCCAAGCGCGGCTTCGGGATGGTGTTCCAGGAGTACAGCCTCTTCCCCAACATGACCGGTCGGGCCAACGTGGACTTCGCCCTCAAGTTGCGCAAGGCGGGCGCCACCGAGCGCAAGGAGACCGTCGATCGCCTGCTCGCGATCACGGGGCTCACGGAGCACGCGGACAAGTTCCCGCACCAGATGTCCGGAGGCCAGCGCCAGCGCGTCGCCCTGGCACGCGCACTGGCCTCACAGCCGCGCCTGCTGCTGCTCGACGAGCCCCTGTCCGCCCTCGACGCCCAGGTCCGCGACTCCCTACGCGAGGAGATCCGTCGCGTGCAGCGCGAGGTAGGCGTCACGACCCTGTTCGTCACGCACGATCAGCACGAGGCACTTGCGATCGCGGACCGCGTCGGGGTCATGAGCCAGGGGGTCCTCGAGCAACTCGATCCTCCGCGCGCGCTGTACGAGAGCCCGGCCACGGCGTTCGTCGCCGGCTTCGTCGGTACCGTCAACCGCATCCCCTCGGAGCGCGTCGATGGTGGCTGGCGGGTGCTCAACCGTGTGGTTCCCGGCCGGCCGGCATCCGAAGGTGCGAGTCTCGCCGTGGTGCGCCCCGAGCAGCTCGCGGTCGACCTCGATCCGGAGGGCGGCGGCAGCGTCCGGGAGACGACCTTCCTCGGCCCGCTCACGCGCGCCATCGTGGAGCGCGACGGGCAGACGCTGATCGTGGATGTGCTCACCTCGGAGTTCCCGACCCTGTCCGCCGGAGCGCCCGTGCGCGTGCGCCTGCGAGACGACGTGGACGACGTGCTGCTCATCGAGGGGCGAGCGGCCGCCAACGGGCCGGCGACGGGCTAGGACGCCATGATCGGACCAGGGGAGCGCATAGCGGGCGGTGTGCCCGGTGAGGGCGGTTGGCGGGACCTGGTCGTGGTCGCCGATGACGTGGCGCCGGCAGTCGAGGGCGAGGTGCTCGCCCGGGTCGTGCATGTCTCCGACACCCACGTGTGCGACGCGGAGTCTCCCGCGCGCCTGGAATACCTCGATCGGTTCTCCGACCCCGGCTCGCCCTACCGGGATCGCGTCGGGCTGGTGGGCACGTACCGCCCGCAGGAGATCCTCACCGTCCAGGTCCTCGCGGCCATGGTCGAGGCCATCAATGCCCAGGCCGAGGGGGTCGATGCGGTCATCGTGACCGGCGACCTCATCGACAACGCCCAGTCCAATGAGCACGCCTGGTGCCGGACCGTGCTCGACGGTGGGACGGTCGAGCCGTGGAGTGGCGACCCGCAGGTGAGCCAGTGGGTTGGCTCACGCGAAGGCTTCCCCTGGGATGAGCGCTACTGGCATCCGGACGGCCCCGCATCCGCCGTCCCCGATATCCCCACGCGCGCCTTCGGCTATCCGCGCATCCCCGGGCTGGTTGAGGAGGCTCGCCGCGCCGTGGAGTCGGGCGGACTGCGGGTGCCGTGGATCCCGGTCCCCGGCAATCACGACGCACTGCTCCAGGGCACGGTGTACGCCGACAGCGCCCTACGCGACCTCGCCGTCGGGGATCGGCGCATCGCGGGGCTGCCGGCGGGCGGCAGCCCGCTGATGGTGCTCGAGGGAGTGGCGCCGATCGGGCCTGCCCGCTACGTGCACTCCGATGATTCCCCGGCTGCGCCTGTCACGCCGGACCCTCGTCGGCGAATCCTGGAGGTCGACGAACTGGATCGGCCGTGGGTGCACGACGTGGGAGGCGTGCGCTTCATCGCCATGGACACCGTGAACCCTAACGGGGGCTGGCAGGGATCGCTGGGATCAGCCCAGTTGCGGTGGCTGCGCCAGATGCTCGCGGACTCCGATGGTCGCTACGTCGTCGTCCTGTCCCACCATCCGTCCTGGTGCCTCACCAACGCGCACACGGTAGGGGAGCCCCGTCACCTTGCGGCGGAGGTCGTCCACCTCCTCCTCGAGCATCCCTGCGTCGTCGGATGGCTGAGCGGTCACGTGCACGCGCACGCGTCTCTTTGGCACGGCGATGACCAGGGCAACGGCTTCTGGGAGATCACGACCGCGTCCCTCATCGACTGGCCGCAGCAGGCGCGCCGGCTCGAGATCCTGCGCGCCGGCGGCCGGATCGCTTTCCGCAGTGAACTGATCGACCATGCGGCCCCCGTCGACTGGTCCGCGGACGGGATCGGCGACGTGGTGGGCCTTGCGGCGGTCTCCCGGGCCCTGGCCGCGAACGACTACCACGACCGCGCCGGCGGGCACGAGGTCCGCGAGGGAGGGCCGCAGGACCGCAACGCCGTGTGGTGGCTGCGCGATCCGTACGCGTGAGGGCGGGTTCGACGAGGGGTAGCGACGGCCGGCGCTGACGGGGCTATCCCAGCGGGATGACCTCACTGATCTGCAGCCCGAAGCCGTCGAGGGAGTAGCGGCGATCGGGATTGCCGGCGAGGAGGCGCATCGACCGCACGCCGAGGTCGGCGAGGATCTGAGAGCCCAGGCCGTATTCCAGCGGATCGATCCCGGCCGCCTTCGGGTCGTGGCCACCCAGCAGGGCCTCGATGTCGCGCGCCGGACGCAGGTACAGGACCACGCCCCGGCCTTCCTTGCTGATGAGGTCCAGCGACGTGCGCAGCCGATCACCGCAGGCGCAGGAGACCGAGTGCAGGGCATCGCCAGCGAGGCATTCCACGTGAACGCGCACGAGGATGTCATCCCCGTTGGCTACGACGCCATCGACGAGGTCACCTGCGACGAGAGCAGCGTGCTCGGACCCGTCCACGAGGTTGCGGTATCCGATGATCGTGAAATCGCCGTGATCGGTGGGGAGTGGAGTCTCCGCGACGCGATCGATATGCCGCTCTGAGCGTCCTCGGTAGCGGATCAGGTCGGCGATGGAGACGAGCAGCAGCCCGTGCTCGTTGGCGAACTCGCGGCACTGTGCGGCATCCATCATGGTGCCGTCGTCGTTCACCATCTCGCAGAGTGCCCCGGAGGGGTGCAGTCCGGCCAGATCGGCCAGGTCCACCGCGGCCTCGGTGTGCCCGGGCCGGTGCAACACACCGCCGGGCACCGCCCGCAGGGGGGTGACGTGCCCCGGTCGGGTGAGGTCGCGCGCCGTGGTCTCCGTGGACCCCAGGGCCCGGATGGTGATCGCGCGGTCTTCCGCCGAGATGCCCGTCGTCGTGACGTCTCGGGCATCGACGGTGACGGCGTAGGCCGTTCCCTTGCGATCCTCGTTGATTGCCGTCATTGGTGGAAGGTGCAGCCGGTCGAGGTCTTCCCCTCGCATTCCGACGCAGATGTAGCCGCTCGTGTAGCGGATCATGAACGCCGTGAGGCCCGCCGTCGCCTTCTCGGCCGCGAAGATGAGGTCTCCCTCGTTCTCCCGCCCCTCGTCATCGACCACGATGACGGCCTCACCGCGGCCGATGGCGTCGATGGCGTCCTCGATCGCGTCCATGCGGACGAGGTCATGGGCGGGCGCGCTCATGACCCCATCGTGTCAGGCCCCTCGCGGGGTGCCGCATAGCCCTCGGCCGGCACCCGCGCCGCGTTGGGCGGCAGGAAGAACGTCGCGATGAGGCCGAGCAGGACGAAGGCCGCGGCTACCCAGGCGACCCAGGTGGTGGCATCAGCGAAGCCCTCGGACGCGCCCTCGACGAGGACCTCGCCGTTCGGCTGCTGCGACAGGCTCGGGATGACCGTGCCCGCGGAGGACTGGACGGCCTGGGTGACCTGCTCCGCGGCGGGCGGGGGCACGCTGCGGTCCTCCAGTTGCTGGGTGACGTTGACGCCGAGGCCCACGAGCAGCGTCGTTCCGAGAATGGCCGTGCCAATAGCGGCGCCCACCTGTCGGGAAGTGGACTGCATGGCCGAGGCCTGGCCGGACTGCTCCACCGGAGTCTCGGACAGGATGACGCCGGTGAGCTGGGCCGTGGCGAATCCCACCCCCATGCCGTAGATGAACAGCCACGGCGCGAGCGCCCAGCCGGTCACGGTGGTGGAGATGACCACGCCCAGTCCGATGATGCCGATGATCTCGCAGCCCATTCCGATCTGGAGGACGCGAACCGGCCCGATGCGCTGGGCAAGGCCGGCACCGGCCCCCGACGCGACAAAGGAACCGATGGCGAGAGCAAGGAGGATCACCCCGGTCTCCAGGGCCGTGTAGCCGCGCACTGTCTGCAGGAAGAGCGGGAGGGCAAAGAGGAGGCCGAACTCGCCGAGGCTCACGATGAGGGCGACCGCGTTGCCCGCCCCGAAGCTGCGGATTCGGAAGAGGCGCAGGTCGAAGACGACGACCTTCCCCGCGGCGATGCGCCTGCTCTCCACGACGACCAGGGCCACGAGGCATGCCGCCCCCAGGACGAGACCCACGAATGCGGGGGAGAGCCCGCCATCCCAGACGAGGCCCCCGGCCTTGAAGGGTGCGGTGGAGAGCAGCCATCCGTATCGCTGGCCCTCGATGAGCCCGAAGACGATGCCGAGCAGTCCGAGGGTCGACAGCACCAGGCCGGCGATGTCGGTCCCCTTGGCCATGGCGATCTCCTTCGTCTCGGGGACGAAGATGAAGGTGCCGATGAGGACGGCGATCCCGATGGGCACGTTGATGAGGAACGCCCAGTGCCACGATGCGTACGTCGTAAGCCAGCCTCCGACCAGCGGCCCCAGCGCCGCCATGCCGCCGATCGTCGCGCCCCAGACCGCGAACGCCGCCGCGCGGGCCTTGCCGACGAAGACGGCATTGATGATCGACAGGGACGATGGGAGCATCAGCGCGCCGCCGAGGCCCTGCAGGGCGCGGGCGGCGATGATCTCCACGGCGTTCCCAGACATGGCGACGAGCACGCTGGCGACCACGAAGATGATGGCGCCGATGACGAAGATGAGGCGGCGGCCGAAGCGATCGGCGAAGCGTCCGGCGAGGATGAGCAGCTAGGCGAAGACGAGCGAATAGCTCGCGGTCACCCACTCGGCGTCGTTCGTCGTGAGGCCGAGGTCCTTGACGATCGTGGGGATGGCGACGTTCACGACTGTCGCGTCGAGGATGATCATCGCGACACCGAAGGCGAGGGCGATGAGCGCCCCCCAACGGCGCCTGCCGGTGAGCACGACGGTGTGGGTGGGGGGGCTTGCGGTGGCCATGCGGGTCCTCTTCGACGATCGGGAAGGATGTGGGGGTGACGTTACTCCGCGCCGGCTCCCTGACGGTGGACCCGCCGGTGGTGCTCGCACCCATGGCGGGGGTGACCAACCGGGCCTTCCGTCGCCTGTGCCGCGAGTACGGCGCCGGGCTCTACGTGAGCGAGATGGTCACGTCGCGGGCCCTTATCGAGGGGCATGAGGCCACCCTGGACATGGTGCGGTTCGACCCGGATGAGACCCCGCGGTCGGTGCAGCTCTACGGCGTCGACCCCGCGGTCGTGGGGGAGGCCGTGCGGATGGTGGTGGACGAGGACCTCGCGGATCACGTGGACCTCAACTTCGGCTGCCCTGTGCCCAAGGTGACCCGCAAGGGTGGCGGCAGTGCCCTGCCGTGGAAGCGCGACCTCTTCGCCGGCATCGTTGCCGCGGCGGTCGCGGCGGCGGACGGGCGGGTGCCGGTCACGGTGAAGATGCGCAAGGGCATCGATGACTCTCATCTGACCTACCTCGACGCGGGGCGCATCGCGGCCGATGCGGGCGTGGCCTGGGTCGCGCTCCACGGGCGCACGGCCGCGCAGATGTACGCCGGAGAGGCGGACTGGTCGGCGATCGCCCGGCTCGTCGAGCATCTCGACGGGTTCCCTGTGCTCGGCAACGGCGACATCTTCAGTGCGCAGGACGCGCTTCGCATGGTGGCCGAGACAGGCTGTGCGGGGGTCGTCGTCGGCAGGGGCTGCCTGGGACGACCGTGGCTGTTCGGCCAACTGGCGGCGGCGTTCGCCGGCGATCCCGTCCCCGCAGACCCGGCCCTTCCCGTTGTCATCGAGACATTCCGACGTCATGCGCACCTGCTCGTGGAAGCCTTCGGTGAGCGGACCGGGTGCTGCGAGATTCGCAAGCATGTGGCGTGGTACTTCAAGGGCTACGCCGTGCGCCGCCATATCCGCCAGGATCTCGCCAATGTCTCCTCACTCGCCGAAGTGGACGACCTGCTCGCCCTCATCGACGCTGATCAGGAGGCCGACGTCGCGGTGATGTCCGCGCCCCGCGGTCGCACGGGAGGGGAGCGCTCGCCATCCCTGCCGGACGGCTGGCTGGACTCGCCCTATCTCGACGCCGCGTCTGCGGCGCTGGTCACCCAGGCCGAGCTGGCGGTCAGCGGCGGCTGAGCCGGCCCGGCCCCGGCCCAACCCCGGCCCAACCCGGGGTTGACCCAGAGTCGACCCGGAGTCGACGCGGGCCTGGACCGGTCCGGAGAGTGGCACAGGGGGCCCAAGTCCCTGGCGGCAAGCGGTTGCGGGATGGTGGCATAGCCCCGTGACCACCTTCGTGTACGACTTCGCGCGCGGCAGCCGCTCCCAGGCCGACCTGCTGGGCGGGAAGGGGGCCAACCTCGCCGATATGACCCGCCTGGGCCTGCCCGTGCCCCCGGGATTCACCATCACCACCGAGGCGTGCCGCTACTACCTGGCCCACGGCGAGGTCCCCGATGCACTCCACCGGCAGGTGAGCCAGCACCTGGACCGCCTCGAGGAGCGCATGGGGCGCCGGCTCGGTGACCCGACCGATCCGCTCCTGGTCTCGGTGCGCTCCGGGGCGAGGTTCTCGATGCCCGGGATGATGGAGACCGTCCTCAACATCGGGCTGAACGACGAGAGCGTGAAGGGCCTCGCGGAGATCGCCCAGGACGCCCGCTTCGCCTGGGACTCCTACCGGCGGCTCATTCAGATGTTCGGCAAGACCGTCCTCGACATCGACGCGCACAGGTTCGAGAAGGCCCTCGACGACGTCAAGGCCATGTGTGGTGCCACCCTCGACATCGAGATCCCCGTTGCCGCGCTCGAAGGTCTCGTCGATGCGTACAAGGGAATCGTCCTCGAGACGACCGGTGAGCCGTTCCCCCAGGACCCGCGCGAGCAGTTGAACTTGGCCATCCTCGCGGTGTTCCGGTCGTGGAACACCGACCGCGCTCGGCTCTACCGCAGGCGCGAGCGCATCCCGCATGACCTGGGGACGGCGGTCAACGTCCAGGCGATGGCGTTCGGCAACCTGGGCGAGGGCTCGGGCACCGGCGTGGCGTTCACGCGAGACCCGTCGACCGGGTCCCGCGGGGAGTACGGCGACTACCTGCCCGACGCCCAGGGCGAGGACGTGGTGGCGGGGATCCGCAACACCCTGTCCCTGGCGGACCTGGGGAAGCGGGACCCCGCATCGTATGAGCAGCTACTCGACATCATGCGCAGGCTGGAACTGCACTACCACGACCTCTGCGACATCGAGTTCACCGTCGAGCGAGGCACGCTGTGGATGCTGCAGACCCGCGTGGGCAAGCGCACGGCCGCCGCCGCCTTCCGCATTGCCACGCAACTGGTCGATGAGGGGGTGATCGACCTCGATGAAGCGGTGCGCCGAGTGAGTGGCGCGCAACTGGCGCAGTTGATGTTCCCGCGCTTTGCCGACGGCTCCTCCTACACCGTGCTCACGCGCGGCATGAGCGCCTCACCGGGAGCGTCCGTCGGCCAGGCGGTCTTCGACTCTCCCACGGCCGTGGAGTGGGCGGAGTCGGGGCGCAAGGTGATCCTCGTGCGTCGCGAGACGAACCCGGACGACCTCGCGGGCATGGTGGCCGCTGCCGGGATCCTCACCAGTCGCGGAGGCAAGACCTCCCACGCCGCGGTCGTCGCCCGGGGCATGGGCAAGACCGCCGTCTGCGGGGCTGAGGAACTCGACGTCGATACGGTCAACCGCCGCCTGACGACGCGATCGGGGATCGAGGTCAGCGAAGGCGACGTCATCTCGATCGACGGCAGCACGGGCACCGTCTACCTGGGTGAGGTTCCCGTGATGGCCAGCCCCGTAGTGCGCTACTTCGAGGAGGGCGTGGCGTCAGCGACCCAGGACGCCGATGAGGACACGCGCGAGCTCATCAAGGCGGTCGACCGCATCATGCGCCACGCAGACCGCTCGCGGCGGCTGCTCGTGCGCGCCAACGCCGATACCGCGCCCGACGCCCAGCGGGCACGCCGGATGGGCGCGGAGGGCATCGGGCTGCTGCGTACGGAGCACATGTTCCTCGGCGAGCGCAAGCAGTACGTCGAGCGGCTCATCCTCGCGAACGACGATGAGGAGCGCCAGGAGGCCCTCGATGCACTCCTGCCGCTGCAGCGCAAGGACTTCATGCGCATCCTCGAGGCGATGGACGGCCTCCCGGTCACCATCCGGCTCATCGACCCGCCGCTGCACGAGTTCCTCCCCGACCGCACCGACCTCGCCGTGCGCGTCGCCCTGGCCGAGGCGCGGGGGGAGCAGCACGAGTCGGAACTGCGCCTGCTCCAGGCGGTCAACCGCCTGCACGAGCAGAACCCGATGCTGGGCCTTCGCGGCGTTCGCCTCGGCCTGGTGCTGCCCGGGCTGTTCGCCCTGCAGGTACGCGCGATCGCGGAGGCCGCGTGCATGCGCCAGAAGCTCGGCGGTGATCCGCGCGCCGAGATCATGATCCCGCTCGTCGGATCGATCCAGGAGCTCGAACTCGTCATCGAGGAGGCCTCCGCCGTCCTCGAGGAGGTCGCCACGGTGCACGGCTGCACGCTGAAGTTCCCGATCGGCACCATGATCGAGTTGCCCCGCGCGGCGGTGACCGCGGGCCAGATCGCCGAGGCCGCGGAGTTCTTCTCCTTCGGCACCAACGACCTCACCCAGACCACCTGGGGGTTCAGCCGTGACGACGTCGAGGCGGCGTTCTTCTCCGCCTACCTGGACAAGGGGGTGTTCGGTGTCTCGCCCTTCGAGTCGCTCGACCGCGAGGGCGTGGGAGCGCTGGTGCGCATGGCCGTCGAGGCCGGGCGGGCGGTGCGCCCCAAACTCAAGTGCGGGGTGTGCGGTGAGCACGGCGGGGATCCGGACTCCGTGCACTTCTTCCACGACGTGGGCCTCGACTACGTCTCGTGCTCGCCGTTCCGCGTGCCCATCGCCCGTCTGGAGGCCGGGCGAGCCGCGCTTGGGGCCGCTGCCTCCGACAGCCGCTGACCCACGCGAGTCCCGCCGGGACGGCCGTTCCCGGCACGGGCGCGTTCCCGAGACCCTCTAGGGTCGTGGACGTGGGCATTCCTCCCGGATACACCGCCGCCGACGTCGAGCGGTGGGTCACGAACGCCCCCAGCGATCGGTCTCCCTTCGCGCGCGACCGCGCCCGAGTGCTGCACTCCGCGGGCCTGCGGCGCCTGGCGGCGAAGACCCAGGTGCTGGTCGCCGGCAGTGCCGACTTCCCGCGCACGCGCCTCACCCACACCCTGGAGGTGGCGCAGATCGCCCGCGAGATGGGTGCGGCCCTGGGGTGCGACCCCGACCTCGTCGACGTCGCGGGCCTGGCCCACGACCTCGGGCATCCGCCCTTCGGGCACAACGGCGAGGGAGAACTCAACCGCATTGCGAGCGGCGTGGGCGGGTTCGAGGGCAATGCCCAGACCCTGCGGGTCATGACCCGCCTGGAGGCGAAGGTCATCGACCCCGCCACCGGGCGCAGTGCCGGCCTGGACCTCAGCCGGGCCAGCCTTGATGCCTCGTGCAAGTACCCGTGGCCGCGCCGCGATCCCGCCGCCGTCGAGGACAGGCGCGGGGCCGACCTCGGCGGCCAGGCCCATAAGTTCGGCTACTACGCCGACGACGCCGAGATCTTCCACTGGCTGCGCGAGGGGGCGCCGGGGGAGCGGACCTGCCTCGAGGAGCAGGTCATGGACTGGGCGGATGACGTGGCCTATTCCGTGCACGACCTCGAGGATGCGCTGCACACCGGCCTCATCACCCTCGACATGTTCACTTCTGCAACGGAGCGCGAGAACGTCATGGATGTCGCCCACCGCGGCTACCTCCCCTCGGTGGATCCAGCGTCGATCGGCGCCGCGCTGGATCGACTTCTCGCGCTCGACTACTGGCCGTCGTCGTACGACGGGTCGCAGCGCGACCTGGCCGCGCTCAAGACAGCCACGTCGCAGCTCATCGGGCGATTCTGCGCAGCGGCTGAGCGGGCCACTCGCGAGGCGTACCCAGGATCCCGGCTCACGCGCTACGCGGCCTCGCTGGTCGTCCCCGACGGGGTGCGGGCGGAGGTGGCCGCGCTCAAGGCGATGACCGCCATCTACGTGATGAACCGGGCGGGAGCCGAGGCCGGCTACGCCCGGCAGCGCGAGATGCTCGCCGAGCTCGTGGCGACCCTGGTCTCGCGCGGCGGTCGCGACCTCGAGCCCTGGATCGCCCCGGAGTACGACGCCGCGGCAGACGACGGTGGGCGCCTGCGCGTCGTCATCGACCAGGTGGCCAGCCTCACTGACGCGAGCGCGGCCGAATGGCACGCGCGACTGTGCTCCTGACCCCTGCCTAAACTGCGTTGAGTGGCG
>JAPOJD010000153.1 GCA_029978585.1 Actinomycetota bacterium
AAGGTGGAGCACGGCATTGGTCGAGCCGCCGAGCGCCATGACGGTGGTGATCGCGTTCTCCAGCGCGGGCCGGGTGATGATGTCGCGGGCCGTGATGCCCTGGCGGATCAGCTCGACGACGGCTTCGCCCGATCGGCGCGCATAGCCATCGCGTCGGCGATCGACAGCCGGAGGCGCTGACGAGCCGGGGAGCGACATGCCCATTGCCTCGATGGCGCTGGCCATGGTGTTGGCGGTGTACATGCCACCGCACGCGCCCTCGCCGGGGCAGATCGCGCGCTCGATGGTGTCGACGTCCTCGCGAGACATCAGGCCGCGAGCGCAGGCGCCGACGGCCTCGAAGGCGTCGATGATCGTGACGTCACGCTCGGAACCGTCGGAGAGGCGGGCGTGGCCGGGGAGGATCGACCCGGCGTAGACGAAGACGCTCGCGACGTCGAGGCGCGCCGCGGCCATGATCATGCCCGGGAGGCTCTTGTCGCAGCCGGCGAAGTTCACCATGCCGTCGAGTCGCTCCGCCTGCATGACGGCTTCGACGGAGTCGGCGATGATCTCGCGGCTCACCAGAGAGAAGTGCATGCCCTCGTGGCCCATGGAGATGCCGTCCGAGACCGAGATCGTGCCGAACTGCATGGGGAAGCCACCGGCCGCGTGGACGCCCTCCTTGGCGGCACGTGCCAAGCGATCCAGGGAGAGGTTGCACGGGGTGATCTCGTTCCAGGACGACGCGATGCCGATCTGAGGCTTGGCGAAGTCCTCGTCCTCCATGCCGACCGCGCGCAGCATGCCTCGGGCAGCGGCACGCTCCAGGCCGTCGGTGACCTCGCGGCTTCGGGGCTTGATATCGGGCGACTGGGTCATGCCGTCAGCCTAGGACACGATGACGTTGGCCAGCGGGGCCCCCGACTGCCAGCGCGCGACCTGATCACGCACGAGGCGGGCGATGCGCGGCAGGAACGCCGTCGTATTGCCTCCGACGTGCGGGGAGATGAGGACGCCGGGAGCACGCCACAGGGCATGGTCCGCGGGCAGCGGCTCGGGATCGGTGACGTCGAGAGCGAACTGCAGGCGACCGCACTCGGCGAGCATCGCGGCCGTGTCGGCAATGCCACCGCGGGCGACGTTGACCAGGAGTGCCCCGTCGCGCATGCGGGCCAGGAAGTCGGCATCGACCATGCCGCGCGTGGAGTCGTCGAGTGGTACGGCGATCACGACGATGTCGGCCCACGGGAGGAGTTCGGCGATCTCCTCGCGTCCGCGCACGCCCTCGCGTGCCGCTCGCCCGACCACGACGACCTCGCACTCGAAGCCCTCGAGGCGCCGGGTGAGCGCCTGGCCGATGCCGCCGGCACCCAGCACCAGCACCCGCTTGTCGGCCAGGGCATCGAATCGTTCGTGGATGAACTCGCCGCGCGGCATGGCCCTGGCCATGTCGTCGACCCTGCGCAGGCGGGCGAGGATGAGCGCGACGGCCAGTTCGGCCGTGCTCGCGTCGTGCACGCCCGCGGCATTGCACAGGGTGACACCGACGGGCAGGTGGCCGAGCGCATGCTCGAATCCCGCGGTGGGCAGTTGGCAGACCTCCAGCAGCGGCAGGTCGGTCATCACCGAGAAGGCCCACTCCCCGGCCATGTACGACGGGACGTAGAAGCGGGCCTCGCGGATGGGCGCGACGTCGCCGCCATCCCAGATCGTGAGACCGGGCACGTCCATGGCGTCGGCAATCTCCCCGGGGACGACGATCACGGGGATATCCCACCACGCCGCCCCGCTCGCGCGCGCATCCGGGTCGTCGCATAGTGGAGGGGTGACACGCGCACGGTTCGCCACCGTCCTCCTCGTCGCCGCCCTCAGCCTCACCGGGTGCGGCGGCGCGGCCATCCCCGGCCCCGAAGCCGCGACTCCCACGGCGCAGCCGCCGAGGGTGACCGTCGCGTCCGACGAGGCGACGGGCCTAGTCACGCCCTGGGGCCTGGCGCGACTCCCGGACGGTAAGGCCCTGGTGAGCGAGCGGGACACCGGCCGCATCGTCGAGGTCGCCGCCGACGGCTCGCTCGCGGAGATGACCCGGATCGTCGAGACAGTCCCCGGCGGGGAGGGCGGACTGCTCGGAATCGCCCTCGACCCCTCGGGCGCCTGGCTCTACGCCTATGTCACCACGGCCGACGACAACCGGGTGATCCGCATTTCGCTGGCGGATCCCGATGGCCCCCGTGAGGAGATCCTCACGGGCATCCCCAAGGCCCAGACGCACAACGGCGGACGGCTGGCCTTCGGCCCCGACGGCATGCTGTACGTCGCCACCGGCGACACCCGCGTCAACGACCTCGCCCAGGACCCGGACTCGCTCGCCGGCAAGATCCTGCGCATCGAACCCGAGGGCGGGGTCCCCGACGACAACCCCTTCCCCGGCTCTCCGGTGTGGAGCCTGGGCCACCGCAACGTGCAGGGGCTGGCATTCGACTCGAAGGGTCGCCTGTGGGCGACGGAGTTCGGGGAGAAGGACGCCGACGAACTCAACCTCATCGTCGCCGGGGGCAACTACGGGTGGCCGCTGCACGAGGGCGTCGCCGGGGCTGAGGGATTCATCGATCCGCAGGCACAGTGGTCTCCGACGTCCCTGGCCTCCCCCAGCGGCCTCGCGATCGTCGACGACGTGGCCTACGTCGCATCGCTGCGCGGGGAGGTGCTGTGGCAGGTGCCGCTCGTCGGCAATCGCGCCGGAACTCCGCTCGCCCTCGATCTCGGCGAACTCGGACGCCTGCGTACGGTCGAGGCGCTCCCCGACGGATCGCTGTGGCTCATGACCTCCAACAGCGACGGCCGCGGTGACCCGCGTCCGGGCGACGATCGAATACTCGTGCTGACGCTGTCGGCCTAGTCGTCGCTGACGCCGAGACGCTCGAGCAAGAGCGCGCGGACCTTGCCCGCGTCGGCCTGGCCGCGCGTGGACTTCATGACCGCGCCGACGATCGCTCCCGCCGCCTGGACCTTGCCGCCGCGGATCTTCTCGGCGACATCCGGCTGCTCGGCGAGCGCCGCGTCGATCGCGGCCAGCAGCGCGGAATCGTCGCTCACCACCGCCAAGCCGCGGGCGGCGACGACCTCGTCGGGACTGCCCTCCCCGGCGAGCACACCGTCGAACACCTGCCGGGCGAGCTTGTCATTGAGGGCCCCGGACGCGATGAGCTCCTCGACGCGGCCGATGTCGGCGGGCGTGACAGGCAGGTCAGCCGGATCGACCCCCCGCTCGTTGGCAACGCGCGTGAACTCCCCGGACCACCACTTGCGCGCGGCGTCGGGCGCGACACCGGCAGCCACGGTCTCCTCGACGAGATCGAGGACGCCGGCGTTCACCAGCGAGGCCATCTCGAAGTCGCCGATCCCCCACTCGGCCGCGAGGCGTGCCCGGCGCACAGACGGGCGCTCCGGCAGGGTGCCGCGCAGCTCCTCGACCCATTCGCGCGATGGCGCGATGGGGACAAGGTCGGGCTCGGGGAAGTAGCGGTAGTCCTCGGCCTGCTCCTTGGAACGACCGGGGGTCGTGACCCCGGTGTCCTCGTGGAAGTGCCGCGTCTCCTGCACCACGCGCTCACCGGAGGAGAGAACGCCGGCCTGCCGCTCGATCTCCGCGCGCACGGCGCGCTCCACCGAGCGCAGCGAGTTGACGTTCTTGGTCTCCGAGCGCGTCCCCCAGGGCTCACCGGGCCGATTGAGGGAGAGGTTGGCGTCGCACCGCAGCGATCCCTCCTCCATCTTGACGTCCGAGACGCCCAGGGCCCGCATGATGTCCCGCAGCTCCGCGACGTACGCCCGGGCCACGGCCGGGGCGAGGCGGCCCGTGCCCACCACCGGCTTCGTGACGATCTCGACGAGGGGGATCCCGGCCCGGTTGTAGTCCACGAGCGAGTAGTCCGCGCCGTGGATGCGCCCGGTGTCACCGCCCGCGTGGGTGAGCTTGCCGGTGTCCTCCTCCATGTGCACCCGCTCGATGTCGATGCGCACGTCGACGGGCCCGTCGTCGGTCGGCACGGTGATGTCGAGGTGGCCATTGACACAGATGGGCTCGTCGTACTGGCTGACCTGGTAGTCCTTGGGCATGTCGGGGTAGAAGTAGTTCTTGCGCGACATGCGGCACCACTCGGCGATGTCGCAGTTCAGCGCGAGCCCGATGCGGATGATGGACTCGATCGCCTGCGCATTGGCCACCGGCAGGGAGCCGGGCAGCCCGAGGCACACCGGGCACGTCTGCGTGTTGGGCGCCGCACCGAACTCGGTCGGGCAGCCGCAGAACATCTTGGTGTTCGTGCCGAGCTCGACGTGGACCTCCAGGCCGATGACGGGCTCGAAGGCCTCCAGGGCCTCGTCGAACGGGATGGGCTGGGTCATAGCGCCGGCGCCTCCTCGATGAGCAGGTGCCCCCATCGGTCGCTCAGGGCGCCCTCGAGGGCGGCGCCGACGAGGTAGAGGCGGTCGTCGGCGAGCGCGGGCGCCATCACCTGCAGGCCCACGGGCAGGCCGTCCTCCGGCGCGAGGCCGACGGGCAGCGATAGCGCGCAATTGCCGGCAAGGTTCACCGGGATGGTCGCGACGTCGTTGAGGTACATCGCGAGGGGATCGTCGACCTTCTCCCCGATGCGGAAGGCGGTCGTCGGCGCCGTCGGCGAGATGAGGACATCGACCTGATCGAATGCGGCCGCGAAGTCGCGCTGGATGAGGGTGCGCACCTTCTGGGCCTGGCCGTAGTAGGCGTCGTAGTAGCCGCTGGAAAGCGCATAGGTGCCCAGCATGATCCGTCGCTTCACCTCCGCGCCGAATCCGGCCTCGCGGGTGAGGGACATGACCT